>JAIKWF010000048.1 GCA_024685005.1 Lachnospiraceae bacterium
GGAGGAAATGAAATGCATAGATATGATTATTCATTTCTGAAAAAATCTGTTCCCGGCAATATAGTCGGATTGACAGATATCATATCGGATCTCAGGTCAAAAGAAGAGTTTCGTAAACTTCAATATAGTGAAACATTTGAAATCTTGCGCCATAAGGCAATTGTTGAATCTGTTAAAGGCAGTAACGCAATTGAGGGAATTGTTACCACAGATGCAAGGATAAAGGATATTGTGGATGGTGCAACTCCAGTGACACATGATGAAATGGAGATTTCGGGGTATAAGGATGCACTTAATCTGATACATACAGAACAAGCGAATCATGATATTAAAGAGGAAACGATCCTTTATTTTCACGAGATGCTTTTGGCTCAGACAAACCAGCGTGAAGCCGGCAAATATAAAACGAGCGATAACTTTATCATGGAAATCGGACCGGACGGAAGCAGGCGCATTCGATTTAAGCCTGTTTCTGCCGAAATAGTAAGCGACGAGATGGAACAGCTTCTTTTGGCATACTATGATGCAAGACAGGATTATGAGATTTCACCGCTTTTACTTATTCCCTGTTTTGTTTTGGATTTCTTATGTATTCATCCTTTTATGGATGGGAATGGCAGAATTTCCAGGTTGCTGACGGTTCTGCTTCTATATAAGTCCGGCTATGACATTGTAAGATACGTTTCATTTGAAGGACAGATTAACAAGTATAAGGACAGTTATTATGAAGCGCTTAGGATGTCTTCTGATAAATGGCATGAGAATGAAAATGACTATGTTCCGTTTATTGTGAGTTTCCTACAGGTCCTCTATAAGTGCTTCAAAGATCTGGATGAGTCCTTTACGGATATTTCTCTGAAAAAGGCAAAGAAGTCCGAGAGAGTTGAGAGTATTTTGATGGGAGCGATAGTACCGGTATCAAAGCAGGATATTATTGCAAAACTACCGGATGTCAGCGTAAAAACCGTTGAACTGGTTCTGGGAAAGATGCTTAAGGATAATAAGATCAAAAAGATCGGAACCTATAAAGATGCCAGATATATGAGAAATACGGAAATATAGATTTTACCCACAGGAAACGACGTCGAGATGGTAGTGCTTTTGAACAACAATAATCAGGAAACTTGATATGGTACGGGAAGCAAGAAAAGAAGACTTAGATGCGTTGCTTGGGCTTTATCTGTTTTTGCATGAAGACAGCATTCCGGAGCAAAATGCGCACCTTGAAAAAACATGGGATCAGATCATCGATGATCCGAATCATCATCTGATCGTGAATGAAATCGATGGGCAGATCGTTTCTTCCTGTGTATGCGTGATTATACCGAATCTGACAAGAAATGTGAGGCCATATGCTTTTGTTGAAAATGTAGTAACACATGCGGATTACAGAGGCAATGGATATGCCGGTGAGTGCCTGGACTTTGCAAGGAAAATAGCGGAGCAGGAGAATTGTTATAAGATGATGCTCCTTACCGGCTCAAAGAAGCCGGAGACACTTCATTTCTATGAGAAGGCAGGGTATAATAGCAGCGATAAGACAGCTTTCGTACAGTGGATAGGGATGGATAAGAAACAACTGTGAAAAATGAAGAAATATAAAGTATTGATTTTATTGTTCCAAAAGTATAAGGCAGGGGGAAATGGATATGGATAAGGATTGGTCGGAGAAAAATAAGGAAATACAAAAAATCTTGTCAAAAGAAGCTTCATTTGGCGAAGCGATCGAGAAACTGATTGCATTCAGAGAAGAGTTGTTTCAGCAGATAACCCGGATCGTAGAGGGGTATCCCGAGGAGGCTTTTTATCAATTGCCTTTTTCCCGCCATTGGATCATGCATATTGAAGCGATGCAGCGAATCAAGAACCGGCTTTGCAAAATCGCGAGAAAGGGTGTGGATCCTGTCGCCATATGCGGATTATCCTGTAACCACTGCTTTCTTGCGGAGTGGTGCGGAGGCTGCAGAACGAAGTATAATGCCTGTTCATTTGCAACATGCTCTGAAGGTAGGATATGCCCTAATGTAAAATGCTGTAGTGAGAAGAATATAGACGGATGCTACGAATGCAGTGAACTTGAGACCTGTGAAAAAGGATTCTATGTACCGTCCAATGACGGAGCAAATGCAGCAAGGGCCCAGTCCATATATATCAGGAAGCATGGAAAGAAGGAATTCCTGAAGGTACAGACAAGATTGCATGAGAAATATGAGTTTCAAAAAGTACAGGAAATCCTGGGACAGGTTTATAAAGAGGCGTTTCGGATACTTGAAGAAAACTGAAGGAACCAATGCTATGCGTGAATAAATCAAACAGGGATGGGAAAGCGAGGAACTAAGATGGCGGATGATGTTGTATTTGATATTGCTGATCTGAATGATATACCGGAACTTGTACGTCTCAGAATTCTGTATATGATCGATGATTTCGGTTCCATAACGGATGAAGAAAGAGAAGGAATGGAAAAACAACTTCCGGGATATTTTGAAAGAGAACTCGGGAAAAAGCTGATCGCTTTTGTGGCAAGAGCTGAGGGAAGACTTGTCGCAGCGGCATATCTTCTGATCATTGAAAAACCTGCAAATCCGTTTTTCCTTAATGGGCTTGATACGGAGGTTTTAAGCGTATATACGGAAGAAGGCTATCGCGGAAGAGGTATTTGCTCACAGCTTATGAAAAACATGATTGATTATGCAAAGGAGCATAAGATCAGTCGAATTGATCTGATCGCTACGGATGAAGGATATCCGATCTATAAAAAACTGGGATTTGAAGATAAGGTTCAGAAATACAGGGATATGAGATTATGCATACAATAAAAAGTATTATTATGGTGCTCATTTGCCGAAATGATTGGGACAGATGCTGCGAATACAGTGAACTGGAGAGGGGTAAATATGAAGAAAACAGAAGGGAAAAAAGCAAGGCAGAAGCAGATCAGCATGGTATTTGTTTTGTTGCTGGCCTGCGTTTTGACGGGATGCAGACCTCCTGCCTATACAAGGGAGCATAAAAAGGCCATCGCAAAAGCACATGCCCAGGAGGCAAGAGAGTGGTTCAAAGAAAACATGCCGGATGTTAAAATCTCAAGGAAAGCGCAGGCCTATGCGGACGGCCGGGATCTTTTCATGATCATCGAAGGAAAATACCGTGAGGGAAGAGAAACCTACTCCTATCGATATGACTATGAGCATGACAGAATGTATCTTTCCAAAGACTATGATAAGATGGTCGAATTTGTGAAGGAAGGCGTGGCGAAAGAACTCGGTTCCGATGCAGGGCGGCTGGATCTGCTTCTGACTGAGCCGTCAATTACCACCCACGTGGAAAACGATGTGGAGGATTTTGATATCGAATCAAGAACATCGCCGGCCGAATTTTTGCCGGCAGATATGAGTCCGGAAGAGTTTGCGGGGCAGGTCCTGAGAGGAGAGATGGAGCTTTTCTTTTTTGTAACCGTATACGAAGAAACCATCAGACCCTATGATAAAACACTATTCGAAAAGCTACCCAACGCTGCCTCTGTCAGTTTTCAGCCACCTATGGAATGGGGCAGCAGCGGACAATGCGAAGCTCACTATGAAATAGATGCCATCGAGGCAACCTACCTGTGTACGCAGGATGCCGGATCGGATGTATACGCCGGTTATCTGAAAGTCTTCCGGGCAGAGCTGGATGAAAACGGACAGATCATTAAACCAAGGATCGATCCAATGCTTCTCAGCGGCGGTTATGAAGCGGCTGACGTAGTCATTACGGACCGGACAGACGATACCTTCACCCTTCAGATCCCGCCGGGGGCCTGTCCCGTTGTTTTTGTTCCGAAAGGCTACGACAAAGTAGGAAAACAGGCTGATGAGGATAAGATGATTTCCTATCTTGATGATATGGGAAAAAGTAAGATCGATGTTTTCGGAAAAGGTGCCTATGAAGATTTTTATAACTGCATTCTTCCGGCATCGAACAGAACGATGTTTAAAAATACTTCCACAGTCGGTAATACCGATGGTACCTATCATATTGTGTTAGAGAAAAACGAAAAATGACAAACTATAAAACGCCAAGCACGATCCCTGCTATGATGATGGCAGCACAGATCAGCTTATGACCAACATTTTTTTCTTTGAACAGGAACTTGCCGGCCAGTATTGTAACCACTGCGCCGGCTTGTTTTAGGAGTGTCATAACCGTTACTTCGCTGGCGGGGTCTCTGTTTGCGATGAAAAGGGCACGGTCCGCAATGACGAACATGATGGATAAGAGCCAGATCCATTTGTTTTTCAGGGCTCTCTTGATACTGATCTTTTCCCGCATGGCAAAAGCATAGACAATATAAAATATGCTCAGAAACAGCATGTACCAAAACTGAAGCTGGGAACTGTTGATATGCCGGGTCAGGAGCTTGTCCATCAGGCCGGATACGGAATTGAGCATGCAGGAGACCAGCGCTACGATGATGATCCCGGCAGAGTATCTTTTTTGGATGTTCTTCAATTTGTCCGGAAGGTCAGATCCTTCGCCCTGTTCGGGTACCGGTTTTTTCAGCCGGACCTTTAACAGCAAAAGACCGGTGCATACCAGGATCAGCCCGAAGGTATGCAGGGGCGTGATGGCCTCCCCTAAGACAACGACGCCCAGAAGGGTGGAAAAAAGCACCCTGGAAAGGTCAAGCACCCCGTACATGGAAAGGGGCAGATTCCGGATGGCGATAAAACTCATGATCCATGCCAGGAAGATCACAAAGGATTTGACGGCAACATAAAAATAAAAACGGGGCTCCATGCCCATTGCATTTCTGAAATCGGGAACCACCAGCAGAAATGATACACAGGTATAGATCAAAAGCACTTCAATGGATGAAGAAGTTAGCAGTGCCTTCTTTTTACAGATTTCCCGACAGCCTTTCAGCAGGCCATATAATAAAACAAGCCAGATCCACATATTTTTTCTCCTACATATTTTTACCAAATCAGCATTATAACAGATTTTTTGTTTTTTGTGTGCTTTTTTGTTATACTGAGTAAGCTTGCACTAACAAAGCAAAAATGCCTATGACAGGAGGGGGAAATGTCCGAACACAGATTTAAAGTAAATCTCGGAGGTATGATCGAGATCCTTTCCGATCATCTTTACAGTGATCCGGATGTATATATCAGAGAGCTTTTACAAAATGCGGTGGTGCTTCATTCGGAAGCGGGCCTGGCATCCGGCGTGGCATATATTTTGCCCTACACCGTACAGCCCACCATCCGGCAAAGCCACCTGATCTATCTGAAAAATACGCTCCTTACCACCAAGGGAGAAGACCTTCTTCCGGATTGGGCGTTTTTTACCAAATGTATCGTTAACACAAAGAATCTTCGGCCCACTGCCTCCAGGGAATCTTTTTACCGGGATGAGATCTTAGAGCAGACCAGCGAGGAACTTGGTGAGTGCATCATCGAATATCTGACGAATCTTGCAAACGGGAACAGGGCGTTGTTCGATCAGTTTATGCAGATCCACGAACTGGCCATCCGAAGCATTGCGGTAACGGATGAAGAGATGTTTGATGTCTTCATTGATTCCCTGCTGTTCCATACCACAAAGGGGTATGTGACAGGCCGGGACTTAAAGCTGATGCATGAAGAGCTGGTGTATGCGGGGATGATGGAATATAAGCATCTGTCCCAGATCTTTATGGCCCAAAACAAGCTTCTTATTGATGTGGGATATGTTTATACCATGGAGCTGTTAAGCCGCCTTTCCGAAAAAACAGGGCTGGATCCGGTAAAGGTGTTTGCAATTTATCAGGCAATCCTGAAACTCAGTGATGCGATCATCGATCAAAAGGGAAGTGATCCTTACCACTACAATGTGCTTTGGCGGTATAAATGGCTTCTGGGAGATGGCTGGGAGTTTTATCAGGTGACGACGCCGCAGTTTGAGAAACTGTTACAGGATTCGGTTATTCGATACAAAAAGGCAGGTTACACCTTTCGGTCCCTTTATATGAGCGCCGTGGAGTACTACTACGATATAGATGATGAAAAGGCAAAGGAGTACTATCAGCTGTATTTAACCCAGAAAAGGGATTCCATGACAGACTGCGCTGCCTGCGAGATTTCCAGCGAGATCGGTTATGATCTGCACTTGGATAAGTATTCCGAGGCAAGAAAAAAAGCCGAAAATGTTATATCGGGCCGTCTGAACTGCACGGTACAGCCCTATAGCGTGTATTGCACTCTGATAGACTATGCCGTGGAAAAACAGCTGTATGGAAAGATGCTGCCGGCCGGCCTTGGAGAGGAGCTTGCGGGATTTGCCGCAGATGCCAGAAAGGCCATTGTCAAAATGGGACTTTTAAAGGTGAATACCGGTCTTTTGCTGCAGTATTACGCCTTGTTTGAGCCAAATAAAGCCATCAATCTGCTCAAGCAGTTCCCCGATTTTACGGAGACAGTTGTTTCCCCCCTGGCAAGATTTAAATTTGCCCTCGGCATGATGCTGTTTATTCAGAGACTGGGAAATAAAAAGACCTACAAGATGAAGATCGATTCCAGATTTCCGTTTTATAATCCGGAAAATGTATACGAGCCGGCTAAGATGTATGACTATTACGAGGGAATCGCCCGTCAGATCGCAGAGGATTTTTACAAGTCACAGGGAAGGGTAATTCTGAAAAAATACTTTGAAAAAGTAAGCCTGCGGAAAGAAAACTAAAACTGTATGGTGATAGACAGCTTTCCGTTATCATAATCGGCATCCAGAGCGCAGTTCATTCGCTCGGCAAAGAGCTTTACAATGGACAACCCCAGACCGGTGGAATTGTTTCTGCCGTTTTCCACGGTGAAAAACCGGTCAAACAGTTTGTTGACATCCACGGTGGAAAGATTCTGCGCAGAGTTGGTGATCCGAAGAAGAGCATTATCTGTCAGTGTCACCTCCAGATCGCCATCGCTGTATTTTACGGCGTTGTTTAAAAGATTCGTGATGATGCGCTCCACATAGGAAGGATAAAGCGTCCGCTGCACCGGATTTTCCGTAATGTGTAAAACAGGCTCGATCCCCCGACGGGTAAAGTCGGGATAAAAATTCATGATACAGTCCTCGAGAACATGTCCGATGTTCACGGGGACTTTTTCTTCGCGGATCTCTTCCGTGGAAAGAACGGAAAACTCAAAGAGTTCCTCCGTAAGTTTTTTCATGTGGATGGCCCGGTCTTTGATGATGGCAAGATTTTTTTCCGCTTCCTCACAAAGAGTCAGATCATCGCAAAGCTCCAGATAGCCTAAGATGGCGGTCAGGGGAGTGCGCAGGTCGTGGGCGATATTGGTGATGGCGGTTTTGACCTCCTTATCACCTCTTACGTATTTGTGATAGGCGCCTCGCAGATTGGAAAGCTGCTCATTCATGGTGATGGCCAGAGACAAAATGTCCCGATCCCGGCTCTGTACCCGAAGCGTGGTATTAGTATCCAGCATAAAGGAGCCCCGCTGGTAAAAACCGGTGCGAAGCTCCCGCAGGGATAATTTCATGGCCAGGATCTTGCAGGCCAGAAACACGTTGATCAGGATACTGATGATCAGTAGATAGTTCACAAAATAGCTCATAAAATGCCCTCGTTTTCAAATTAACGCCTGTCGGTGATACCTGTCATTATAGCATATTCAGACTAATAGTGCAGGGGGCGGATGGGAGTGCAGTCATAGTAATACAGGATGGCGTCAAACCGGTCTGCAGGTACGATGCGGTAGCGGTCCGCTTTGCCGATATCATTTAAAGGGCTGTAGCCTTCTCCGATCATGCCGAAAAAGCAGGGAGAGTGCAGGAGGTGATACAGGCGGGAGGTTTCATCCGCAATACTGCCAAGATCCAGACAGTATCTTCCACCCTCGAAAAAGCGGGCCTGATAGGCCAGGGGATCATCGCTGCAATAGCTGTGATCCAGCCGCTCATATTTCTCGTCAAAGGTTCCTGCGGTGTGAATGTTAACGATGGTGTTGTAGTACTCCGTTCCGATGCTGTAATAGCTTCCTTCAAAGAGTCTGTTGATCCGCTCTCCCATAGTAAGGTCCGTATCGCTCCCGCCCATGGAAGAGGAGCCTTTCATGGTATGACCGTTGTGGGCGGTGATAACAACCTGGGAATACCCCCGGACTTCTTCCAGCCGGGAATACTGCTGCAGATTCAGCGCCATACAGTTGTCCCTGTGATTGCCGTATGCACCGGGATTTTTTTCAAAATTCGGTGCATCGGCGCTTTGCAGGATCACATTGGTTAGCACCGCTAACTGTTTTTCACGAAGGCTTTCTGCTGCCGAAAAACGTTTTGTCAAAGCTTCAAAGAAATCCCTGTCTTTGATAAATTCCGATCCTTCGGTATCATAGGATAAAATCCGCTCCGCTTCTTCTTTGGAAAAGAAGTCGCATCCCTTTTGGCAGAGCTGCTGCAGATAGACTACGGACTGATAAGCGCCCTGCATATCCACGCCGTAGAACATAAGGGACTCTTCATAGGGCAGGTCGTGATTGTATTCCCGCATCCATTCCAGAAGATCCACAATCTGCTGCGTATCATAGATGGGATAATCCATGGTGCTGATCAGATCACTCAGATCCGTTTCATTTTCGTGAATGGCATCGTTGATCCGGGCCCCCTGACCTACCGACAGCTCAAAGCTGATGGAACGACCGCAGCCACAGTCTACCACTTTTTCAAGCACTTCTTTTTTGGCGGTCTGGAATTCACAGTTGCCGTGGGTGGCTTCTCCGATGCCGATGACGCGGACATCTTTCGGAATGGTAAATTCCGAAAAGGATTTGCCGGCCTCTTCGATGCCGGAGATTTTCTTTTCCGGATCAAAAAAGTTTCCGAAGCGGAGAATGGACAATGCTGCCACAAACAGCAGCACAGCTGTGAAGATCAGAGCGGTGATGTTTTTATATTGTTTCATGATTTTGCCTTTCTGTTTTCGGTTCTGTTTATGATTCTTACAGAAGATCCCTGTCATTGAGCTTTATGGTTCCCACAAGGGAGGTAAGCAGGATGACGACAAGAGAGATCAGGATCTGGATGGGGGCGCCGGGATTGGCAGCCTCATCCGCAAATCCGCACATGGAAAAATACTGTCCCAGAGCGGAGATGTTATAAAGGATGGCACAGGGGAGAACAGAGCTCCCCTCGGCATACATGATCATCAGATTGCCCATCATGACCCCGGTAAAGCAGGCCTGGAATAAAAGGGTAGCTGTGATCACAAGGGGAATCAGTTTGCGGAGCCGGAAGGAAATAAGCTGCATGGTGGATACATAATTCAGAACCGCAAAGAGAATGACTGCATTATACACAACATATTTGCCGCTAAGTCTTGCGCCTCCAAGGATACCGCCGACCATGTAAGCGCCCCACATGATAACAGCGCTTGTCATATTTGCAAACAGATAACCGAAATAGATCTGTGTCTGCCGATAGCCGGCGATCACTTTATTGCGGATCACACCGTCGCTGTATTCGATGTTGGTAAAAACCGGTGTGAAGATGGTGTAAAAGGCCACCATTGCCGCACTTACAAAGAACATTTTCTGATGGGGCTGTGCATTTTGCAAAAAGGGAAACAGCACCGTTTTGGAAGAAGCAAAGGTACCGATCAGTGCGATCACAAGTCCCAGCAGATAGAAAATATGAAGAAAAGAACGTTTTACATTTGCTTTATAAAGGTTGAACATGAGAGTATCCTTTCTGATTTATGTTTTTACTGTAATTCTTTCCGGTTAAAAAGGATCAGTCCGATCACAAGAGACAGGATGATCAGTCCGGCGCTTCCTGCCATATAATCCGTAAAGGGCCTGTGAGGGCGGAAGCTTAACTGGGTATAAGGTACGAACCGGTCAATAAAGTTGTATACTGCTAACTTTGCACCCGTAAGACGGCAATGCCCTTTTTCGGGATACAGCTTATCTAGTACGCTCAGACTCATGATCTTCATGAAGGTTGCAATGAAAAGCCCCAGGATATAAGAAGCCTTTTTACCGCCGAAGATCATGATCAGCATGGTGGTAAAAACACCGATGGATGCGCAGGCCATGGTGGTGATCAGCCAGTAATCCGCAACTTCGGGAATGGTGTAAGTCTGGTATTCTCCGGTAAGGAGCAGCCGGATCAGAAGTGCGGTGAGGCATCCCGTAAAGCTGTGGAGAACACCCTGAAAGCCCCCCATTACCGCAGCGGATAAGAAGATATCACTTCGCTTTGCGCCTGATATGATCTTGTTACGGATGCATCCGTCTGCGTATTCGCTCATGGTAAAAAGCAGCGTCCCGGCTGTTACCAGGAAAATGGCGATGGACTGGAATTGAAAGCATACCTGGTCCGCAAAAAGCCTTTCATGGTAGAAGATTTGGGAAATCGCCATGAGGAAAAGGGTTATGACCAGCGGATAAAAAACATTTACCGACAATGTTGCGAGAAAACCCCGGTCATGAGCGAGCTTTCGCATATCGGAATACAGGATTCTAAACATTCTCATTTCCTCCCAGAAGAGACAGGTAAAAGGCTTCCAGACTTTCGTCGTGTTCTTCCATGGTTCGGATCTCACAGCCTACCTGCTCACAGATCTTGGCCATTTCCGAAAAGTTGATCTGTCCGTAAACATCTGCCTGATTGGCATCCAGAATCTTGTATTCCAGATTTTTTTCTTCCAGAGCTTTTGCTAAAAGTTTGGTATCGCTAACTGTCATGCGGTTGGATTTGCGGCATTCTGCTTTCAGCTCATCGCTGCTCATCTGGCGTACGATGCGGCCTTTATCGATAAAACCGTAGTGGGTTGCCAGCTTGGAAAGCTCATCCAGAATATGGCTGGAGATCAGGAAGGTGATGCCTCGTTCGTGGTTCAGCTTCAGGATCAGTTCCCGGATTTCAATGATACCCTGGGGATCCAGTCCGTTGGTGGGTTCGTCCAGAATGATAAAGTCGGGATTGCCGCAAAGAGCGATGGCCAGTCCCAGGCGCTGCCGCATACCCAGGGAAAAGTTCTTGGCCCTCTTTTTTCCCGTATCGGAAAGCCCTACCAAGGCAAGGAGCTCATCCACGCAGGAGAAATCCGGAAGGCCCAGCATCAGGCATTGCTGGATCATATTGTCTTTTGCGCTTAAGTCTTTATAGATGGCAGGAGATTCCACAACCGCTCCCATTCTGGCTCTTGCACTTGTGATCTCGGGGGAATCGTTTTTGATCCCCATCAGTTCAAAGGAACCGGCGGTGGGTTTTTGCAGCCCGCAAAGCAGGCGGATGGTTGTGGTCTTGCCGGCACCGTTCTTGCCGACGAAGCCGTATATAGAACCTTTGGGGATCTCCATGTTCAGTCCCGTCAGAGCCTCAAAGGTGCCGTATTTTTTCTGCAGATCGTTACTTTTAAAAACGTATTCCATGTTGTGATCCTTTCTTTTGAAGTGCGATTGAATTGGGCGTTTTCCCTTGCCCGAGAAAAAATATACCACTTCCGGGTCAAGGAAGTGGTAAAGGAATCGTCAAGATATGGTCAAGATTATACGGAAAGCTTAAAACCGATGCCGTAGATGGCTTCGATATGGTCCGTGCCGTCCAGTGTTTCCAGCTTTTTACGCAGGTTGCTGACGTGTTGTTTCAGGGATCGTTCGGTACAGTCCGGGGTATTATCGCTGATCCGATCCAGGATGGTGCTGCGGCTCAGGGGCCTGTTGGGATTTTGCATCAGGATCTGCAGGATAGCGGCCTCGGTTCTGGTAAGTGATACTTCCCTGTCATTGGCGGATACGCAAAACAGGGATGGATCCAGGGTAAAGATCCCTGCCCGGAGCAGACCGTCTGACTCTTCGGCGGCAGCATTTTGCCCGTTTTTTATGCCGGATAAGCGAAGCAGGGCAGAGATCCTTGCCATCAGCTCAGCAATGACGAAGGGCTTGGTCACATAGTCACTGGCACCGTCGTATAAGAGCTTTACTTTATTTTCCAGATCTGTTTTGGCGCTCATGACAATGGTGAGGATTCCGGAAAGGCGGGGCAGCAGCTCTTCCCCGGAAAGGCCGGGAAGCATGAGGTCCAAAAGGATCAGGTCCGGCCGCTCTTTTTCCAGGATCATCAAAGCCTCGGTGCCGGAATAGGCCCGAAGCACCCGGTAGGAAGCTTTTTGCAGCGCTTCCTGCAGCATATTTCCGATGGTCACATCATCATCGATCACCATGATGGTATACTGTTTTTCACCTGTCATGAATCATACCTC
Organism: Lachnospiraceae bacterium; assembly: GCA_024685005.1. Taxonomy (GTDB): domain Bacteria; phylum Bacillota; class Clostridia; order Lachnospirales; family Lachnospiraceae; genus RGIG7926. The sequence continues at coordinate 12,239 of JAIKWF010000048.1, forward strand.
GCAGTTTTCTTTGGATTTCGCCAAACAACATCATATCATTTCAGCTCCGATTTTGATAGTTTTTTCTGCATTTCCTGTCACCCGGAGGTGCCGATATGGTATAGTAGAGCGGAATACAGATAAAAGGGAGCAGACCCATGCATAACGGAGTGGATTCCTTAAATGTGGCAGCTTCATCGGCGGTGGCATTCTGGGAGCTGTGCGGGAAGGGACGCAGAAACAGGGGCGACTGATATACAAAAGAGGAAAGCAGTTTCAGATGAACCGCTGGAGAAACAACTTCAGATGAACCACTGAGGAAACAGCGGCAGATAACAGCAGCGGAAAAGTAAGCAGGAGATAACTATGATCGATCTTATCATCGGAGCCGTTTTAGCAGTTTTGTTCATCGCGGCATGCATCACTGTTTTTCGGAATAAAAAAAAGGGCAGCCCATGTTGTGGCTGCCCCATGACAGGAAACTGTCAAAAGAAAAACGAACGATCAATCTGTGATTCCCGTGACCTTTGAAAACAGGGAATGCAATCCGAAATTCCAGCACAGGATCATGCCGAGAACGGCTCCTACCGTTGCCTGTGCGATCTCGTAAGGAAGCTTTATCATGGCATATTCGAAGGTGCTGTATACGTAGATCTTACCCAGGGTATAACCCACAACCATGATCACGCCGCCTACGGTCACGCCAATACCGGAAGCAATCTTCGGGTGGTTTTTCAAGGTATAATGAGAGATCAGAGAGATCACAACAGCCTGCAGTCCGTGGGTTACAAGAGAAACGAACATGGGCAGCGGGTAGAAGAGAAGATCTCCCAGGAAGGATCCGATACCGCCTACAAAAAAGGCATCCAGGGGATCCAGGATGATGGCAGCCAGACATATGACTACATCACAAAGATAAAGATGTCCGCCGGGAACGGGAACGCCGAAGGAGGACATGATGATATTTAAAGCCATAAATACGGCGGCGGAAGAAATTCGAATGGTTGCAAGTCGTTTTGTCTTTGTCATTTTTCATTTGCTCCTTTACATTTGTTAGTTGAGAGTTTATCATAAATCTGGATATGCGAAATAACCAGAATGGGAGAAAATGATATAACCAGATGAATTACAGGATTGATAAAAAAAGCCAGACACCGGCTTATATACAGCTATATCGCTATTTTGTTTCCGATATAGAATCCGGTGTGTACCCTTACGGCAGCAAGATTCCTTCCAAACGGAATATTGCCGAGGAAACAGGGGTGAGTGTGATCACCGCAGAGCATGCGGTGGAGCTTTTAAATGAAGAAGGCTATGTGCAAAACAGACAGCGAAGCGGCGTTTTTGTGATCTATAAGGGAGAAGATTTTCTCACGGAATCCGTAAAAGAAGAGATCGTTGAAAAGGAGAATGACAGGGAAACTGAACCGGTCACACAGACCAAAGGAGAATTTCCTTTTTCCGTTCTTGCCAAAACCATGCGGAAAGTTTTGCTTGATTACGGTGATGATATTCTGATAAAATCACCTAATCATGGGTGTGCACTTCTGAGGGAAGAGATCTGTCACTATCTGGCAAGAAGCCGGGGCATTGTGATACGGCCTTCCCAGGTGATCATCGGTTCCGGTGCGGAGTATCTTTACGGCCTCATCGCCCAGCTTTTGGGAGCGGGTCAGACCATTGCCATAGAGGATCCTTCCTATGGAAAGATCCGGGATGTTTACCGGGCCATGGATATTTCCTGTGATCTGCTAAGCCTTGGAGCCGACGGTATTCCCGCAGGGGAGCTTGCGCGTACGAGGGCAAAGGTCTTGCACGTTACGCCCTTTAACAGCTTTCCTTCCGGCGTTACCGCAACCATTTCCAAGAAAAACGAATACATCAGGTGGGCCAAAAAACGGGATGGTATTCTCATAGAAGATAATTATGATTCGGAGCTTACCGTATCCAGAAGGATCGAACAACCTCTGTTTTCCATGGATCCGGAGGTAAAAGTGATCTACCTGAACACCTTTTCAAGGACACTGGCGCCTTCCATGAGAATCGGATACATGATCCTGCCTCCGTCCCTGGAGGCGGCGTTTAATGAAAAGCTGGGATTTTATTCCTGTACTGTGCCCATATTTGATCAGTATGTTCTGGCAAAACTTTTGAAAAACGGAGACTTTGAGAGACACATCAATAGGATCCGGAGAAAGAGAAGAGAAAGGAAAAAACTATGACACTGAATCAGCTAAAATATGCCATTGCCATATCCAAAGAGAATTCTTTAAATGATGCGGCAAAAAAACTGTTTATCTCGCAGCCATCCCTTACAGGTGCCATGCATGCCTTAGAGGATGAGCTGGGATTTGATATTTTTATCCGTTCCAAAACAGGTATTTCCCTGACGGTAAAGGGAGCGGAGTTTTTGGGCTATGCCAGATCCGTGGTGGAGCAGTATGACATTCTCGATACAAAATACATTTCCAAGACCAACATCAAGCGTCAGTTTAGCGTATCCATGCAGCATTACTCTTTCGCGGTAAAAGCGTTTATGGAAGTGGTAAAAAAATACGGCTACGATGATTATGAGTTTGAGGTCCATGAAACCAAGACCCATGAGATCATTGACAATGTGAAAAACCAGAAAAGTGAGATCGGTGTGCTGTATCAGAATGATTTTAACAAAAAGGTTCTGGGCAAAGTGCTGTCGGAAGCAGGCCTTGCGTTTACCCCGCTATTCGACTGCCATATCTATGTTTACATCAGTAAGAAGAATCCCCTGGCGGCGGAAAAGCTCAAAAGCGGAGAGCCCATTTTGATGGAAGAACTGGATGAATATCCATGCCTGACCTTTGATCAGGGACAGTATAACTCGGCGTACTATGCGGAAGAGGTGCTCAGCACCCATATGTACAAACAGACCATCCGGGTCAGTGACAGAGCCACCATGCTGAATCTGATCAAGGAAGTAAACGGATATACCCTTTGCTCCGGAATCCTGTGCGGGGATCTGAACGGTAAAGACTACTGCGGCATTAAGCTTGAAACGGATGAGACCATGACCATCGGTTACATCACAAGGAAAGATGCCATTATCAGTGAGATCGGTAAAAAATACATCGATGCACTGACCAAGTATAAGAAGATGGTGCTGGATTAAATACGGATCAGACAGAAAGCGAAAAAAGCAAAGCTTACAAGAAGTGGCAGGTTATAGATTTTGGCTATAACCTGCCATAATTTTTACGCATTAGACAGTAAGCCGGGGAGATAGTATGATCACTGATGTAAAGAACAACAATTGCAGCATAAAAGCAGACAAACAAAGTATGAAAGGAAGGAGGCACGAAAATGATGACAGTATGCAGAATGGCGGCGGAGAACAATATGCGATGTATGACACGGATTATATTCCCGGCGATTTACACGGAACAGGCCACATCTGCAGGATGTTTGTGCCTTATTAAAATGCAGCCATTATAACAGTCTTTGCATTTAAAGATCCGGTAAAGAAGCGCGGGAAAAGTTAGCCCGGGCTTATTTTTTTATATAAATAAAACACCCAAAATACAAAACAGGAGGAAAAAACAATGGGAGATTTTAAGAATGAACTGTCTATCGATTCAGTGCTGATCCACGGCGGGATAGACGGAGACGAAACAACGGGAGCGGTAAGCGTTCCTGTGTATCAGACATCAACTTACAAACAGGACGGACTGGGAAAGGATAGAGGATGGGAGTACTCCAGAACCGGCAACCCAACAAGAGCGGCTCTGGAAAAACTCATCGCCGATCTGGAGCAGGGATCCTACGGGCTGGCATTTGCTTCTGGCCTGGCCGCCATCAATACGGTGCTTTCCCTGTTCAAAAGCGGTGATAAACTGGTGGTCTCCGACAATATTTACGGCGGGACCTTCCGGATCCTGGATAACGTATTTAACAACTTCGGAATCACCTACGAGATCGTTGATACATCAGATCTGGCAGCTGTGGAAGCAGCCATTACGGATGAAGTAAAAGCTGTTTATGTGGAAAGCCCCGCCAATCCGCTCCTTACGGTAACGGATATCGAAGCGGTGGCAAAGATCACGAAAAAGACAGGGAAGTTGCTGATCGTGGATAACACCTTCCTGACCCCTTATCTGCAAAGACCTTTGACACTGGGGGCGGATATCGTGATCCACAGCGGTACCAAGTATCTGGGGGGGCATTCGGACACCATCTCCGGCTTTGTGGTGGTAGATGACAAGGCCCTGGCAGACAGACTGTACTATCTGCAAAATGCCATCGGCGGCGTTCTGGCACCCTGGGACAGCTTCCTCGTGATCCGTGGGATCAAGACTCTGGGAGTCCGCATGGACCGTCATGTGGAGAATGCGAAAAAGATCGCAGAATGGTTAGCAGCAAGCAACTATGTTTCAAAGGTATATTATCCGGGCCTGAAATCTGATCCCGGGTATGAGACACAGAAAAAGCAGGCTGACGGACCGGGAGCAATGATCTCCTTTGTACTGGATCAAAAGTATGATCATCGTAAGTTCTTCGAATCTCTTCATCTGGTGACACTGGCAGAGAGCCTAGGAGGCGTAGAGTCTCTGGTATGCCATCCTGCATCCATGACCCATGCAGCCATTCCGAAGGATGTGCGGGAAAAAGTGGGCATTGTGGATGAACTGATCCGCCTTTCTGTAGGCATTGAGAATGCAGAGGATCTGATCAAAGACCTCGAGCAGGCAATCAAGGCATCAGCAAGGTAAGAGAGGAAAGAGAAAGGAGCGTGATGAGAATGGATGTATATATGGACATCCACGAGATGATCGGAAACACACCGGTGATCAAACTGAATCATGTCGAGAAAAAAAATAAGAATGTCAATATTTTTGCAAAGCTGGAGCTGATGAATCCCGCCGGCAGCGTAAAGGACAGGGTAGGTGACTACATGATCAGGGACGCAGAGGAGCGGGGAATCTTAAAGCCCGGCGGCACCATTGTGGATGCCACGGCGGGAAATACCGGTATCGGAATTGCTCTGGCGGCACTGAATAAAGGATACAGGATCATTTTCACCGTACCTTTAAAGTTCTCCGTGGAAAAACAAAAGATCATGAAGGCACTCGGGGCAGAGATCGTCCATACCCCGAGAGAAGAGGGAATGCTTGGCGCCGACAGGAAGGCGGATGAGATCATAGCCTCCATACCGGGAGCCATTTCCCTCAAGCAGTTTGATAATCCGGCCAACCCAAGGGCTCACTACGAGACAACAGGTCCTGAGATCTGGCGGCAGCTTGACGGAAAGGTGCACTATTTTGTGGCAGGCGCCGGCAGCGGCGGAACTTTTTCCGGAACGGTAAAGTATCTGAAAGAACAAAACCCCGATATAAAAGGGGTACTGGCTGATCCCGTAGGTTCCATCATAGGCGGCGGCGAGCATGCGGATTACGATATCGAAGGGATTGGCAATGATTTTATTGCTGCCACCATGGATGTAAGCCTAGTGGATACGGTGGTTAAGGTCACCGATGATGAAGCCTTTGAAGCGGTAAAAACCCTGGCTAAAACCGAGGGGATCATCGCAGGCTCTTCCTCCGGTGCGGCTCTTGCGGCAGCGCTGAAGCTGGCAGAGCAGATCGATCACGGAAATATAGTCGTGGTGTTCCCCGACAGAGGTGATCGCTATATCAGCAAAGGTCTGCTTGACTAATGTTAAAAACAGGTTTTTTCCTGTTTTTGGGTGTTGGAAGGCTTATAGGCTTTGCCTATAGGCCTTCATTATTTTTTGGTATTAGACAGGACAAAAGGGTTGAAATATGATGAGCTGGTAGCGGTTTGCCAGGCAAATTCGCTGACGGGGGGCAGGATGTGTTCGGTCCCCAACAAAAAACAGGAGGAAAAAACAATGTCAAACATTAATCTGTCTCTTCCGGCTGTAGAGATCCGGGAGGTTCGAACCAGATCAGTTACAGGTTATGACGGGAAAGCCGGAGAACTGGTGCAGAAAGCGCACGACGGTTCTCTTCGGGACGTGGAACGTTCTTTTCAGCAATGCGCCGGCTGCTCCATTACCAAGGCAGCCTGTATGACAGTACTGATCCAGGATGCGGCGGTGATCGAACACGGACCGGTGGGATGCTCCACCTGCCTGCAGGAATATAACTTTACCTATGCGGTAAACGCCGATTTAAGAGGCGTATCAAACCCCACAAGGCGCAGGATCTTTTCCACCAATCTGCAGGAAAAGGATACGGTTTACGGCGGACTGCGGAAGCTGGAAAAAACCATCCGCAGCGTATACGAGCGTACAAAGCCAAACGCCATCTTCGTGCTTTCCACCTGTGCCGCAGCCATTATAGGCGATGATATTGAAAGCGCCTGCGAAGAAGCAGAGGATGAGCTGGGAATTCCGGTGGTATCCATTGTCTGCGAAGGCTTCCGCTCCCGGGTGTGGACCACGGGATTTGATGCGGCTTATCACGGCATTGCCAGAAAGCTCATCGATCCGCCGAAGGAAAAACGAAAGGACCTGATCAACGTGATCAATTTCTGGGGAAGCGATCGTTTTACAGACTGGTTTGCGCCCTTCGGATGCAAACCCAAATACATCACTCCTTTTTCCACAGTGAACGATCTTCGCAGCGCTTCCGAATCGGCAGCAACCATTCAGGCCTGCTCTACTCTGGGAAGTTATCTGGCGGCTGTTTTGGAAAAAGAGTTTGACGTGCCGGAGATCGAAACGGCACCGCCCTACGGGATTGCCCAGACAGACCGGTGGTTCAGAGCACTGGGAAAGATCCTGGGAAAAGAAGAGATCGCAGAGCAGGTCATCGCCGAAAAGAAGGAAAAATACCTGGGCAGGATCGCTCAGCTGAGAGAAAAGCTGCAGGGAAAGACAGCATACGTTACCGGCGGAGCTGCCCACGGACACGCACTTTTGTCTGTGCTGGGAGAGCTGGGGATCAATGCGGTGGGAGCTTCCATTTTCCATCATGATTCGGTGTTTGATTCCGGACGGGATGAAAACGATCAGCTGATGCAGAGAGTGGGGGATTACGGCGATGTGAGAAATTACAGGGTCTGCTCCAAGCAGGAGTATGAGTTGGCTAACTCCCTGGGGAAACTTCATCCGGATATTTTGCTTTCCAGACACGGGGGCATGACACTGTGGGGAGCCAAGTACGGAATCCCGTCCCTTCTGGTGGGAGATGAACATTACAGCATGGGTTATGAGGGAATCATTGATTACGGAGAGAGAATTCTGGATACCATTGAGAATGATGAGTTTGTAAAGAATCTGCAAAAGCATGCCATCAATCCCTATACAAAGTGGTGGCTGATGCAAAGACCGGATTACTTCTTTGAGACATCGGATAAAAAAGAAAAAGGAAAGGAGGAAAGTCAAAATGCCGGCATTGAATGAAATGATAGAACAGCCCAGGTTTTCCTGTGCCATCGGCGCACTGCAAAGCGTAGTTGCCATTCCCAGAGCGGTACCCATTCTGCATTCCGGACCGGGATGCGGGGACATGGTTTCGGGCTTTTTTGAACGAAGCAAGGGATATGCCGGAGGCGATACCTCCCCCTGTACCAATTTTAACGAAAAAGATGTGGTATTCGGCGGATCGGAGAAGCTCAGGAAGATCATCAAAAATACATACAAGGTGCTGGATACGGATCTGCAGGTGGTTCTGACAGGCTGTACAGGCGGTATCGTAGGTGATGATATCGAAAGCGTGGTACAGGAATTTCAGGATGCGGGAAAACCCATTGTATCTGTTGATACGCCGGGTTTTAAATGCAATAACTACGTATCCCATTCCCATGTGGTAAAGGCCATCATCGATCAGTATGTTTCCCTGTATGAGGAGGACAATAAAACCCGCAGTGACAGGAAACTGGTCAATCTTTTTGCAAGCATTCCCTATCAGGATCCTTTCTGGAAAGGGAATCTGCGGGAGTATAAGCGCCTGCTGGAAGGCCTGGGTCTGAAGGTCAATGTATTGTTCGGACCTGACAGCGGAGGCGTTACGGAGTGGCAAACCATACCGAAGGCGAACTTTAATATTCTGGTATCGCCCTGGTACGGTAAGCCCATTACGGATCATTTAAAGCGCCTTTACGGACAGGAAACCTATTGGTTCCATTCCGTCCCCATCGGTGCCAATGAAACGGAAAAATTCCTGGAAGGAGTTTTGGATTTTGCCGCTTTGCAAAAAGCAGACATTGACCGAAAGAAGGCGGAAGCCTTTATCAAACACGAGACTGACCGCTACTATGAGGAGATCGATAATCTGGCCACTTTCCTTCTGGAATTTAGATACGGCCTACCCCGCTACGCCCACATCCTGCATGATGCGGGATATGTGGTGGGAATGTCCAAGTTTCTACTGCATGAAACCGGCGTTGTACCGAAGGAAGTATTTGTAGTGGACAACACACCGGAGAAATATCGGGAACAGATTGAAAAAGATCTGGCCTCCACCAGTGACAAACGGACCATCCCCGTTTTCTTTGAAGCAGATGCGGGAGAAGCCCAGGAAACCATCAAACAGGCAGATCACAAAGGAAGAGGCATTATTTTAGGTTCCGGCTGGGATAAGTCCCTGGCAAAGGAAAAGAATTGTGATTTTCTTTCCGTGGCAGTGCCCAGTCCCGTGCGTCTGGTACTGACAACCAATTATGTGGGATTTTCCGGTGGACTTAGGCTGATCGAGGATATTTACCAGACAGCGCTTCATACTTACGGATGATGGAGAAACACAAAGAAAGATCTGACGGGAGCACAGCCATGAGAATAGGATTTGCAAGCACGGACGGGATCAGCGTCAACGAGCACTTCGGCCATGCAAAGTATTGGGAGATTTATGAACTGAACAAAGAGGCGGAGTTTGTGGAAACCAGAATGGTACGGGCAGGATGCAGCTGCCACGATCCCGGCGTGTTTGATGAAATGCTTTCCCTTCTATCTGATTGCAGTGCCCTTGTGGTATCCCGGATCGGAGAAGGGGCAGCAGCTTATGTTACGGGAAAAGGAAAGAGAGTGTTTGAAGCAGCCGGATATATCGAACAGCTGGCAGAGATCTTGTATGAAAAGTTAGCGGAGGAGAACAATTGAGTATTTCACCACAGGAACTGAGACAGCGCCATCCCTGTTTTGCGCTGGGAGAAAAAACAAACAGCGGCAGGATTCATTTGCCGGTGAGCTTCGGATGCAACATCGGCTGCAATTTTTGCATACGGGATCTGAATGAAACGGAAAACAGACCCGGAGTTGCCGGTGACATCCTTACGCCAAAAGAAGCCCTGGAGGCCGTAGGCCGGGCGGTGGAAGCCATGCCTCAGATACAGGTGGCCGGCGTGGCCGGACCGGGAGATACCCTGGCAAGTCCCCATGCGCTGGAGACGTTTCGCCTGATTAAGGAAAGGTATCCGAAGCTGATCAAGTGCATGAGTACCAACGGACTGATGCTTTCAAAGCTGGCAGATCAGGTGATAGAAGCGGGCATTGATACGCTTACCGTAACGGTAAATGCAGTGGACGAAGAGATCCTTGCACAGATCAACAGCTTTGTGATCTGGGAAGGGAAAAAATACGAAGGGATACAGGCGGCAAAGATCCTCATCGAAAATCAGCTTTCAGGCATTGAAAAGGTTGTTAAGGGAGGCGTTACGGTAAAGGTCAATACCGTACTGATCCCCCAACTGAATCAGGAGCATATCGGGAAGATCGCCAAAACCGTGGCAGAGCGGGGGGCGTCGATCTATAACATCATCCCTCTGATCCCACAGCATAAGCTGAAAAACATGAGAGAACCTTCCTGCGAAGAACTTTACAGCGCAAGGGCGGAGGCAGAGAAGTATATCAGGGTATTCCGGCATTGTCAAAGGTGCCGGGCCGATGCGGCAGGCATCCCGGGCGGAAGGGATATTTCCAAACAGATCTATCTGAAAGAGATCCGGGCGGAGAACACCTTTTCACATGGATGATCATTGATAAAAAAGAAAGATACAAGTAGGAGGAAACCAACATGGAAGAACACATCAGACAGATTGCAATTTACGGAAAAGGAGGGATCGGCAAATCCACCACCACCCAGAACCTGACAGCGGGGCTGGCAGAGCGGGGCAAGAACGTAATGGTGGTTGGCTGCGATCCCAAGGCGGATTCCACCAGACTGCTTTTGGGGACGTTAGCCCAGAAGACGGTATTGGACACACTGCGGGAAGAAGGAGATGAGATCGAGCTTTCCAGTATCATGCGGGAGGGATTCCACGGGATCAAATGTGTGGAGTCCGGCGGACCGGAACCCGGCGTAGGCTGCGCGGGCCGCGGCATCATCACATCCATCGGCCTTTTGGAGCAGCAGGGCGCTTATACCGATGATCTGGATTATGTTTTTTACGATGTATTGGGCGACGTGGTCTGCGGCGGATTCGCAATGCCCATGAGGGAAGGAAAAGCAAGAGAGATCTACATTGTGGCATCCGGAGAGATGATGGCACTGTATGCCGCCAATAACATTTCTAAAGGAATCGCAAAGTACGCCAAAAAGAGCGGCGTCAGACTTGGCGGAATCATTTGCAACAGCCGAAATGTGGACAGAGAGATCGACCTTTTGAAGGCCTTTTCCAAAGAGCTGGGAACCCAGCTGATCTATTTTGTGCCCAGAAACAATGTGGTGCAGAGGGCCGAGATCAACAGAAAAACCGTTATCGAATATGAACCCAAATCCACCCAGGCTGATGAGTACAGAAAGCTTGCCAGCGCCATTGATCAGAATGATATGTTCACCATTCCCACTCCCATGACGCAGGAACGGTTAGAGGAGATCCTGCTGGAATACGGCCTGATGGACGCATTGAAAGACAACTATAACATCTGATGTCGCCATAGGCAAAACCTATAACCGATGATAAACAATAGGAATTAGACAGCGTGGGTTTCATGCCTTAAGATAAGACCCATCAGAAGGAAAAAAAAGGAGGAAACAAAAAATGGCAAGAGTAAAATTATTGGAACTGGAAGAAACAACCGGAGCGGAGAAAGAACGCTACGAAGAACTGGCCGGCAGAAATGCAGTCACAAATATGAAACGGGGACTTTTAAATGATGCGGCCACATATGATGCATACATGGCATGGTACACTTCGTGGAAACGCCTGGTGGAAGTCATCGGTGAAAAAGATGCGGTCCTTTACGCACATGCAATTTCAACCACCAATTCCTGCCAGCTGTGCTCACTGTTTTTCATCAGCGACGTAAAAGGTCTGGGACTTGACCCGGCAAACCTTCAGTACGATGAAAAAGAAACAGCACTGACAGATCTGGGAAGAGCAATCGTTAAGAATCCCACAGCTGTATCCGACGAGCTTTTCGATACGCTGAAGAAATTCTGGAATGATCAGGAGATCGTGGTGATCGTAGGATTCGCAGGTCAGATGATCGCAACCAACAACTTCAACTCTGTATTGAAGATTGACGTGGACCAGAGACTTCTTCCCATCATTGATGAGTTTAAGCCGGCTACATGGAGAGAGAATATCAAGTAAGAAAAAGTAGCACCGGGAGTGATGAAAATGGAAGAGAATAAAAGCGGACAAAGCCTGAGTAAGGAGCAACTGGCAACGCTGAATTCACTCCTTCAGGGCATGAAATACGGAATGATCACCATCATCGTTCAGGATGGAAAGATCATTCAGATCGATAAAACCGAAAAACACAGGCTGTAATAAGCATCACTGATAATAAGGTCAGCTGACCGGAAAACCGGAGGCTGCGGAGAGCGGAATCATTTGCCGCATTTCTGCAGTCCCCGGTTTTTCTGTTTTACATATAGAAGGTGAAAGAAACATGATCAAATTGGAAAATCTGGAAAAAACCTATCATACGGATGCAGGGGATGTCCACGCCCTTTCAAATGTATCCCTTACGATCCCGAAGGGGAGTGTTTACGGGATCGTGGGAGCCAGCGGCGCGGGGAAAAGTACCCTGATCAGAAGCATCAATCTTTTGGAAAAACCGGACGCAGGAAAGGTGTTTATAGACGGAGAGAATATCACACTTTTATCCGGAAAAAGTCTGGAACAAAAGAGACAAAAGATCGGAATGATCTTCCAGCATTTTAACCTGCTCAAATCCAAAACGGTATATGAAAATATTGCGTTTCCTCTGAAATACCGCAAGGAAAAACCAAAAGAAATCGAAAAGCGGGTAGACGCACTTTTAAAGCTGGTAGATCTGGAAGATAAGAAGGGTTCTTACCCTTCCCAGCTGTCCGGGGGCCAGAAGCAACGGGTTGCCATCGCAAGAGCTCTTGCCAATGATCCGAATATTCTTCTTTGTGATGAAGCAACATCCGCTCTGGACCCTCAAACGACAGCTTCCATTCTGACTCTTTTGCGGAATCTGAATGAGAAACTGGGGATCACGGTGGTTTTGATCACGCACCAGATGTCGGTAGTAAAAGAAATCTGCGACAGGGTGGCTGTGGTGGAAGCCGGACAGATTGTGGAAGAGGCCCAGACTTATGAATTGTTTGCCAATCCGCAGAAAGAGATCACAAAACGCTTTGTGGATACGGTCTTTCATAATGATGACGTGGAAAGACTTTTGGAACAGGATGATCTGCAAAAGAGGCTTAGCCGGGGAGAAGAGATCTGGCATCTGGTATTTCGGGGAGAAGGCGCAAATCATGCCTACATTGCAGAGCTGATCCGCAAATTTTACCTTGACATCAGCGTGATCTACGGCTCCATTGAGATCATACAAAATAAACCCATCGGAAACCTTTATGTTTCCATCGGCGGCAATGACGGGTGCCTGCGGGGGGCACTGGGATATCTGAGAAGGGAAGGGATCAGCACCGAGCCCCTTCTTCTGAAAGAAACGGAGGAGGCCATCGGATGAAAGAATTATTGATACGCTATTTACCCAATGTATTTGAGCTGCAGGACTATTTCCTGCAATCCATAAAGGAAACCGCCATCATGGTGCTGATCACCGGTGCCATCGGCCTGAGTCTTGGAGTGATCACCGGCATCATACTGGTGGTGACAGACAAAGGCGGGCTGTATGAAAACAGTACGGTTCACAGTCTTCTAGGCAGGGTGATCAACGTGGTAAGGTCCATTCCCTTTGTGATCCTCATAGCTTTGATGGTAACCTTTACCAGATTCCTGGTGGGGACCGCCATCGGCGTAAAGGGTGCCATCGTTCCCATGGTGGTGGGAGTGATCCCGCTGGCATCAAGACTGACGGAGCAGGCACTTTTGGAAACGGACCCCGGTGTTCTGGAGGCGGGAAGATCCATGGGAATTTCCAGAGGATATCTGATCCGCCATGTGATGATACCGGAAGCGCTGCCGGGACTGATCCGGGCAGTTGTCACCTGCTTTATCAGCCTCATCGGCCTGACGGCTATGGCAGGCAGCGTGGGAGGCGGCGGCATCGGAAGCTTCGCCATCAGGTACGGTTATAACCGGTACATGGAAGATGTAACCATTGTATGTGTGCTCTTTTTGCTCATTCTGGTCAGTATCATTCAAAGCCTGGGCAACAGGGCTGCAGATAGATTAACACATTAAGTTTTTTGTTTTACAAAAGGAGGAGTAACTATTATGAAAAAGATCGTATTTAACAAAAAGGCAGCTGCCATCATAGCTGCGGCAGCACTATTGGTAACCGGATGCGGACAGAGCGCATCTACCGGCGGAGGCGACAGCAAGGAGGCAGCAGAGCCGGAAGCAGTGGAAACACAGGATGTTGAAGCGAGCGAAGAAACTTCGGAAGCAGATGCACAGGATACGCAGGATGCCGGAGAAGACGCAGAGGCTGAATCTGCAGAGGAAAAACAGGGGATCAAATCAGAGGACGGTCAGCCCATCATCGTAAAGATCGGTACAACCTCCGACGAGAACCGGATCTGGGATGCACTGAATGAAGAACTGGCAGAAAGAGGAGATGATATCAAGGTAGAATGGGTAAACGTACAGCAGACCAATCAGGTCCTTGCAGACGGTGAAGTGGATCTGAACTCTTTTCAGCATTATGCATACTTTGATGCCAACACCGCGGATCTGGGACTGGATCTGACGGCCATCGGAGAAACCCTGATCGTACCCTTAAACCTGTTTTCCGAAAAACATGCATCCTTAGATGAGATCCCCGAGGGCGGTTCCATTGCCATCCCTGAGGATGCCACCAATCAGGGAAGAGCTTTGCATGTACTGGAAAATGCGGGTCTGATCAAGCTGGCTGAGGGCGTAGGCGTAAACGGAACGGTTTCCGATATAGCGGAGAATCCCAAGAATATCAAGATCGTTGAAATGGAAGGACCTGAGCTTCCCAGAACTCTGGCAGATGTGGATGCGGCCATCATCAACTGCGGATATGCTACCGATTACGGTCTGGATCCCGTAAACGATCCCATCTATAAAGACGAGATTGACTTTACGGATCCTGCGCAGCATCCCTTCATCAACATCATTGCAGCCCGCACCGAAGACAAGGACAACGAAGTATATCTCGAGGTAGTGGATGCGTACAGAACAGAGCGTGTGGCAAAGGCTATTTTGGAAGTTTACAACAACGCGGCAATCCCCGCATTTGAGTATTAGTAGTTAGCGGTTGCTAACAAAAATTCGGAAGGAAGCACAGAGGATGACAGAGATTACAGAGCAGCAAAAAGAGGAAATGATCGCCCTGCGGCGCTGGTTTCATGCCCATCCGGAGATCTGCTTTGAGGAGCATGAAACAGCCGCAAAGATCAGAGAAGAGCTGGACAAACTGGATATACCCTGGCAGAGCGTGGGAACCGGAACGGTGGCTGTCATAGAAGGGAAAAAGGAAGGAGCAGTGATTGGCCTTCGGGCCGATATAGATGCGCTTCGGATCACCGAGAAAAACGAGGTTTCCTACCGATCACAAAACGAAGGCGCGATGCACGCCTGCGGACATGATGCTCATACGGCAGCCCTTTTGGGGGCTGCCCGTATTTTAAAAGAGCAGCAGGATCAGCTGGAAGGTACGGTGAAGCTGATCTTCCAGCCCGCTGAAGAGATCGGAAGGGGGGCACAGACCATAGTGGATTCCGGGCTGATCGATGATGTGAACTTCTTTTTTGGGATCCATGTAAGAAGCCTTGAAGAAGTGGGGCTTATGGAAATATCAAAAGGAGCTGTCATGGGAGGCGCCAATTCACTGAAGATTTTTCTGCAGGGGAAAAGTGCACACGGTGGAAGACCGCATCTTGGAATCGATACCATTACATGCGGCGCCCAGATCGTACAGGGATTGCAGAATGTGGTATCCAGAGAAATATCCGCCCATGAATCCGCAGTGATCTCGGTGGGAATGTTTCACGGCGGAACGGCCGAGAATATTGTGGCAGGAGAGACCACCATCAAGGGAACCATCAGAGTCCTCTCCGACACTGTCAGAGAGCAGATCGCAGATGCGGCGGTGCGGCTTGTGAAGGGAATTGCGGCTGCTAACCGGGTTTCTGTGAAAGTGGAAAGTGAATTTGAAACACCCATTCTGAAAAATTCGGAGCTGCTGTATGATACCGTAAAGCAAGCGGGCATTCAGGTAGCAGGGGCCGAAAAGATCATACCGGCCCAGCCGGATCTGGGAACGGAGGATTTTTCCGCATACAGTCAGATCGCCCCATCCTTCTTCGTATTTGTGGGTGCCGGCGGATCCTATCCCCATCATCATGAACGGTTCGATCTGGACGAAAATGTGCTGCCCATAGCAGCAGCAATGCATGTGGCATTTGTATCGCAGTGCAGTAAAATAAAGGCTTCTTAAAGACAGGCTGTTATAGGTTTTACCTATAGCAGCCTATAATTCTTATGTATTTGTCAGGGAACCCATCCTGTTTTATAGTGAATTACGACAAAACAAGAGGACCTGAAAACAAAAAGCTTAAGGTCAAGCTAAAGGAGGAGAACATTATGAAAAAGAAAATCGTATCACTGATCATCACAGCAGCATTGGCAGTCAGCGCAGCAGGATGCGGAAACACTGCAAAAACCGAAGCACCTGAGACGGAGGCACCTGCAGCAGAAGCTGAAGCAGAAGTATCCGATGTAACGCCTGATGAAGAAGCTGACGCTTCTGAAGATTCTTCCGAAGAATCCGCACAGGCACCTGCAGAGGAAGTCACCATTAAGGTTGGCGCAAACATTACACCCCATGCTGAGATCCTTGAGGTAGTAAAGCCCATCCTGGCAGAGCAGGGTATCAACCTTGAGATCGTACAGATCGAAGATTCCATCACACCCAACACCGGCGTTATTGAAGGAAGCCTGGATGCAAACTACTTCCAGCATGTACCTTATCTGGAGCAGTTCAACGAAGAGAACGGATCGGATCTGGTATCCATCGGTGCCATCCACTATGAGCCCTTCGGCATATATGCAGGAAAGACTTCCGATCTGTCCCAGCTTCCCGACGGAGCAACGGTTGCAGTACCCAATAATGTGACCAACGAAGCAAGAGCACTGCTGCTTTTAGCACAGGAAGGACTGCTTACCCTGAAAGAGGATGCGGGCATTGAGGCGACCATCGCAGACATAGTTGAGAATCCCAAGAACATTCAGTTCAAGGAGCTGGCGCCCGAGCAGCTTGTGGCAGCACTTCCCGATGTTGATGTAGCAGTTATCAACGGAAACTACGCAATTGAAGGCGGCCTTCATGTAAGCGGTGCGCTGGCAGTTGAAGCAAATGACGGACTGGCAGCAACCACCTACGGCAATATCATTGCAACCACTCCCGATAAGGCAGAAGATCCTGCTTTGAAGGCACTGGTAGAGGCACTTCAGGGAAGCGAAGTAAAAGAGTTTATCGAAGGTAAGTATGATGGTGCGGTAGTACCTCTGAACTAATATAAAACAGGAATATGGTGGGGCTTATACAGACCGCCATATTCTTTTTAAGACATAGGCGACCGAGCAAGAACGGTCACATATCCAAATAGAAAAAAGTTTGCATAAACTAACAATAACAACACCCCAAAAACAGTTAGAAAACAGGATTGAACTATGGCAGAAGAAAAAACAAAAGTATATGAGCTTTCTCATGTAACAAAAATCTATGAAAACGAAGGAAAGAAATTTACTGCTTTAAAAGATGTTTCCCTTTCGGTATATGAAGGAGAAATCTTCGGGATCATCGGAATGAGCGGCGCCGGCAAATCCACGCTGGTGCGAACCTTAAACCGCCTGGAAGAGATCAATGAAGGAACAGTAAGTTTTTACAATGATATCATCGGAGATCTGAAGCAAAAGGATCTTCGAAAGATCAGACAGTCCATTGCCATGATCTTCCAAAGCTTTAATCTCTTAAACCAGAAAACGGTGCTGGAAAACGTGGCCCTTCCTTTAAAGATCGCGGGAGTGAGCCGTGCAAAGCGCAGGGAAAAGGCATTGGAGATGCTGCAGGTGGTAGGACTGGAAGATAAGAAGGATTCCTATCCTGCAAGACTTTCCGGCGGACAAAAGCAGCGGGTAGCCATTGCAAGAGCACTGGCAGCAGATCCCAAAGTTCTTCTTTGCGACGAAGCTACATCGGCGCTGGACCCCAAGATCACCGAGGAGATCCTGGAACTGCTGCAGACCATCAATAAAACCCGGAATCTGACGGTGATCATCATCACCCACGAGATGTCAGTGGTGGAAAAGATCTGCGACAGAGTAGCCATTATCGATAACGGCGTTGTGGCGGAAGTGGGAGAGGTTTCGGAGGTATTTACCAATCCGAAATCCGATGCGGCAAAGCGACTGGTACTGCCGGGGCAGGATGAAAAAAATATCAATCCCTATGACTGCTCCAATCAGGGGGCAAAAGTCGTACGGATCGTATTTGACGGCTTCTCCGCAAAGGAACCGGTGATCTCGACGCTGGTGGAAGATACGGGGCTGAAGGTCAATATCTTAAGTGCCAACACCAAGAGCGTCGGCGGCAAGGGCTACGGTCAGATGATCGTGGAGTTGCCGAAAGGGGAAAAAGAGCAGGAAACCGTTCTTGATTTCTTTGAACAAAGAGGAATACAGATATTGGAGGTGAGTGCATAATGGATGCTTATATCAAAGAAGCCATCATAAAAGGAATATGGGAAACAATTCAGATGACTACCTTCAGTGCACTCTTTGCATATGTAGTGGGACTACCCTTAGGGGTGATCCTGTATGTTACCGCCAAGGATCATCTGTTTGAAAACAAAGCTGTCAATGCGGTAGTAGGATTTGTGATCAACATCGGAAGATCTCTTCCCTTTTTGATCCTGCTGGTTCTTCTGATTCCCTTCACCAGGCTGGTAGTGGGATCCTCCATCGGAACCACCGCATCCATCGTACCCCTTACCGTGGGTGCCATTCCCATTGTGGCGCGAATGGTGGAGTCATCCTTAAATGAAGTACCCTCCGGGATCATAGAGGCTGCAAGGTCCATGGGAGCAGGACCGCTTTTTATCATCTTTCATTTTATCCTGCCGGAGGCCACCCCTTCCCTTTTATTGGGAGGTGCCATCAACGTGGCAACCGTTTTGGGATATTCCGCCATGGCAGGTGTGATCGGTGGCGGAGGACTGGGAGCCATCGCCCTGCAATACGGTTATTACCGGTATGAAAAACAGGTACTCTGGGTAACCGTAGCCCTTCTTGTGATCATGGTAATGCTGATCCAGGAAGCAGGAGTGGGACTGTCTAAGAAAGTACGCAGAGCCTGAAATACAGACAAGGAGAGAACCCGGAATAGTGTAACGGATTAAAGCGGGAATATAAACGTAAAGGGAAAAACGCCGGAGAATCGCCGGTGCGTAAATATAAAGGAGGAAAAACCATGATCGGATTTACATATTACAATCCTGCCAGGATCGTTTTCGGACAGGGCAGCGAACTGAAACTGAAAGAATTATTGGAAGCGTATAAAGTAACCTCTCTTTTGCTGGTTTACAGCGGAGATTTCATAAAGACACTGGGAATCTATGATGTGATCAAGGATGCCACAACCCAGCTGGGAATCCGTTTTTCCGAGAACGGAACTGTTGTACCGAATCCCACCATTGACCTGGTAAGGCAGCTGACGGAGCAGGGGAAAAAAGATGCAGTAGACTTTGTCCTTGCAGTGGGCGGCGGCAGCTCCATCGATACTGCCAAGGCTGTGGCTCTGGGAATTCCCTACGAGGGAGATCCCTGGGACTTTTTTGAAAAGGGAATATCGCCAAAGGAAGTCCTCCCTGTAGGCGTTATTGCAACCACCGCATCCAGCGGTTCGGAGACTTCCAACTGCGCCATCCTTTCCAGCGGCGAGTGGAAGCTTGGATTTGAAGATGATCGGATCATTCCGAAATTTGCCATTATGAATCCGGAATACACAAAAGGTCTACCTCCCTATCAGACTTTCGTGGGAATCGCGGATGTGCTTTCCCACCTTCTGGAGCGGTATTTTTCAGATGAAAAGTTTTCGGATACCACCGATTATCTCATCGAAGGAGCCATCAAAGCATTGCTTGTCAATGCCGACAGGCTCCTGGAGGATCCGACAAATGTAAATGCCAGAGGAGAGATCCAGTGGCTGGCCAGCGTGGCTCACAACAACTTTCTGGATGCGGGAAGATCCGCAGACTGGGGATCACACCGCATCGAGCATGAGCTTTCTGCCCAGTACAATATCACTCACGGTGAGGGTATGGCAGTGGTGACCAGAGCCTGGACTAAATATATGGCCGGGAAAAAGCCCTGGAGACTTGCACTCCTTGCATCCAGAGTGTTCGGAGCAGATGCCTATGATTACTCCGAAACCCAGAGAGCTTATATCCTTTCCGATAAGCTGACGGACTTTTTCAAAAAGCTGGGATTAAAGACAACATTGACAGAGCTCGGCATCGATGAAAAAGACTTTGAGGTGATGGCATCCCGCGCCACCAGAAACGGCACGGTGGGACATTATCAGCCCCTTGATAAAGAAGCCATTATTGATATTCTGAAGCTTGCACTGAACTAGAATATGTTAAATGATCAGCAATACGAAATAGTTAGCAATAGGTTACTAATTTATGACTTTACGGAATTCTTATGATCCCGTAAAGTCATATTTTTTTACGCCCAGCATCCAGAATTTGTAGCTCAGATAGAAAAACAATAATCCGATCAAAGGTGAGAGCCAGGACAACAGCGGAACGTTAGCAGGCTCTAACAATACAAGAGATGGATAGTAGGCCACAAAGGCGATGGGAATGATAAAGGTAAAGACCACCCGGAATATACCGCTGAAAATGCTGGCGGGATATTTTGCAAAATCCTTAAACCGGAACATGATGACCATAACATAGCCGGAGCCGGTGATCCAAAAGCAGGTAGCGGCAGCCGCGTTCATAATGGCGATCATAAAAAGGGATGCGGTGATCAAAAACAGGATCAGTTTCAGGATGGTCAAAACCGTAACCGGGATCCCGATATGATACCAGGCATAGCAAAGGGTACCGACGCCGAAGGCAAGCTGTCCCAAGCCCTTTACATCGAAGACCTCCGACATGAAATAGAAAAATACATTCACCGGCCGGAAGCAGTATTTGATGAAATCACCGCTCTGCACCATAAAACGCAGATTCCAGTTATTGTCAAAAAAGCATTGTACCGGTGTTAAGGCCACCAGGGAAAAGCCGTATAAAAACAGCATATGGTAATAGTCCCAGCCGTTGATGGAAGGGAAGTTTTTAAACAGGATCAGAAAGGTGACAAATCCCGCCAGATTGGTCATGATCATGCCGAAGGTGGAGATGATAAAATCCGCCCGGTAACTCATTTTTGATTTCAGATCCTGGATCAGGATCTTTTTATAGATGTCCGCATAAAAGCGAAAGCCGCGTTTTTTCTGTTCCATATCTCAACCTCCGTTTACAGTGATTTTCTTTACGGAACTGTTCCAAAACAGGTTGCCGGCGATGATCAGCAGAAGGATCCAGACAAGCTGCAGACTATAAAGGGGAAGAAGTCCCTGCAGGGTATCCGTTCCGCTTTTTTCCAAAAGGATCCGAAGAGGAATATCGTAAATGGCCCGAAAGGGAAGATATTCCACGATCCTGCGAAAGGTTTCCGGGAAAAAAGCCACCGGGATGGAAGCGCCGGAAAGCAGCAGAACGATGGTCTCTTTTACGATATTGATCCCCCAGGTAGACTCCGTATACAGGCATACCGTAGCAACCAGCATCTCGATATTAAAGTTGATGATCAGGGCAAAAATGGTAGCCAGTGCAAACCATAACAGGTTCAGTCCCATGTGGATCGCGCCCTTGGTTACGATCATTACCACGATAAAAGTGGGAATGAAGGTCAACAGAAAAGAGACTACGTGACTTCCGGAGTAACTCCAGAAGGTATAAGTCCGAAATCGCATGGGCTTTAACAGATCCAGTATGATCTTGCCGGACTGGATGGAGCGGCTCATATCCCAGACCACAAACATCTCCAGAAAGTTAAACAGCGCCGTTGCCAGGATCAGATAGATCATGGTATCCGTAAAGGTCATTCCCCCTACCCGGTCGGTTCCGGCGGAAGCATAGATGGCCTTCCACAGATAATAAACAAGCACAAGATAGATCAGATTGGCAAAGAGGGTTACAAAGGTGCCAAGTCTGAACTGCAAGGATTCCATAATGCCAGCCTTTGTCAGGGCCAGTAGTTTTTTCGGATTCATACGGCTTCCCCCTCGTAGATCTTCTTGATCACTTCTTCGGTGGTGATCTCTTCCAGACGGATGTCTTTGATCTTTTGCTCCTTTTGCTTTTTCATGATCACATCCATAACGTCGGTTTTACTTTCGTCGATGAGCATTTCTTCCCAGGTGTCATCCGAAAGCCGGAGCTTCAGCGTCCGATAGGAGCCGAAGTAATTTTTCAGATGATCGATGTCGTTATCGTAGATTTTTTGCCCTTTATCAATGATGACGATCCGCCGGCAGAGGGCGTCCACATCCCCCATATCATGGGTGGTCAGGATAACAGTGGTGTTTTTCTCCTGATTCAGTCCCCGGATCAGACAGCGGATCTTATCCTTCATGGAAACATCCAGCCCGATGGTGGGCTCATCCAGAAAAACGATGGCGGGATTGTGCAAAAACGCCGCCAGGATATCGCTTAAGGTACGCTGCCCCAAAGACATCTGCCGTACGGGCTTGTTTAAGATGGGGTCGATATCCACCAAAGACCGGTACAGCTCCAGCATCTGCTCATATTCCTTTTGGGGAACCATGTACAGATCCCGCAGGAGCTTAAAGGACTCCACCAAAGGCAGGGACCACCACAGCTGGCTCCTTTGACCGAAGACAACGCCGATGTTTTCACAGTTTTCGGTGCGGTTTTCGTAAGGCACGTTTCCGTTTACCAGGATCTTTCCGGAGGTGGGCTCCAAAACCCCCGTCATCATCTTGATGGTTGTGGATTTTCCGGCACCGTTGGGACCCAGATAACCGATGATCTCGCCTTTTTCCACCGTAAGAGATACATCCTTCACCGCGCTGACGGTTTTGTAATCTCTGGAAAAAAGATCCCGGATACTGCCTTTGAGGCCTTCATGACGGTTTAAAACCTTAAAATCTTTGCACACGTTTTCCATAACAAGGGCTTCATTTCCCATAGCGCATCTCCTTTGTGGTTTTGCAGTATTTTCTGCAATTTTTTCTTGCATTTCTCAGGTTTTTATCATTATATGGTATTAGAACGTGGAATAAAACCGGCTTTTTTGCGAAATTTTATAACAATATTACAAGTTTATGAAAAATTGTTATAAAAAACTCGGATAGAAAGGAAGATTGTTATGAATCGGGATGTGATGGGACTGATCGTGAAAAATGATGACGGGTCGGAGATCGTAAACTATGATGATCCCGCTTTTCCATCCTATATTTACGACGGGTGGGTAGCACCCAAAGTGACCTGGGAAAAGGTACCCCATTATCATGAAGATATCGAGATCCTGACGGTAAAGGAAGGGAAGATGGCTTACAGCGTAAATGGCAAAACCCTTCTGCTAAATGCCGGGGATACCATCGTGGTCAATTCCAATCAGATCCATTACAGCATGAGCGTGGATGATACCGTGGCCAAATACGTGATCTTTGTGGTGCATCCGGCCATTCTCTGTTCCTCGGTGGCGGTGGATCTGCAGGCTGTGCGGCCCATTACGGAGAACGGGGATCTTCCTTATTTCCGGTTTCGCTATATCAATCAATATACGGAAGAATTGTACAGGCTTATGATGGAATTGCCTGATATTCGAAATGACGCGTTTGAAGTCACCAAGCGTTTTTTCCTGATCTGGGATATCATAAGAAAGCAGGCGGCGGCCTACGGTAAGAGAGAAGAAGTAGCTGCGGATCCCGGAATGCAGTCCTTTAAGACCATGATGCATTTCATATCCACATCCTACAAAGGCAGGATCACATTAGACGAGATCGCAGGCAGCGCCAATATCAGCAGGTCCCTTTGCAACACCCTTTTTCACCGGTATGTTGGAGAATCTCCCATCAGCTATCTGTCCCATATGCGGGTCAGAAAAACAGCAGAGTATTTACGCAGCGACAGGCTTTCCCTGCGTCAGATCGCGGATCTGACAGGATTTACCGGCGTCAGCTATCTGTCCGAGACCTTTAAAAAATACTTCGGCTGCAGCCCGAGAGAGTACAAAAAACAATGGAAGAATAACGAAAACAACGGATACGAAGATACGGCTCCCGTAAAAAAGTAAGCATCAGCTAACTTCAGCTATCTTCAGGCTGCGGTTTTTCCGGGCGGATCCCGAAATCCTCTGCTGTCAGTCGGAGCAGATCCTCCGTAGTGGGGGCATACAAGGAGATGACTCTGGAAGCCTGGCGCATAATGGCATTTTCAAGCAGGTTCCGGATGTCACGGGCGTTGGCGAAATTCACCGGCGCATTTGCCATCCGTCTTTCCAGGTAGGAACGGATCCGATCCTTGTCTTCCGAAGCAAGCTCATAGTCCTGCTTTTTGCACATAAATTCCAGAATCTCAAACTGCTCTCCGGGAGAGTAATCTTTGAAGTTCAAAAACCGGTTAAAGCGGGAACGAAGTCCCGGGTTGGAAGAGAGAAACTCGTCCATTTCATCGGGATAGCCGGCTACGATCACCACCAGCTCGCTGCGATAATCCTCCATGGCCTTCAGCAGAGTGGACACGGCTTCCTGACCGTAATCGTTTTCGCCGCAGCCCACAGTCAGAGCATAGGCTTCGTCAATAAACAAAACGCCGCCTCTGGCTTCCTCCACCACTTCTTTTACGCGGATGGCGGTCTGTCCCACATATCCTTTTACCAGGCCGGATCTGTCACATTCCACCAGATGTCCCCGCTCCAAAAAGCCGAGAGCGTGGTAGATCTTTGCCACGATCCTTGCCACCGTTGTCTTGCCGGTTCCGGGATTGCCCAGGAATACCATGTGCCTGCTGGTGTCCGGATTTTTCAGGCCTTTTTTCTGCCGCATTCTTTGTACCCGCAGCAGATTGATCAGGCTTTGGACTTCATTTTTTACAGGCTCCAAGCCGATGAGCTCCATCAGTTCATCCACACATTCATTCAATGAAGGGGCATCTTCTTCGGGAGCAGGCTCTTTTTTCTTTTCTTTTTCCACAGACTCCACCATGGAT
The DNA here is from genome assembly GCA_024685005.1 of Lachnospiraceae bacterium. GTDB lineage: Bacteria > Bacillota > Clostridia > Lachnospirales > Lachnospiraceae > RGIG7926. The sequence goes on from JAIKWF010000048.1 coordinate 36,856, forward strand.
GAGACGCTGGCGGGCTTGGGCTCGGGAGGGTAAGCTCCCGCCACGGGGGCTGAGGTAATAACGCCCATGCGGATATATTCTTCCAGCTCTTTAATGGGAAACTTCTTTTTATCTCCGCTGTAAAGAAGACCGAAATGATCGAGATAATCCTTCAGTCCGTTGATATAGGAATTGAAATATAAAGCTGTCTGATCCGAAGGATCGTTCTTATGGAGCAGCAAAAATTCTTGCCCAAACAGCGTCATAACATCCAATAGGATCTGGGAACACTGGTGCTCATAGGGCGTTTGAAGCTCCGGCCGCTTGTCCACATTCACAGCGATCTTCAGGGGCTCCGGGATCTCCAGTCTGTATTTATGAGGGATCTGCTCTCTTTTTTTCAGGTTATGCAGATCGCCTACCACGGAATCCACCATCAGTACTTTCCGGATATACATGACCTCTGCGGTTTCAATGAGGCCGTCCGCATCAGCCAGGTAAACGGCAAAAAGAAGCAGCTCGTACCGGAATCGTTCCGAAAGAGGCATGCCAAGACCCAAAGAACCGCGTCTTGTATAATTATCCAGATAATTACAGACCTCATCTGCCTGCTCTAAGATCTGTTCAAATCGAAATGCATTCATAGTGATATCGCTCCTGTTTTTTCGCTTACTTTATATAGTATACCACCCTGCAGCAAAGTATGCATCTGCTAACTTTAAAATCAGTCTCTGCGTTATAGGATGAGGCTATAACAGCACATTGGCAGGAACGATTATACAGACAGCGGATCCGGTGCTATGATGATCTCAACAAAAGAAAAACGAACAAAAAAACAGACAGGAGGCTACAAAAATGAGCGATTACAGATTTGAAACATTACAGTTACACGTTGGACAGGAACAGGCTGACTCAGCATCCGATGCAAGAGCGGTTCCCATTTACCAGACAACCTCTTATGTATTCCATGACAGCCAGGATGCATCCGATCGTTTCAGCCTGAAGGCAGGCGGAAATGTATACGGCAGAATCACCAACTCCACCCAGGAAGTTCTGGAAAAAAGACTGGCAGCCCTGGAAGGCGGATCCGCAGCACTTGCAGTTGCATCCGGTGCATCAGCCATTGATTATACCATTGAAGCCCTGGCAGCAGGCGGCGGACATGTAGTAGCACAGAAGACCATCTACGGCGGAAGCTACAACCTTCTGGCAAATACCCTTCCCCTTTACGGAATTGAAACCACCTTCGTAAATGCCCATGATCTGGCAGAAGTGGAAGGAGCCATCAAAGAGAATACAAGAGTGGTTTATCTGGAGACTCTGGGAAATCCCAACAGTGATATTCCCGATATTGATGCCATCTCCGAGATCGCACACAAGCACAATATCCCGGTAGTGGTAGACAACACCTTCGGAACTCCGTTCCTGATCAGACCCATTGAGCACGGTGCAGACATCGTAGTACACTCCGCAACCAAGTTTATCGGCGGTCACGGAACCACCCTGGGCGGTATCATCGTAGAGTCCGGAAAGTTTGATTTCAAGGCAAGCGGCAAGTATCCCAATATCACGGAGCCCAACCCCAGTTATCACGGACTTTCCTTCTATGATGCACTGGGTCCCGCAGCTTTTGTGACCTACATCCGTACCATCCTGCTTCGTGACAAGGGAGCAGCCATTTCACCCTTCAACGCATTCCTTCTTCTTCAGGGCGTGGAGACCCTTTCCCTGAGACTGGAAAGACATGCGGAGAATACTAAGAAAGTAGTAGAGTTTTTGTCAAAGCATCCCCAGGTTGAAAGGGTAAATCATCCTTCCCTGCCGGATCATCCGGATCATGCGCTGTATCAGAAGTATTTCCCCAACGGCGGAGCTTCCATTTTCACCTTTGATATCAAGGGCGGTCAGGAAGAAGCATGGAAATTCATTGACAATCTGGAGATCTTCTCCCTGCTGGCCAATGTGGCAGATGTGAAGAGCCTTGTGATCCATCCCTTCTCCACCACCCATTCCCAGCTTCCGGAAGAGGAACTGGCAGCTACCGGTATCCGCAAGAATACCATCCGTCTTTCCATCGGAACGGAGCATGCCGATGATATCATCGCCGATCTGGAAAAGGGCTTTGCGGCAGCGAAATAAAAAAGCGAAAAACGAAAAACACCGATTGCGAAAAGCATTGTATACACTCCTTGTTGAAAGAAACTGTTCCGAAGGGTACAGTTTCTTTTTGCGCATATGTGATTGAAAAGAGCGGAAAGAGGGCGTATGATAGGTAAGCAAAAGAGATAAAAAAAGGGGGCGGAGAAAGTGGAGATCAGAAAAGCAACGGAAAAAGACATTGACGGGATCATAAGACTTCTTTCCCGTGTACTGGGTGTGCACGCAACGATCCGGCCGGATATCTTTATTCCCGGAACCACAAAGTACGGACCGGATGAGTTATGTAAACTGATTGAAGACCCGGATACCCCTATTTACGTGGCAGTGGATGAAACGGGAGAAATGGCGGGGTATGTTTTTTGCGCCCTCAAAAAGCAGCCGGATGCGCCGACGCTGGTACCCTACAGCTATCTGTACATCGATGATCTGTGCGTGGAGGAAAAAGCGCAGGGATCGGGCGTGGCAGAAGCGCTGTTTCGGTTTGCCGCGGACCGCGCAAAAGAGCTTGGCTGCTATGAAGTTACCCTGAACGTATGGGAAGGAAACGACAGAGCAAGGCACTTCTATGAGAAAATGGGCCTTAAGCCCCAGAAAACCTATATGGAAATGATCCTGTAAAGAGCCCTCCGGGGCTCTTTTTTGAGCCCCGGGGATTCTTGGGGACGGGGTTTGTGGCTCATTTTTGCAGCCCAAAACGACCCCTTGGGGACGGGGTTTGTGGCTCATTTGCCGGCGGCCACCTGCGTGGCACCGCCGCACACCTGCATGGAGGAGCGATTTGTTTACACAGATCGGCCCAATATGGTATAATTGTCAATGTGCGTCAGAGAAAAAAGAGTAAAGGAGAAAGGGAATGTACGAACCGAATGTGACAGATGAGATCATCAACGTAGGCGTGGATGACAAAGAGATCAAAATATTTGAGAACCAATATGAACTGCCGGATGGAATGGCTTACAATTCCTATCTGATCCTGGATGAAAAAATCTGTGTTATGGACAGTGTGGATGCGGATGTGGCTGAGCAGTGGCTTGCAAATCTGGAGCAGTATCTTGCAGGTAAAACACCTGACTATATCGTGGTACAGCACATGGAACCGGATCATTCCGGATCCTTAGAGATCTTTGCACAAAAGTATCCCGGAGCGAAGATCATCACCGGCGTGGCAGCGCTGCCCATGATACGTCAGTTTTTCGGAGAAGAGCTTACAGCGCGGGTTGAGACGGTAAAAGAGGGCGACAGCCTTTCACTTGGTAAGCATCAGCTCAACTTTATCGCTGCACCCATGGTACATTGGCCGGAAGTGATCGTGACTTATGAAGCAACCAGCAAGACCCTGTTTTCCGCAGACAGTTTCGGCAAGTTCGGCTACAAGGGCGCTGAGGCAGATGACTGGGCCTGCGAAGCAAGAAGATATTATTTCAACATTGTGGGTAAATACGGCGCTTCCGTGCAAACCCTATTAAAGAAGCTGGAGGGAAAACCCCTTGATCATATCTGTCCCCTTCACGGACCGGTACTGCCGGAAAATGAGCCTCTGGATTTTTACCTGAAAAAATACCAGACATGGTCAGCATATGAACCTGAGGATGACGGCGTAGCCATCGTATATGCCTCCATTCATGATACGGGAACAAAGCAGGCCGCCCTGAAGCTGGCTGAGATTTTCGAGGCAAAAGGGATCAAAACCGGCGTAACGGATCTGGCCCATGATGACATCCATGAAGGCGTAGAAGATGCATTCCGCTATAACAGGCTGGTGCTTTGCGCATCCTCCTATGACGGAGATGTTTTCCCACCCATGCAGCAGTTTCTGAACATCTTAAAGATCAAAGCCTATCAGAAGCGAAAAGTCGCACTGGTGGAAAACGGAAGCTGGGCGCCCACTGCAGCCAGAGTGATGCGGCAGTATGTGGACGGGTTTAAAAACTGCGAGGTGGCAGAGCCTGTAGTGACCATAAAGAGTACCATGAAGCCGGAAGACGCGAAAAAACTGGAAGAGTTGGCAGAAAACCTGCTGCAGTAGGGGGATGAATATTTGAGGAAACAGAAGAAAAAAGCAGGCAGGATCATAAATGCGGTCACAGGCAGTCTTTTGTGCCTGAGTCTGGCAGCATCCGTATTTTTACCGGCCCTTGGCGGGGAATATAAGGAAGGCGAGCAGGAGCAAAAAGGTATGCTGGAGCAGTGCTCGGATTTAAGCTATACGGAGAGCATAGAAAATGTGCCCAATCCCTACAAAGGCTTTTACAGATCCACCAACATTGATTTTAAGCGGAATGGGAAAACGGAATATGAAAAACCGAACTATTCCAAATATGATTTTACCCTGCATCATCTGCGTTTTTCCCTGACGGATTTTTGCAAGGGAAAAAATGGAGAACAGGATTATCCCTTAGATGATGAGATGCTTGCCTGCCTTGGCAGGATTCTGGATGATCTTCGCAGCAGCCACATGACGGCGGTGGTGCGTTTTTCTTATGATGAGGATCAGGGCGGCAGGGTGAAAAATGTGAAAAAAGACGGGAAAACCCTGAAACGCTCCGTCTACGAACCGGAGACCATTCAGATGATCATGACCCATCAGGAAGCATTGGGGAAAGTTCTCAGTAACTACCCTGATGTGATCGCAGCTGTAGAATGCGGTATGTTCGGACCCTGGGGAGAGATGCACAGCAGTCCCAACTTCGGTCATGAGCGGGAAGAGTTTAAAAATAACCGGAAGGCAGGATTGGAATTTGAGAGAAACAACTACAATCCCGTGATCCGGAAATGGCTGGAAGTATTGCCGAAGGATATTTGCGTTACGGTTCGTCAGGCAGATCATTTCTGCGGATTCGTTGGGATCGAGGAAAAAGACCTTGCAACCTATGAGGCAAAGGAAGGAGACCTTGCCTACAGACTGGGACTTTACAATGACGGCTATCTGGGTTCGGATTCGGATCTGGGAACCTTTGAAGCTGAAAACAGGACTATCGTTACCGGGTGGCTGAAAAAGCAGGCCCTTCATACGCTTTACGGCGGAGAACTGGTGGCAAAGGACTCCGCAGAAAGCTGCAAAGTGGTGGATAACACCGCCGCATATATCGCAAAGGAAGCCTACGACACCCACACAAGCTACTTAAACAGTGGCTGGCATAAGGAAACGGTAGAAGCCATGAAGAGTGAGGTCTACCGGGAAGACGGCTCGATCTACGATGGTAAATCCGGCTATACTTATGTGGAAAACCATTTGGGTTACCGCTTTTTGGTAAAAGACGTGAGAATGATGAAGGAGGGTGCTGCGGGCGCAGGGTTTGCCCTTTCGGCGGATATGGAAAACCTGGGCTTTGGCAATCTGATCAAAGAAAAACAGGCGATCCTGATCTTCAAGGGAGCGGACAAAACCGTGACGCTGCCGCTAAGCAGTGCAGATACCACTGCGCAGGTGCGGACGGAAAAAGCAGACCCCAGACAGTGGAACAGCCGGGAGATCACAGGATTTAAGGCTGTATTCAGGCTGCCCAAAGACCTTTCCTTAGGAACGTATCGGGTGTATCTGCGTCTGGCATCCGATGTAACATCAACCGGAGAAAACGGATATCCCATTCGTTTCGTCAACGCTGACAAAGAGGATACCCGGATCTGGGATGAGGACCTTGGAGCCAATCTTTTAGGCAGCTTTGAGGTGGTTCCTGCCATTCAAAAGGATCCGCTGAAACTTTCGTTATCCGAGATTGATAAAACTCCCGCCAGGATCGATGCCAGAACCGGACAGGTGCTGGAAGCGGCAGGGGAAGAAGAGCAGAGAAAAGAGTCCGGCCTGGAAGCGCTTTCCGACGGAGTCTTTACCTATAAGGTGCTGCAGGCGGCCGATGAAAACGGCAAACAGGGTAAGCTGATGCTTACCGGGGTGGTGAAATCCAAAAAGAAGATCACCATAAAAGATACGGCCAAGATCAGCGGCATCACATACCGGATCATACGGATCGGGGAAAAGGCATTTTCCGGAGATAAAAAACTGACCACAGTCATCATCGGAAGAAACGTGACGATCATTGATAAGAATGCGTTTTTCAATACCCCGAGATTAAAGAAAGTGACAATACGATCAAAGAAGCTGAAACAGATCGGAAAGAAAGCTTTTTACCGGAAAAAAGGGAAACAGATCACATTCACGGTTCCCGTGGGAAAGAAGAAAGCCTACGAAAAATACATAAAAAAAGCAAAAACGAATCGTTATGTGATAAAATAATAAAAATGATCGGTTTTGAAAGGAAGGAAAAAAGCGATGTCGGACAATATGAATGACGGATTGGATTTCCTCAATGACACACTTGATTTTCTCAACAACAGTTTTGGAGCCGGCCCGGCAAGTTCGGATTCGGGAGACGGAAAGCCTGTGTCCAAGAATAACAAGGTTCTGGTAGTAGGGGCAAAGGAAAGCTTTCTGATCCGTGTCATAGTCAAGAAGATCCAGGATGCGGGGATTCCCTGTGAGTTTGCGCCCTGGGAAGTGAATGATATTTATTCCAGATGGAAGGATACGGGACTGGTTACCGCTTACATGGATGACGGCCTTCGTCCCGGGGATGATGCGGTTCGATTCCTGACTGACAAGCTGGCTGAAGAAGATAAGAAGCTGATCCTTGTGGGCGAGAAGAACGATGTATCCATTATGGAGAAAAACTTCCCTGTGGATCTGATCTATCAGACCTTTATCCGGCCCATTGATAACGATAAGTTTATCGCTACGGTGAGGGAGTTCTTTGACGAGGCAAGAAGCGGAAGCTTTAAGAAAACAATTCTTGTAGTAGATGATGATCCCAACTATCTGAACCTTGTAAGAGAATGGCTCCGAGGGAAATATAAGGTAGCGATGGCTAACTCCGGAATGCAGGCCATCAAATGGCTGGGGCTGAACAACGCGGACCTGATCCTTTTGGATTATGAGATGCCCGTTACCAGCGGAGCCATGGTGCTTGAGATGCTCAGGAACGATGAAGAGACCAGAAATATTCCGGTTATATTCCTGACGGGTAAAAATGATAAAAACAGCGTGATCGCTGTTATGCAGTTGAAGCCTGACGGATACTTTTTGAAGACCATCGAGCGAAAAGAGCTTTTGGATAAGCTGGACGAGTTCTTTGTATTGCACAGAAGCTGAAGTTGCCGTAAAAAGTCCTTTCGGGGGAGAGGGCAACTAGATCCCGGGAAGGCCGGGACCGGATGGGAGGAAATTTATGAAACACGATCGGTGGGGGATGTATGCTTTAGGCTGCATCTGTTTAGTGATGCCCTTTTTTCTGACTGCCTGCGCCGGAAAGGAGGAGCCCGCAACGCAGCAGGAGACGTCTGAGGAACCTGAAACTCAGGAAGTTTCGGAAACGGAGAACGACCCGGAGGAGGAGAATAGCCCGGAAGAAGAAAGCAGTCAGGAGGAAACCGGCGAAAGCGAATCCGCAGCTTCTTCTGAAAACCTTCTTGCCAACGGAGACCTGTCCCAGGGATTGGATCCCTGGATGTATTTTTGTCAGGACGGAGAATGCGATCTTTCCGTGGATTCCCAGGGACGTCTGGATGTAGATATCAAAAATATCGGCACCGTGGAGCATGGTGTGCAGGTATATCATGATGGCTTTTCATTAGAGGAAGGCTGCGAATACAAAATTTCTTTTGACGCCGAAGCGACCATCAAGCGCCCTTTGGAAATGCGCTTTCAGCTTAACGGCGGCGATTATCATGCCTATTTCTTGGAGTATCCCGTCATAGAAGAACAATCCAATCACTATGAATATACATTTACCATGGAAGAAGCTACGGACCCCGCGCCCCGCTTCTGTTTCAATATGGGACTGGTAAACGATACGGACAAAAATGCCGGCGAGCATCATGTTTATCTGGATAACCTTACGCTGCAGCTTTTGGATGACAGCGGCAAAGTGGAAGGAAGCGGTCAGGCAAGTCTGCCGGATATCACAGTGGATCAGATCGGTTACTTCCCGGGTGGAAAAAAGACAGCAGTCATTATGGGCAGCGGTCTTGGCAGTACCGCAAAACTCATAGACGAAGCCACGGGACAGAGCGTTTTGGAAGCGGCTGTAGGACAGGGAACGGATGATCCTGATGCAGGAGAAAAAACGGAGGTTTTTGATTTTTCATCCATCACCAAAGAAGGAACCTATCATGTAGAAGCGGGAGATGCAGTCTCCCCTGCATTTACCATCGGAAAAGATGTGTATGATCAGGCGTTTACGGCAAGTATCAAGATGCTGTATTACCAGCGGTGCGGAGAGGAGCTTCCATCGGAATATGCGGGAAATTTTGCCCACCCTGCCTGCCATACCCAGAAAGCAGTGCTGTATGAAGATAACGGAAAATCACTGGATGTTTCCGGCGGATGGCATGATGCGGGAGATTACGGAAGATATCCTGTGGCAGCGGCCAAAGCTGTGGCGGATCTTTTGTTAGCATATGAGAACTATCCGGAAGTATTTGACGATGCTGTGGGAATTCCCGAAAGCGGCAACGGCGTGCCGGATATTCTGGATGAGGCAAAATTTGAGCTGGAATGGCTTTTAAAGATGCAGGCTGAAAACGGCGGCGTTTATCATAAAGTGACCTGCCGGAATTTCCCGGGAGAGATCATGCCCCAGGAAGAAACGGATCAGCTTGTGATCATGCCGGTATCCACCACCGCCACGGCAGACTTTGCGGCAGTGATGTGCATGGCATCGAGAGTTTATGAGAAAACAGATGCATCATTTGCAAAGAAGGCAATGGATGCGGCAAAGAAAGCCATCGCTTACCTGGACAAGACACCCCGGGATACCAAGGGATACAAGAATCCTTCGGATGTGGCCACAGGTGAGTATGAAGATACCTGCGATGTGGATGAACGCTTCTGGGCTTATGCGGAGGCCTTCAAGACAACAGGAGATAAGGCCTATGAGGAGGCTTTGAAAAAAGAGCTGCCTGACAACGGATACAGCCTGGGCTGGCAGGGCGTTGCAGGATACGGCGGCTATGCTTATCTGAGCGCAAAAAATACAGACAGTGCCACAAAAGAAGCCGTTTTGCAGGGGGCAAAAAAAGCAGCCGACGGGATCTGCACAAATACCGCAAAAAGCGCTTTTGGATCCTCTATTTCCGGGGAATATCCCTGGGGCAGCAATCTGACAATTGCCAATAACGGAATGTATCTGCTTTTGATGAAGGACTACACCGGTCAGAATGATGATACGGCAGCGTCCCAGCTCCATTACCTCTTTGGCAATAACGCTACGCGCTACAGCTATTTGACCGGTTTTGGAACCCTTTATGCGGATCACCCCCATCACAGACCGTCCCAGGCCATGGGAAAGACGGTTCCCGGAATGGTAGTGGGAGGACCCAACAGTCATTTGGATGACCCTTACGTACAAAATGTATTACAGGGCACAGCACCTGCAAAATGCTATGCCGATAATTCCCAAAGCTATTCCACCAACGAAATCACCATTTACTGGAATTCACCGCTGATCTACCTGCTGGCAGGAGAGCTGTCGCAGGCAAAATAATACAAGTGTAAAATGCACAAAAAAATGCAGGAGGCCAGGAAATATGCATGATATAGCACTGAGTAAAAAAACCTTTAAACTGGAACAGGACCCTTATATCTATCAGCTGCAGGACATCAGAGATCCGGAGCTGTTCCGGGAAATGTTCCCCTACACAGAAGTACCGAAGATCGCATTCAACTACAGAAGAGTGCCGGAGAATATGCCGGAGGATATTTTTATCACGGATACTTCATTTCGGGACGGCCAGCAGTCAAGAGCACCTTATACCACAGAACAGATGGTGCACATTTACAAGCTGCTGCATAAGTTAGGCGGCCCTAACGGAATGATCCGCCAGACCGAGTTTTTTGTTTACTCCGAAAAAGACAGAAAAGCCCTGGAAAAGTGCATGGAACTGGGATATAAGTTTCCGGAGATCACTACCTGGATCAGAGCCAACAAGAAGGACTTTGAACTGGTAAGATCCATTGGGATCAAGGAAACGGGAATCCTGGTATCCTGCTCCGATTATCATATTTTCCATAAGATGGGCCTGAGCAGAAAACAGGCATTGGATAAATACCTTGGCATCGTTTCCGAATGCATCGAAGCGGGCCTGCGTCCCAGATGCCATTTTGAAGATATCACAAGAGCGGATTTCTACGGATTTGTGGTACCCTTTGCCAATGCATTGATGGACCTTTCCAAGGAGAGCGGCGTACCTGTAAAGATCCGCGCCTGCGATACCATGGGATACGGCGTGCCTTACCCCGGCGCAGCCATGCCCCGAAGCGTATCCGGTATCATCTACGGATTGCAGCATTATTCAGATGTGCCTTCGGAAATGATCGAGTGGCACGGACACAATGATTTTTATAAAGGCGTAGTGAATGCAACCACAGCCTGGATGTACGGTGCAAGTGCCGTAAACTGCTCACTTTTGGGTATCGGCGAGCGGACAGGAAATGTGCCTGTGGAAGCTATGATCTTTGAATATGCATCCCTGCGGGGTCACTTTAACGGAATGGAGCCTTCGGTGATCACCGAGATCGCAGAATACATTCAGAATGAAACGGGCTACGAGATCCCGCCCATGACACCCTTTGTGGGAGCCAATTTTAACCTTACAAGAGCAGGGATCCATGCTGACGGCATGATGAAAAATCCTGAGATCTACAACATCTTTGATACGGAAACCATCTTAAACAGACCGCCCAAGGTATCCGTGACCAATACCTCCGGCCTTGCGGGAGTAACCTTCTGGGTGAACGGATACAGAAAGAGCAAAGGCCTTTCGGAGCTGCCCAAAACTGATCCCGTGATCAAAGAGATCTACGACTGGGTTTGCAAAGAGTATGATGAGGGACGCATCACCATGATCAGCGATGAAGAGCTTCGCAGCGCTTACAAGCGATTCGGAGGCAGGTGACCCCGGGGGACGGAGTCACAGGGTCAAAACCCGCCTTTACGATCGCGGCTTCGTATCCGGATCAGTGTTTTCAAAGATCAAATGCTGAATCGGATATGTGAAGCACTGAATCGAAGCACGTAACCGAGGTTTACACAAATTACTGTCTTAGAATGTGCACAATGTGCCATTCGTCGTCCGAAATGAACATTTCGTCCGGTTTTTCCCACTTTTTTGAAAGAGTATAGTAATATGCTCATAAAGCAGTATGTGGTGACTGTAAGGAAAAAGAGAGGGAAACAAAATGGCTGCAAATTTCAGGATTAGTATTAAGCTGCTAAAAGAATTACTGTCTAAACTTGAAGAGATTGAAAGAAGCTTAAGAAAGAACAGAGAAACACTTGCTAATGTAAGAAACGGGATCAGTGTGGGAAGCGGAACCCATGAGATTAAGGCGCTCTTAGCAGAGGAAATTGAGCGGATCGATAAGCAGGCGGAAGCGGTTCATCAGCTGAAAGAGACTCTGGAAGACGTGATCCGTTTGTATGAGATGGCGGAAGCGACAATTTCCGGTAACTATATTGAGAAACTGCTTGTGAACGTGGATAAAGCTGTGGACAATATCACTGATCTGTCAAAGGAAAATCAGGATATTCTCCGGGAGTGGATAGAATCCAACAGAGAAAAAAATGCAAGCGTAGTGGACCGGATCGAGGATGAGGAAACCAGAAAAGGTTTTTCCGATGACTATCGTGATACGCTGCAAAAGCATTATGATGATGTTCCTCCTGAATATCGGAATACCAGAGATTTGTATGATAAATATTCCAAAGATGTTAAAGTCGCAGACTTTAATGCACCGGGGTCGAAGCATAACAGCGGAAAACTATATTTGGATTCCTCTGCCGATATGAGTAATAAGAGAGGAAACGGAACCACCTACTATCATGAATTCGGTCATTTTGTCGTGTATAAGGAAGGTTGGGTAAAAGGTAGTGAAACATGCGGAGAATTTAAGGATTTTGAGGAATCTTTAAAAAAGGAAGTTAATGAATATATTGATGGATATGAGAAAAAATATCGGGAGGAAGGTCAGAACTTAGGAAAAACCGGAGATGATCTGGATGATTATATAACTAAACAGACTAAGAAGGCCATCAAAGAGGATATCAATGGCAAGAATGATGAGTATCATCATGTTAATGATGGGTTATCCGATATTATCGACGGTGTTTCCAATGATAAATATCAGGCATCCTATGGTCATGACCCTGATAAAAAAACCGGCAAGAGTTATTGGGATACAAATCCCTCCAGAGTATCCAATGAAGCCTTTGCCGAAATTTTTGCCGCCGAGATGACGGGGGATACTACGGAAATTGAAAAAATGAAGGAGATTTTCCCGGAGACCTACAAGCTTTATTCGGATATGGTAAAGGATGCAAAATAAAGGGGACAAAATGAAGAAAAACGGGATAATAGTGATGATGGTGCTGCTGTTGACAGGCTGCGGTCAGGGCCATTTGAATCAGGAGATTAACAACCGGGAGGAAGTTGTGATGACGGAGGATAAGCAGATGGAGGAAGAGATGCAAAATACCCCACAGGAGCAGAATACCGCTCAAAAGCAGAACGCCGCAGAGGAGCTTAACAGCCTGCTGCAGGACGTGGAAACCCTTGAGGGTAAAACCCTGATGTGGGACGGTGAGAAGGCAGCTATCGTAGAGGATCCAAATACCTCCGAAGGTGAAAGCTGTATTCAGGACTATGAAGCGGAAGGTCTGATCTCTTTTAGCTATCCGGAGGATTATCAGCAGGTGGAAAAAGACGAACAAAATCCGGACCATTGTCATTTTTCCGGATCGGATACGGAGATCCTGACAAAGCAGATCGATTATGAAGAAGAAGTAGAACGATTTGATGCGGACGAAAATTTTCGTGCTTGCGATAAGCTGTGGATCAGGGAAGACAGAAAATCGCGCTTTAAAAACCACAAAACCTATATTGGCGTCAGAGAGTTTGACGGAGTGAAAAAAGCGGGATTTGTGTTTTTGTTTGAAAGCGCCAGCACGGATCGCAGTTATAAGATCGAAGTATATGGCCTGGGAGATGTGCTGGAAGTCAGACTGGTGGCATATGGCGTGGTAAACACTTTTTCTGTGTTGACAGATTAAAAAAACAGAAAACGACAAAATGAAAAAAGTCCGGGAGATGCAAAAAAGCTCTCCCGGTTTTCTGTTTTGAAAATACGTTCACATGAAAATACGTCCATAGTTTACCCTTTTGCAGAAATGTGATACAATTAGAAAAGTTGCATCACAGCATACAGATATATTTTTCGAAGCAGGATAGGAGAACGGAAACATGAAGGAATTAATGCTTGGTAATAAGGCATTTGCCCGCGGCTTATATGAAGCGGGCTGTTGTTTTGTCTCCAGTTATCCCGGTACGCCCAGTACCGAGGTGACAGAAGAGGCAGCAAAGTACGATGAGATCTACTGTGAGTGGGCTCCCAACGAGAAGGTTGCCATGGAAGCGGCATTCGGAGCATCTTTGGCAGGTGTGCGCAGCTACTGCGGCATGAAGCACGTGGGACTGAATGTGGCAGCGGACCCTCTGTACACCATGTCTTATACCGGTGTTAACGGCGGCGTGATCATCTGCGTAGCGGATGATGCGGGAATGCACTCATCCCAGAATGAGCAGGATTCCAGACATCATGCCATTGCTTCCAAGGTCCCTATGTTAGAGCCCTCCGATTCGGCGGAAGCGCTGGAATTTGTCAAGACCGGCTATGAACTCAGCGAGCAGTTTGATACCCCGGTGATCATTAAAATGTGTACCAGAGTATCCCATTCCCAGTCAGTGGTGGAAGTATCAGACCGTGTGGTTCCCGCTAAAAAGGGCTACGAAAAAAATATTCCCAAAAACGTTATGATGCCGGGAAATGCCATAAAGCGTCATCCCTTTGTGGAGGAGCGTACCGAAAAGCTTCGCCAGTGGTCTGAGAACGCATCCGTAAACCGCATTGAATGGGCAAAGGACAGCGCCAGAAACGCTGACGGCAAAACGGTAGGTATCATTACCTGCTCCACCACATATCAATATGTAAAAGAAGCCTTTGGAGAGGCAGTATCCGTTTGCAAGATCGGTATGGTAAATCCCCTTCCCAAGGATCTGATCCTGGATTTTGCAAAAAAATGCGATATCCTCATCGTAGCGGAAGAACTGGATCCCATCATTGAGAATCATTGCAAGGCATTGGGGCTTAATGTACACGGAAAAGATATTTTGCCCATCTGCGGTGAGTTTTCACAGAACCTCATTGCAAAGGCCCTTTCTCCTTTTGTATACGGAAAAGAAAGCGACCCTGTAGAGATTGTAAAAGTAGAAGATCAGATCCCCATGCGTCCGCCTGTTATGTGTGCAGGATGCCCTCACAGAGGTCTGTTCTATACCCTGAGCAAAAATAAATGCACGGTACTTGGCGACATCGGCTGCTATACCTTAGGCGCAGTAGCACCTCTTTCCGCTATGGATATGACCCTTTGCATGGGCGCATCCATCAGTGCCATCCATGGATTTAACATTGCCGGAGAAGGCGAGCATGAAAACAAGACCGTTGCGGTGATCGGTGATTCCACCTTTATGCATTCCGGTATGACGGGACTGGCCAACATCGCCTATAACCAGTCTGATTCCACGGTGATCATTCTGGATAACTCCATCACCGGTATGACGGGACATCAGCAAAACCCCACCACAGGCTATAACATCAAGGGAGATCCCGCAGGAAAGATCGACCTTGAAGCCCTTTGCAGATCCATGGGCTTTCATCGCGTACGTGTGGTTGATCCTTATGATCTGAAGGCAACGGATGCGGCCGTAAAAGAAGAACTGGCGGCAAAAGAGCCCTCTGTGATCATTTCCAGAAGACCCTGCGCTTTGCTGAAATATGTAAAACACAATCCTCCCCTTTGCGTGGATAAGGAAAAATGCGTAGGCTGCAAGTCCTGCATGAAGCTGGGCTGCCCTGCCATCTCCATGAAAGACGGAAAGGCCCATATCGACGAGACCCTTTGCGTGGGCTGCGGGATCTGTTCCCAGCTTTGCCCCACCGGAGCCTTTGCAGGATGTAAAAAGGAGGAGGCATAAGATGGAAACGAAGAATGTAATGATCGTAGGCGTTGGCGGCCAGGGTTCACTTTTGGCCAGCAAACTGTTAGGACGCCTGCTTTTGGATGAAGGATATGACGTAAAGGTATCTGAAGTACACGGCATGTCGCAAAGGGGCGGCAGCGTTGTGACTTATGTACGATACGGTGAGAGAGTATATTCACCGGTGATCGATGAAGGAGAAGCGGATTATATCGTTTCCTTTGAACTGCTTGAGGCGGCAAGATGGCTGCCCTATCTGAAAAAAGGCGGTCAGATCGTAACGAATATCCAGCAGATCGATCCCATGCCGGTGATCACGGGAGCAATGGAGTATCCGAAGGATCTTGTGGAAAAAATGAAACAGACAGGCGTAAAAGTAGATGCGGTGGATTGCCTGGCCCTTGCCAATGAGGCAGGTTCTTCCAAGGCAGTGAACATTGTGCTGATGGGTCGTCTTTCTCATTATTTCGACATGCCGAAGGAAGCGTGGCAAAAGGCCATGGAAGCCATCGTTCCGCCCAAATTCCTGGAGATGAATAAGAAGGCATTTGCCCTTGGAGAGAACGCCTGAGGGCGGCGGTCGGAAAACGGAGGAAACAATGGAGCATTATTATCAGAAAGAGATTGAGTGCGCATCCAGAGAGCAGATCCTGGAGATCCAGAACCAAAAGCTGAAAGAGCAGGTTCAGCACGTATGGGACAACGTTCCCTATTACAGAAAGAAAATGGAAAAGGCAGGGGTATCCCCTTCGGATATCAACTCGGTAGAAGATTTGCATAAGCTGCCTTTTTTGAGTAAAAAAGACTTAAGAGACGCGTATCCCTACGGCCTTTGCGGAGTGCCCGCAAAGGACTGCGTCAGGATCCATTCCACCTCCGGTACCACCGGAAAAAGAGTGGTAGCCTTCTATACCCAGGGAGACATCGATCTGTGGGAGGACTGCTGCGCAAGAGCCATTATGGCAGCGGGGGGAACCGCAGATGACGTGGTACAGGTATCCTACGGATACGGACTTTTTACGGGAGGCGCGGGACTGCACGGCGGCAGCCACAAAGTGGGAAGTCTTACCATCCCCATTTCATCAGGAAATACAGAGCGTCAGATCATGTTTATCAGAGATCTTTCCGCCACCATCATCTGTTGTACGCCATCCTATGCGGCATACCTTGCGGAAAGCATGAAGGAGATGGGATTAAAGCCGGAGGATATTCCGCTAAAGGCAGGCATCTTCGGAGCCGAAGCATGGAGCGAAGAGATGCGAAAGGATATCGAAAATACCCTTGGCATCAAAGCCTTTGACATTTACGGTCTGACGGAGCTTTCCGGTCCCGGTGTTGCATTTGAATGCTGTGAGCAAAACGGCATGCATATCAACGAGGATCACTTTATTGCAGAGATCATCGATCCGGACACGGAAGAGGTGCTCCCGGAAGGATCCCAGGGAGAGCTGGTATTTACAGCCATCGACAAAAAGGCCTTCCCCATGATCCGGTACCGTACAAGGGATATCTGCAAGCTTTCCAGAGAAAAATGCAGCTGCGGAAGAACCTTTGTAAAAATGGCAAAACCCATGGGAAGAAGTGATGATATGCTGATCATCCGCGGCGTCAATGTCTTCCCGTCCCAGATCGAAACCGTGCTTTTGGAGCATGGCTATCAGGCAAATTACCAGATTATAGTCGGCCGTGTGAACAATACGGATACGCTGGACGTTCATGTGGAGATGACACCTGAGATGTTTACGGATAATGTGATGGATATCACAAAGGCGCAGAACGAGCTTGTGGCCGGACTGAAATCCATGCTTGGCATCAAGGCAAAGGTTACCCTTGTGGCACCCAAGAGTATTACAAGAAGTGAGGGCAAAGCGGTTCGCGTGATCGATAACAGAAAGATCTGAATACAGAAAAAATGAAATAGGAGGGTTGCACTATGAGCGTGAAGCAGGTTTCTGTTTTTATGGAAAACAAACCCGGAAAAATGTGCGAAATGACAGATGTTTTAGCCGAGAACAACATCAATATGCGAGGGTTGTCACTGGCAGAAACAGAAGGATTCGGCATTGTGAGGATCATCGTGGACGATGTTTATGAGACCACTACGATCTTAAAGGATGCCGGCTACATCAATAAGCTGACAAGCGTTGTGATCGCAGAGCTTCCGGATGTACCCGGAGGATTGAATCAGATCCTGAAGGTGTTTGCATCGGAAAAGATCAATCTGGAATACATGTATGCCCTTTCTTCGGAGGGCAGCAGCTTTGACAAGGCCTACATGGTCTTTCGGGTAAGCGATCATAAGGCAGCGGAGGCTGCTCTTACAAGAGCGGGAATAAGAGTTGTTACACAGGAGGACATTTCCTCCCTGTGACGGGAAAAAAGCGTGGGAAACCATGCTTTTTTCTATATGGGTAGATAAAAAAGGGTTGTGTATGACGTGGATATTGCGGGTTGCCGGAAAATCAGCCGGCCGAACTGTTTCGCGATGGCGCAAAAAGATGTGGGGAATGAAAAATGAACAGAGCATATCAAAGGGAAGACAGGGAAAAGCTTAGGACAAAAAGCAGGCAGGGGGCCGTCGCCAGGCGCCTTCTTGCGGGCGTGATGATCCTGAGCGTTTTGCTTTTATTAAGGCAGAATACATACGCTGAGGAAACCGCCAAAGAGAGGATCCTGGGAAAAGGAGCAGACTTTGCTTCCATTCTGTATGATTCAAGTAACGGTTTGCCGACTTCCGAAGCAAATGCCATTGCACAGACAGGGGACGGCTTCATCTGGCTTGGAGGATACAGCGGCCTGGTGCGCTACGACGGAACATCCTTCGATCATTTTGACGCCAGCAGCGGCATATCCTCCGTATTCAGCCTGTATGTGGATGATTCGGACAGACTTTGGATCGGTACCAATGAAAACGGCGTGGCCCTTTATGATCATGGCAATATCAAGGTGTTCGGAAGAGCGAAAGAAGAACGTTCTTATTCCATCCGCGCCATCTGTCAGGATGAAAACGGCAACATCATCGTAGGAACCACCCAGGGCCTTTGCTATGTGGGAAAAGATTTGGAGCTCCACGCCATCAATGATCCCCAGATCGATCAGGAGTATATCACGGCGCTGATCCGGGATGAAGAAGGCAGGATCGTGGGCCTTACCATGGATGGTGCGGTTTTTAAGATGCAGGATCTTCACATCAACACTTATTATGACCCCGGGAATTTTGGAGCGGACCCTGTCAATACCATCTATGCAAGGACTGATAAAAAAGGGGAATTCTGGGTAGGAACTACAGAATCCGAGATCATGAGCGTCCAGCTTTCAAAACAGGTGATCATTAAGGAAACCCGGTCGGCAGGAGATCTGAAAAATATTAAAGGCCTGCATCAGGTAGGAAATTATCTGTGGATCATCGCCACCAACGGCATCGGTTATTATGATGAACAAAAAGAGTGCCGGGTATTTGATGACCTGCCCCTGGATAGCTCCATCGGACAGATCATGGAAGATCACGAAGGAAACCTGTGGTTTACATCCACCAGACAAGGCGTTCTGAAGCTGGTGCCTGACCGTTTTACGGATGTTTCCAAACATGCGGGACTGGAGCATATGGTGGTAAATTCCACGGCTCTTGCAAAGGATATTTTATATCTTGCCACCGATAAAGGACTCATCGCATTAGAAGGGGACGAGCGTGAACCCTGCGAAAATGCCCTGACAAAAGCCATGTCCGGCGTCAGGATCAGATGTATCTACAAAGATGCAGCCGGCAACCTCTGGCTCTGCACCCATGGAGACACGGGGCTTGTGGAGTACACCACGGATTCACAGGTGATCATCTACAACAAAGAGTGCGGACTTGATGCGGAAAAAGTAAGAGACGTGATCCAGCTTTCCGACGGCAGGATGGCAGCGGCAACGGGAGACGGACTTTATATTCTGGAAAACGGAGAAGTTACGGAGCATTACTCCCATTCATCCGGCATCAGCAATACGGAGATCCTGTGCGTGACTCAGGCCCAAGACGGCAGGATCCTCATGGGAAGCGACGGCGACGGGATCTATGTACTGGACAAGAAAAAAATATCCCGGATCTCCTTTGACGACGGCCTTACCAGCGGCGTAGTCATGCGGATCAAATATGATCCGGAAAGAAAACTGTACTGGATCATCACCTCCAATTCCATCGAATATATGAAGGGGAATCAGATCACCCAGGTTCAGCAGTTCCCTTATTCCAACAACCTGGATATTTTCTTTGATGAAAACGGAGGCGCATGGGTCCTTTCTTCCAACGGTATCTATGTGACAAAGGCAGATGAGCTGGTCAACAATGAAAAGATCGAATACATCTTCTACAATTCCAAGAGTGGTCTGCCCTATGTTACTACCAGCAACTCCAGAAGTTATCTTTCCGAAGACGGAGAACTGTACATTTCCGGTACCACCGGCGTGTGCATGGTCAATATCAATTCAGACAACGGAAATAACGAGAATGTAAAACTGGCGGTACCCAGCGTGGTCATCGATGATGAAGAAATGCCTGTGACAGAGGGCAAAACGGTGTCCATCCCCGCAGGATGCAAAAAACTTCTCATCAATTGCTATGCCATTACCTACGGTCTGTCCAATCCCAGAGTACGGTTTTATCTGGAAGGCTTTGAAAAAACGCCGGTCAACATGACTAAACAGGATCTGGTGCCGGTGGCTTATACCAATCTGGACGGAGGCGATTACACCTTCCACCTGGAAGTCATTGACGATAAAACGGGAAAGACCGCCAAGAGTCTGGAGATTCCCATTCACAAAGAAACATCTCCCTATGAAAGCATCTGGTTCTGGATCATATTGCTGTTCTCGGGAGTTGGCATTATCGGCCTTGTGATCTGGGGATACTTCAGAAAACGAACCCGGATTCTGGAAGAAGAGCATGAAGAAGATCAAAGATTCATCGACCAGATCATGCATACTTTTGCCAAGTGCGTGGATATGAGAGATTCCCAGAACAGAGGGCATTCCTTCCGTGTTGCACACTATACAAAGCTGTTGGCGAAAAAGCTTTCCTTTACCAGGGGCTATACCGATGATCAGATACATGAATTCTACAACATTGCCCTTTTGCATGATATCGGAAAACTCTCTATACCGGATGCCATCTTAAATAAACCGGCGCGGCTGAATGACGAAGAGTACGTGATCATGAAAACCCATGCTGCAAAGGGTGAAGAGATCCTCAAAGGCGTCGGCATTGTGCCCGACCTGGCAGTGGGAGCCGGATGCCATCATGAAAGGATCGACGGAAGAGGCTATCCCCACGGACTGAAGGATGATGAAATCCCGGAGGTTGCAAGGATCATCGCGGTGGCAGACACCTTTGATGCAATGTATTCCACCAGACCTTACAGAAAACAGATGCTGCTGGAAGATGTGCTTGCGGAGATTCAGAAGATCAAAGGATCCCAGCTGGATCCCGAGGTGGTGGATGCGCTGATGGCACTTTCCGAAGACGGCGAACTGGACCGGGCCAAAGTAGATAAAGCAGTGGAAGAGATCCCTGCTCTGCTTATGATGCCGACAGGTGATGAGTATTTGAAAGAAAAAGAAGAACTTGCCAAAAAGAACGAAGCCTTCCAGGACAGTCTGGGATTAAACAAAAAGGAGTAAGCCATGGCTAACAAAGGGAGGAGTTACAGAAGAGGAAGCCTGTCAAAGGTGAATCTGAAGAAGGAAGCTTTAAGCCCCATGATCCTGATGATGATCGTGCTCTTGTTTTGCGGCTTTTTGACTTACATCATACCGGCAGGCGAATTTGCCACGGTTACGAAGATAAAGGAAGAGTCAGAAAAAGGAGAGGAGCAGGAATATTCCGTTATCGATCCGGACAGCTTTACCTATCTGGAGCGCAAGCCCGTAGGCGCGTTGGATCTTCTGATGTCGCTGTCCCAGGGAATGCAGAGAGGAGCAGACGTCATCTTCTACCTGCTGATCGTGGGCGGTATGTTTGCCATCCTCAACGGAACCAACGCACTGAATGTGGGAATGGCCAATCTTCTGGTGCGGCTGAAAAAAAGGACCTGGCTGCTGATACCGCTTTTGATGATCCTATTTGGATGCGGCGCGGCATTTTGCGGCAACTTCGAAGAGTTTCTGGTATTTG
Organism: Lachnospiraceae bacterium; assembly: GCA_024685005.1. Taxonomy (GTDB): domain Bacteria; phylum Bacillota; class Clostridia; order Lachnospirales; family Lachnospiraceae; genus RGIG7926. Next base: position 58,232 of record JAIKWF010000048.1, read on the forward strand.
TGCCTCTGGTACTGGCCTGCTGCATCACGGCAGGGTATGATTCCCTGACAGCTGTGGGGATCATTTTCTGCGCGGCAACAGCCGGCTACGGCGGTGCCGTCACCAATGCCTTCAGTGTGGGAAAAGCCCAGGAGATCGCAGGTCTGCCTATGTTTTCCGGCATGGACCTTCGGCTGGCTCTTTTTTCCGTACTGCTTACAGTGGCGATTCTTTATATCTGCTTTTATGCTGCCATGATCAAAAAGAATCCCCGTCTTTCCGGCGCATTTGCCTATGACAGGGCCTTTAATCAGGATAAACGGCTGAACCTGGCCAAAATCCCGAAGCTGGGGAAAAGACAGATTGCTGTGCTTTTGATCTTTGTGGCGGGCATGGCATTTTCCGTATGGGGGATCATAGAAAAAGGATTTTACATTGATGAGCTGTCCGGTATTTTCCTTGCAGTGGGGATCATCGGCGGACTTGTGGGAGGCCTGAGCTTTAATAAGATCTGTAAATGCTTTGAAAAGGGATGCAAAGACATGCTGCTTCCCGGAATATTGATCGGACTTGCAAATTCCGCGGTTCTGATCTTAGAGAATGCCGACGTAATGGCGAGCATTTTGCATTATCTGATGCGGATCACGGAAAAGTTTCCGGATGTGCTTTGCGCCTGCGGCATGTTCCTTGCCCATGAGGTATTCAACATCTTCGTGCCTTCCGCATCGGCCCAGGCAAACATTACCATGCCTCTTATGGTATCCCTTGCGGATAAAATGCAGATCACGAGACAGACGGCGGTTCTGGCTTACCAGCTGGGAGATGCCTTTACCAATATTCTGGTACCTACAGGAGGAGAGATCCTGGCGGCCCTTGCCATCTGCCGGGTGCCCTACGGAAAGTGGGTAAAATTCCTGCTCCCGCTTTTTATCATCTGGTATGTGGTGGCAATGATGTTTTTGATGTTTGCAACAAAAACGGGATTCGGGCCAATGTGAGAATGACGATGCGCGTCGGAAGTCGGGATGTACTTAAAGTATTGAGTCTGGACGGGTAAGGGACGTAAGAAGGAGCATAGAAGGACAAAGAGTGCAAAGATAAGAGGGCAGTGTTGTCGCCGGAAAGCCAAAGATAAGTGACAAAGAAGCCGCAGAGAAAGAATAAGAAGACACAAAAAAGCCGCACGCGGGACTCCGCGTGCGGCTTAATGTGATACAAGATCACAGATCAGTATCTGGAATCACCAATGAAGCTTACAACCACGAGGCTGGCGCCGGTGTGGGTTCCGATCATGGGACCGACATTGCTCATTAGGAAGTTCTGATAGCCAAGGCGCTCACGGATCTGCTCTTTTACAAATTCAGCATCCTCCGGAACATTTCCGTGGCAGATCATAACCATTTCATCATTCAGGGCAAAATCCTTTGCTTTATGGGTCTCCATGGTATCAACCAGATAGGAGAGGGATTTTTTCCGGCCACGAAGCTTCTGGGGAACCACCAGCTTACCTTCGGGATCCACGATGAGGAAAGGCTTTACACCTGCCAGGGTACCGACAATGGCGCTGGTTTTGGATACGCGGCCGCCACGCCACAGATCGAAGAGATTGTCCACCGTGAAGGAAAGCAGGAAATGCTGGGTATTCTCTCTCAGCCAATCAGCGGTTTCCTTCAGGGATTTGCCTTCCTTGCGAAGACGAACGGCGTGCCATACCATAAGTCCCTGACCGAGGGAGCCGGTAAGGGAATCCACAACTTCAATGGTCTTGTCATTGTGGCTTGCCAGAAATTCGCTGACGCCCAGCTTTACGCTTTGTACGGTTCCGGAAAGTCCGGAGGAAAGACCGATATACAGAAATTCATCAGCATCATCCACATGCTCGGAGAAAAACTCCTTTGCCTGATCCGGATTGATCTGGGAAGTGGAAGGCTTGGCACCTTCGGAGAGCATTTTGTAAAACTTCGCCGCCGGCAGGTCAAGATCTTTTCCGGCGATGATTTTTCCGTCCAGGATCGTGCTGAGGAAGAGGCAGTCTACGTCGTTTTCCGCAAGCCAGTCCCTGGGAAGATCGGATCCGTTATCAGTGATGATTTTGAACATGATTTTTCTCCTTTGTAACGTTTACTAATTATAGTAGAAATTGAACACATATGATGTAGTAATCAAAACTATGTAAATGATAGCAAATTTCTTTCAGCCTGTCTACTGAAAAATGCAAAAAAATCCGCTGCGGCGCTTTTGGATCCTCCTTTTTGCTTGCTACCGTACCGGTATTGTGCTACACTATATTTTGTTTGAATTTAGTTTTTATATAGGTAAGGAGAGGTAACAGAAATGAGTCAAAGTCAAACAAAAACAGGCGGCTGGCGGGAAAATAAGTGGATCCGTGCCGCAATCCCCGCACTTTTGCTGCACTGCAGTATCGGTACCGTATACTGCTGGTCTATTTTCTCACAGGAGATCGCAGATTATATCGGCTATACCAAAGGAGCCACCGAGTGGGCATTTTCCTTTGCGATTTTCTTCCTTGGAATGTCTGCTGCATTCCTGGGCAACATTGTGGAGAAGGATATCCACAAATCTTCCCTGATCGCAACCATCTGCTTTGCGACAGGTATGTTCCTGACAGGATTTTTCATCAAATACGGCGGAGCACATCAACACAGCCCCCTTGCACTGATCGGAATCTATATCAGCTATGGATTTATCATGGGCGTGGGCCTGGGTACCGGATATCTTTCCCCGGTTAAGACCCTGATGCTCTGGTTCCAGGATCGTAAAGGTCTTGCAACCGGTCTTGCGGTAGCAGGATTCGGTGCTGCCAAGGCAATCGCCAGCCCCATCATGCAGAGCATGCTTGAGAACCTGGGCGAAGGCGGAATCTACAAGATGTTCATGATCCTTGCAGGCGTATACTTTGTTATGATGTTCGTAGGACACCTGCTTCTGGCAAAACCCGCTGACTGGCATGAGCCTCAGAACAGCGCTGACAAGCCGAAGATCATGGATGTACTCAAGACCAAACCCATTACCAACTATGTAGGTATCTGGGTAATGTTCTACATCAACATCACCTGCGGTCTTGCCCTGATTTCTCAGGAAAAAATGATCGTAAAATGTATCGGACTGGCAGCTTCCGTAGGCGTGATCTCCACCATTTCCGCTATCTTCAATGCAGGCGGACGTCTTGGGTTCTCCGCATGGGCTGATACCATGAAGGATCGTAACACCATTTACAAACTGATCTTTATTCTTTCCATTGCATTTACCGCACTGGTTATGATCACCGGAGGTATCAAGAACGGCGAAGGAAACAGCCTTCTGGTATTCCTGGTACTTGCACTGATCTTCCTTGTAAATGCAGGATACGGCGGTGGATTCTCCAATGTACCCACCCTGCTTTCCGATCACTACGGAATGGGAAGTATCTCCGCTATCCACGGAATCACCCTTTCCGCATGGGCATTTGCCGGACTGACCGGTAATCAGGTAGCTACTTACATCGTAAACCATACAGGCGAGTTCATCGAGCATGGTACGGATGCAGCAGGAAAAGCCATCATGATCAATCCCGTAGGATATCAGAACGTGCTGTACTTCACCATTGCACTGTACATCGTGGCACTGGTACTTTGCCTTGTGCTGGTAAAACCTACCAGTAAAGAAAAATAAAATCAATCAGACAGCGATTTAAATAACGGAAACAGTAAACAGAGTATAAGAACTGAAAGTGCGGGCATGAAGACTGGATCAAAATTCGGAAAAAGCGTCGCAATTGCATATTGGTTCCTGATTGCACTGCTGATTCTGTTTCTGGGTTATATTGCCGTAAAAGAGGGCGTGGAAGAACACTTCTACAGAGCGGATGACAGGCTTGGCGTTTACACTGAGCCTGAATCCGAGATCGTAGTGGATCCTTCCGCGCCCATTGGCGTTAAAAAGCAGTATTTTCTCTATCCTCAAAAGGGAGATACGGAAAATGCCCACCTGTGCTTTTATGTGGTACACAGCTATGCGCAGGTCTATGTGGGCAACGAACTGATCTATAGTATGAAAGCCTCTGAAAAGAACCGGTTCCTCCACAGCCCCGGCTGTAAATGGGTGATGGTACCCCTAAGGAGAGAGGATGCGGGCAAGAAGATCACAGTGGTGGTCATGCCGGTGTATAAAGCCGTTCTGGACCGTGGGAATACCTTCTATATCGGTTCGCAAATGGAAGTGTATACCAACAGACTGAAGGTTGATCTTCCTCAGATCCTCGTCGGCCTTTTCACCATCGTCATCGGACTGGTGCTTTCCGCCGTCACCCTCAAAAGATATTGGGAAAACAGAGCAGATACCGCAAACGGCTATCTGGGGATGTTTACCTTCCTGGCGGGCCTTTGGAAGCTGACAGACTGCAGCTTTATATCCCTTGCACTGGGAGATCATACCATGGCGCTGTCGGCCATTTCTTTGTCGGCACTGTCCTGTTGCCTGTTTCCTTTTATGAATTATATGAGAAAACAGATCAGGAGCCGGAAGTTCCATATCCTGGAGTTCTTTACGGTACTTGCCGTCATTGCGGAATACATCTGCTTTATTTTGCAGATCTTCCGGGTATTGGAGCTGCGCCAAAGTCTTCATATTACCCATGTGGCAATCGTTTCCGGGCTGATCCCCGTAATACTGATCAGCATTACGGCTTTGATCTATGAAAAGAAGAATACCAAAATACAGATGACGGCCTTTTTCCTGCTCCTTTGTACCATCGGAGCTGTGGCTGATATGATCGTATATTATATCAGCGGTAATTCCACCAAGATCCTCTTCGTGGCTGTTGCATTTTTAAGCTACATTATATTTGTGATCATTCATAATAATATAGAGCTCAATCGCAGGGCCAACAGAGACCTGTTTACCGGCTTTTACAACAGGAGCTGTTGTAATGAGCTGCTGTCCGATGAAGCAAAGATCACAGTCCCCAGCGCCTTTGTGATGATGGATCTGAATGACCTGAAAGCATTGAATGATTCAGCAGGCCATGAAATGGGAGATCGCATGATCATGGCATTTACCGACATCGTTAAGGCAGAAGCCCTTCCCGGAGCTTTTTTGGGACGCTACGGCGGCGATGAATTCATCATGTTCATCAATGACATCAGTAAAAAAGACGTGGAAACCATGATGCACAGGATCCGGATCGGCGTTCAGATGCACAATGCGGCAGGGATGCAGCCGGAGATCAGTTTCTCTTACGGATGTGCTTATTCCGAGGACATGGACAAACCCGGTATTATGGAGATGTTCAAAAAGGCAGACGAAAAGATGTATATCGAAAAGAAAAAGTATCATGAAGCCCATGATACGCCGGAAACCCATAAAACGCAGGATACGAAAAACATAGAGTAGAAGCCTGGGATATTCAAGAAAAACAGGGTATATAAGAAACATAGAATGGGTAAGAAATACAGGGCATATAAGAAACGTAGAATAGGCAAGAGAATAGTTTACATAACATTAAAAGAACGGTCCGACGCAGGACCGTTTTTTGTGCTCTGGTTTACGCTCGTAAGATAGAAAAGGAAAAGAAGAATATTAATGTTAACCTGCTGCGAAAAAGAAGGTTGACAATAGCGCGAAAAGGTAGTATCCTAACATCCGGATCAAAGTTAAAAGAGAATTTTAATATAATTAGTAATGAATAAGGCTGAGAAGGAGAGGACACTCATGGAAAAGGCAAAAACTGAATCAAAAGTTAACGTGAAAGACTATTGTTATATCGCGGTTTTCACCGCGATCATAGCTGTTATGGCACAGATCTCCATACCGCTTCCCGGGGGAGTGCCCCTTACATTACAAACACTTGCGGTACCCTTGGCAGGAATCGTTCTGGGGGCGAAAAGAGGGACGATATCCACTCTTTTGTATGTTTTGTTGGCAATATTCGGCGCACCGGTTCTGGCGAACATGACGGGAGGCATCGGCTGCGTCTTTGGAATTACCGGAGGATTTATCCTTTCCTTCCCTATTATGGCATTTGTATCAGGGCTGGTTTCGGAAAAAGGAGTAAAGAGCCCTGTGTATTGGCTGGGATTATTGGGGGGCGTTCTGATCAACTATCTGATCGGTACGTTATGGTTCGTATTTGCTGCAGAGTCCACCTTTATGGCTGCGATTACGGCTTGTGTCTTGCCTTTTATACCGACAGCAATACTGAAGCTGGTTCTTTCGGGCGTGATTGGTGACGCCCTTAAAAAGACCATGCGCAGAGCAGGACTGTTGTGATGAAGCAGATCGAAAAGCAGATCGAAAAGCAGATCGAAAAGAAGATCATAAAGCTAAGGCCCCATCATCTGCTGTGCACCCAGGGATACAGCGGAAAAGGATACTCGGATGATTTCGTTGTGACGATGGATAAGGTCACGGAAAAGTTGAGAAACGACAGAAATGCGCAGGTAGAGATAGTTTTCTCTACGGATAATTTATGCAAAAACTGCCCGTCCAAGGTGGCAGAGGGGATCTGTGAAAGCGATGAAAAGGTGATTCGGTTTGATAATGGCGTTATAAAGGCTCTGGATCTGAAGGAAGGCGTTTATTCTTATCAGGAGCTCATAGCAAGGCTTGATCAATACCTTATATCGGGGGATGAGGATGAACGCCTGCAGGAAATATGCGGAGATTGTGAATGGTATCCCGTCAGTGCCTGCTGGAAGAACATAAAATGCAGGAAATATGTCTTTTAAACCGGAGCGTAGCGGAAAATATGCCTGCGAATCACAATGAATCAGGTTAAAACTAAGCAGATTGTGATCAAATCGGCAAAAATATTATATAAGTAGAAGAGAATCAGAGCACAATATTTTGTGCTCTGATATTGCATTAACAACAATATATGTTATAATATGAAAAGAAACAGAGCAAAAACATATAACCCGTATTCAAGCAGAGAGAAAAAATAAATCAAGAATTAATTAAATGATCTGGACTGATTCGGGAAATGTATTACATCAGTTTTTGATCATCGGAAGCATGGTTTGCGATAATAATATTATGTAACCCTAGGACGGTGAGAGAATTTTTGAAATCCGGAGATAAAAATCGATCCAACAGACAAAAATGTAGTGTATGATATTCAAAAAACGGCAAAAATTAAAAGAAAACATATGATATCGAATAACACATCGGAGGGAATGAGGAATTGAAAACCGAAAAGAAAAATAACATATCGAATTGTGATACCTGTTCCAACTATATCTATGATGAGGATTATGAATGTTACACATGTCAGGAAAATCTGGATGAAGATGAAATGGCCAGATTTTTAGCAGATCAGTTCCGGGACTGCCCCTATTATTCATATGACAATGAGTATCTGGTAGTCCGGCATCAGATGTGAAAAGCGAAGAGAAACCCTGCAAAACGCCCCAAAAGGGGCGCTTTTTCGTCGGTTTTGCAAGAAAATCCGTCAAAGTTTTCCACAAATCGCGAAAAAATGCAGGATTCACATGTTATTTAACGACTTTGGTCAATAGCTGTCGTTTTCAATGAAAAGGCATTATATCTCGCACGATACGTAACAGCAGAAATAAAACAGGCGTGTCTGAAAACAGGAGATACGTAACGGGCAATTGTAACGCGTGCAATCAATAACGGCACAATAAATAACATACGATATAACAGGTGTTTTGTTTCGTCTAACTAATGAAATGATGTGCGATATCATTTCTTTTTCGTCTGGGATTCCCGGATCGGTATTTGGTATGCTGATTTATAATCAATAATTTTTTGTGAGAGTTGGAATGTAGAATTGAACCGGAAAATTTTGACATGTGCAGTACAGGATAATAAGAAGATGTGGATTTTTTTGTTGACAAACAGGGCGCCAGGCTTTAATATATCTATCGTATGACTGCGTCGGGATCGTCCGTGTCCGAGATCCGGCGGTATGAAAAAAGCTTGAGTCCATATCGAAGGACGTAATTTAGGAGGTGTAATCGTGGCAAATATTAAATCAGCTAAGAAGAGAATCCTTGTAACTCGCACCAAGACCGAGCGTAACAAGGCAATCCGTTCCGGCGTTAAGACCGAGATTAAGAAGGTTTATGAAGCGATCGAGAACGGAGATAAGCAGGCAGCTTCCGAGGCTCTGAAGAGCGCTACCAAGAAGATGTCCATGGCAGGTTCTAAGGGTGTATACCACAAGAACACTGTATCTCGTAAGATTTCCCGTATGGCAGCAGCCGTTAATCAGATGGCATAAGTAAGATGGAAAACAGCGAAGAGTCATCACTTCGCAGATTTCCGGCTATAGGGTAAAAAAGTGATCCCGTTGCAAAACTTGCAGCGGGATTTTTTTCTTGAGAAAAGGATGCAAAACTGATACAATGGGCATTGTTATGCAAAACATGAATTTTGACGATCATTGGGAGCCTATGGAGAAGAAAGATTCCGGAAAAAAGAATAGCAAAGTCAGAGCGTTTTTCCTTCTGCAGATCGGACTTTTGATCTTTTCATTCGGAGGGATCTGCTCGAAAATGGCCGGAAAACAGGAGTTTTTATCCTTGGGATTCATCCTGTTTATGGGACTTTTGGTGGCAGTGCTGGGAACCTATGCCCTGATCTGGCAGCAGGTACTGAAAGAATTACCACTGATCGTAGCCTACGGCTGTAAAGGGATCATCGTATTTTACGGGCTCCTTTGGGGCGCGCTGTTTTTCGGAGAGCAGATCAAACCCAATATGATCATCGGCGCTGTTATTGTTCTGATCGGCATTATCTTTTTTGTAAAAGGAGATGCCGAGGAGGAAAGCAGGGAGGAGGAAAGCCATGAGTGAAGTCTTCCTGTACAGCCTGATCTACGTGGGATCTGTATTTATCGGCTCCGTTTCACAGATCCTTTTGAAAAAAAGCGCTGCTGTCAAACATGATAATGCCATATTAGAATATTTAAATCCCAAGGTGATCATAGCTTACGGTATGTTTTTTATGTCCATGCTGATCACAATGTATGCATTAAAGGTAGTTCCCCTTTCCCTTGGGAATCTGCTGGAAGGATTCGGCTACATCTTTGTGCCGGTTCTGGGAATTATCTTTTTAAAGGAAAAAATGACAAAAAACAGGCTGATCGGATCTGCGCTGATCATCATCGGCATAGCAGTCTATGCGGTGGGATAACAGATCATAGAAGAGGACGAAAATCACGAATAAAACAATAAATCACAGAATAATCGGTAAATGGTTAACAATAAAAATATTATGTAAAATATTTATGTAAACCAAAAGTGATAAAAAACGACGCATAAGAAGAATAGAAAACAAAGACAAGGAGCAATATGACAGGAACAGATCAGAGCAATATCAGAAATTTTTGTATCATAGCCCATATCGACCATGGAAAATCCACGCTGGCCGACAGGATCATTGAAAAGACCGGTCTTTTAACAGAGCGCGAAATGCAGGCACAGGTCCTTGACAATATGGATCTGGAGCGGGAAAGAGGCATTACCATCAAAGCCCAGACCGTGCGGATCATCTACAAAGCACAGGACGGCAAAGAGTATGTCCTTAACCTCATTGACACCCCGGGACATGTGGACTTCAATTATGAGGTGAGCCGTGCGCTGGCGGCCTGCGACGGCGCAATTTTGGTTGTGGATGCGGCCCAGGGAATCGAAGCACAGACTTTGGCAAACGTATATCTTGCCCTTGACCATGATCTGGATGTTTTTCCCGTGATCAACAAGATCGATCTGCCCAGTGCAGAGCCCCAGAGGGTAAAAGACGAAATAGAAGATGTCATCGGACTGGAAGCCCAGGATGCTCCGCTGATCTCCGCAAAGGTCGGAATCGGTATCGAGGAAGTGCTGGAACAGATCGTAAAGAAAATTCCCGCACCCTCGGGTGATCCTGAAAAGCCGCTGAAAGCTCTGATTTTTGACTCGCTGTACGATTCCTATAAAGGCGTGATCATATTCTGCCGCATCGTGGACGGTGCAGTGGAAAAAGGAACAAAGATCAAAATGATGGCAACAGGAGCTACGGCGGAAGTAGTGGAAGTGGGATACTTCGGTGCAGGCCAGTTTATCCCCTGCGACCGGCTGTCCGCAGGCATGGTAGGATATATCACCGCATCCATTAAAAACGTTCGGGATACGGCGGTGGGGGATACCGTAACAGATGCGGAAAACCCCTGCGATGAGCCCCTGCCCGGCTATAAGAAAGTCCAGTCCATGGTATACTGCGGTGTATATCCCGCAGACGGTGCCAAATACCCGGAGCTTCGGGATGCTTTGGAGAAATTGCAGCTGAACGATGCATCCCTGCACTACGAACCGGAAACCTCCATCGCATTGGGATTCGGATTCCGATGCGGATTTTTGGGACTTTTGCATCTGGACGTGATCCAGGAGAGGCTGGAGAGAGAATACAACCTGGATCTGGTGACCACAGCTCCCGGCGTAGTATATAAGGTGTTTAAAACCAACGGCGAAGTTATTGAGCTGACCAATCCCAGCAACCTGCCTGATCCCTCCGAGATCGAACATATGGAAGAGCCTATCGTATCGGCTGAGATCATGGTGACCACCGAGTTTATCGGCCCTATTATGGAGCTTTGCCAGCAAAGAAGAGGAATTTATCATGGCATGGAGTACATGGAGGAGACCAGAGCACTTCTGAAGTATGACCTGCCGTTAAATGAGATCATCTACGACTTTTTCGATGCCTTAAAGTCCCGTTCCAGAGGGTATGCATCCTTTGACTACGAGCTGAAAGGCTATGTACCTTCCGAGCTTGTGAAGCTGGATATTCTGATCAACAAAGAAGAAGTGGATGCACTGTCCTTTATCGTGCACAAAGACGGAGCCTACGAGCGTGGCAGAAAAATGTGCGAAAAGCTCAAAGACGAGATCCCGAGACACCTGTTCGAGATCCCCATTCAGGCGGCTGTAGGCGGCAAAGTCATTGCCAGAGAAACAGTCCGTGCCATGCGTAAAGACGTGCTGGCCAAGTGCTACGGCGGTGATATCACCCGTAAGAAAAAGCTTCTGGAAAAACAGAAAGAAGGAAAGAAGCGCATGCGGCAGATCGGAAACGTGGAGATCCCGCAAAAAGCCTTTATGAGCGTATTGAAGCTGGATAACCAGTAAGGAAGATGATGTAATGGAGAGAAAGAACTTAAGTCTGTATATTCATATACCTTTTTGTGTGAAAAAATGCGACTACTGCGATTTTCTTTCTTTTCCCGCAACAGACGAGATCAGAGCAGCCTATGTGGAGGCGCTGATCGGAGAAATAAAAACCTATCAGAACACAGAGATGGCAAGGCGTTTTGTCCCCACCGTATTTATCGGGGGCGGAACGCCTTCCGTTCTGTCTGCCCTGCGGTTTGGGAGGATTCTGAAGAGCATAGATGAGGTCTTTGGGATTGACAGCAAAACCGAAGTGAGTATGGAGTTGAATCCGGGAACCGTTACGAAAGAAAAATGTATTGAGTTATGTAAACTTGGCGTAAACAGATTCAGTATCGGACTGCAGTCGCCTGAGGACAGGTTTTTAAAGAAACTTGGCAGGATTCATAACTGGGAACAGTTTATCAATACTTACAGGTGGCTGCGGGAGGCAGGAGCTGAAAACATCAATATCGATCTGATGGGCGGTCTCCCGGGGCAAAGCGTGGAAGAATACCTGAAAGGTTTACATAAGGTTATTGAGCTCCAACCGGAACATATATCCGCCTACAGTCTTATCATTGAAGAAGGGACACCTTTCTATGAGCTGTATGGAGAAGAAATTGATACAGATGGTTTACATAATG
>JAIKWF010000051.1 GCA_024685005.1 Lachnospiraceae bacterium
GATCCCGATCCGAAACCGTCACCGGCACCGAATCCGGAACCCCAGCCCCAGCCTAACCCTCGTGAAAACCAGACCATCGGCGGAGAGGGGACCTATGTGATGGATGCCTTTGAAAAGCTTAAGGCAGGAGATACCTTTACCGAGGATCAGTATCAGTACAGGATCCTTTCCATTGACGAGACAAAAGAGGGCAGATTAAATGTTTCGGTATGTCTTGTAAAGGATCTGGATAAAAAGCGCAAGAATGCTGTTGCCTCGACGGTGAAATATACACAGGAAAAGACAACTGCTCACATCACCGTTACCGAGATCGGCGCCAAGGCCTTTGCAAATCACAAGAAACTGACCCGTGTTACCATCGGCAAGGATGTGACAAAGATCGGAAAACAGGCCTTTTCAGGATGCGGAAAGCTGAAAAAGATCAAGGTGGAGGCTGAGAATCTTCAGTCCGTGGGCAAGAATGCACTGAAAGGAATTCACAAAAAGTGTGTGATCAAGGTGCCCAAGAGCAAAAAGAAAGCTTACACAAAGAAGTTTAAAAAGAAAGGTCAGAAGAAGACCGTAAAGGTAAAATGACCATAGAATAACGTAAAAAAGGGAGAAAGCGACTGAACGGATCGGTCGCTTTTTTCCATTGCGGCTACAAAATACTACCGAATTTGAAGAATTTGGGTTCGAAAACGAAAAAATTGTGCAAACAATAGTTGCAAATAAGATTTTATACGTGTACAATAGAATTATCAAAAGAAACACATCCGATTAAAATTCCTTTTATATCATTAAATTTTTATAAAAAAGAGCATGAGTTATTATTTACAAAAGCGGAAAATGGCATTATAATGAAATGTGCTATGGTGCTGTTTGAATGTTTGTTTATAAGCACCGGCAACAATTTTTATGGGAGTGAATTGTAATGAAGTGTTTAGTATGCGGAAAAGAATCATCCAATGAAGTTTGCAACAATTGCATACGTATGGAGAAGATCATATATCAGAAGGAATGGTCGCATAAGTCCGGAATCCTTTCCAGGAATGAAGAGTACCGTGTGGCAATTTCCAATCTCCGGATCAGCGGACGACTTACCATCGGCGATAACGCCAAGGGACTGAACACCAGGATCGACAACATTTCCCATTATCTGCTGAATGTAAAGGAAGTATCCAATTCCGGAAAAGATCTTATGATCGCAGTAGAGAGCCCCAGCAGTGAGAACAGATATTCCACATTGACCAGATACATCTATCTGCCCGGTTTCACCGAGGGAGATCAGTTGATCAAAGCGGTCATGGATGCGAAGGAAAAGGCAGCGTCTCTGACAGATCGTATCAGACAGAGCAACGGCCTTCCGCCTCTTACTTCTAATCCTGCAGTAGCGGCTCCTACGCCTGCAGCAGTTCCGAGGCCCGCTCCGGTTCCTGCTCCTGCGCCCGCACCGGCTCCTGCCCCTGCGCCCGCTCCGGTTCCGAAGCCTGCACCGGCTCCTGCTCCTGCGCCCGCACCGGCTCCTGCGCCCGCACCGGCTCCCGCCCCTGCACCTGCACCGGCTCCCGCGCCCGCTCCTTCGCCGGGAACAACGGATACCATTGCACTGGCAGGTATTGCGGAAGACATTTCCGAATTCGAGACCAAGATCAAGAAGCTGAAGGTGCTGCGTGACAACGGTATTCTTTCGGATGATGAGTACGAAGCAGAGAAGAAGAAACTGGTAAGTATTTTCTGATTTTGCCTGATAATAAACGAGTTAAAAAAGCGGAGACGAAATGCTCCGCTTTTTTGTAGGTGGAGGATATTATATGCGAGGAATCGAAACCGAAGTTCGAAAAGTTCGCAAAGAGGTCTTTCGTGAGGTGGCCAGACTGGCCTATGAATCTACGAATCTGACCGATGATATGGAAGCTTTGCCATACAAACTGGTTCCCGGAGAGGACAATGAGTATTGGGAAAGCGTTTACAGAGAAAGAGCCGTGGTAAGGGAACGACTTCGTCTGGCAATGGGTATGTCCCTTCGTCAGGAGGATGCCCCCGTACATGTTTCCCAGGGTGTGGAAGAGAGTAATATTGCTGAAAAATACTACGAACCACCGCTGATGCAGGTAATCCCTTCCGCATGTAACTGCTGCCCGGAAAATGAGTATAAGGTTACGGAGCGGTGCATGGGATGTCTTGCTCATCCCTGCAGAGAGGTATGTCCCAGAGGCGCCATTACCATGAAGGACGGTAAGTCCTATATCGATCAGGAGAAGTGCATTAAATGCGGTAAGTGCAAATCCATCTGCCCCTATGATGCCATTTCCCATCAGGTAAGGCCCTGTGCATCTGCCTGCGGCGTTTCGGCCATAACTTCCGACAAACGCGGCAGAGCCATGATCGATAATGAAAAATGTGTCTCCTGCGGACAGTGCATGGTAAGCTGCCCCTTCGGAGCCATTGCGGATAAGTCTCAGATCTTCCAGCTGGTGCGTTCCCTGCAATCGGGACGGAAGATCATAGCACAGGTAGCGCCGGCTTTTGTGGGACAGTTTAAAAACACAACTCCCGGTCAGTTCAAAGCAGCACTGAAACAGCTGGGCTTTGAAGAGGTGTTTGAGACGGCCATCGGTGCCGATCTGGGATGTATCGCAGAAGCAGAGCACTATGCCAATGAAGTGGCAACGGGAGAACTGCCGTTTTTGCTTACCAGTTGCTGTCCTTCCTGGGCAATGCTGGCCAAGAAATTTTTCCCGGATACCATTGATAAGATCTCCAATGCCCTGACACCTATGGTGGCAACGGCAAGAGTGATCAAGGAAAAATATCCGGATGCGGGCGTTGTATTTATCGGCCCCTGCGCATCCAAAAAACTGGAGGCCTCCAGAAGATCCGTCCGTTCTGATGTGGACTTTGTCATCACCTTTGAGGAACTGGCGGGAATGTTTGAGGCAAAGGGTATCGATCCTTCTGCCATCGAAACCGATGAGACCATCGATGATGCAACCGGCGCAGGAAGAGGCTATGGTGTGGCCGGCGGTGTGGCGGCAGCCATCGAAGAATGCATCAGAGAATACTATCCGGATGCGGTGGTCAATATCGAGCATGCGGAGTCTTTATCAGAGTGTAAGAAAATGCTGATGCTGGCAAAAGCCGGCAAGAAAAACGGCTGCCTGATCGAAGGAATGGCCTGTCCCGGCGGATGCGTTGCCGGAGCGGGAACCAATATTGCGATCCCGCAGGCGACCAAGGAAGTCAATGCATTTAAAGCCGGTACGAAGACAAAGATACCGGAATTAAACAGGAATGAAAAAAACGGAGGAACGAAAGTTGAGTAAGATCAGAACCAGATTCGCACCGTCACCGACGGGAAGAATGCATGTAGGTAACCTGCGAACTGCTTTATATGCCTATTTGGTGGCAAAACACGAAGGCGGAGATTTTATTCTCCGAATCGAGGATACGGATCAGGAGCGCTTTGTGGAAGGCGCCATCGATATCATTAACCGCACCATGGCAGGCACCGGGCTTATCGCCGATGAGGGACCGGATAAGGACAAAGGATACGGGCCCTATGTACAAAGCGAGCGTCAGGCACAGGGACTGTATTTAAAATACGCAAAGCAGCTTGTGGAGAGCGGAAAAGCATATTATTGCTTCTGTGACAAGGAGCGCCTTGAAAGCCTGGCCAGAACCATCACCTTAGAGGATGGATCCACAAAAGAAGTAAACGGTTATGATAAGCATTGCCTTTCTCTTTCCAAGGAAGAGATCGAGGCTAATCTGAAGGCCGGAAAGCCTTATGTGATCCGTCAAAATGTTCCGGCAGAAGGAAAGACCACCTTCCACGATGAACTTTACGGAGATATTACGGTGGATAATGCGGAGCTGGATGATATGATCCTGATCAAGTCTGACGGTTATCCCACTTACAATTTTGCCAACGTGATCGATGATCATCTTATGGGTATCACCCATGTGGTTCGTGGAAATGAGTATCTTTCTTCCTCTCCGAAATACAACCTGCTGTATCAGGCTTTCGGATGGGAAGTACCCAAGTATATCCACTGTCCGCTGATCACGGATGAAACCCACCAGAAGCTTTCCAAACGATCCGGTCATTCTTCCTATGAGGATCTGCTTGAGCAGGGATTTTTGTCCGAGGCTGTGGTAAACTTTGTAGCCCTGCTTGGCTGGGCACCTACGGATAACAGAGAGATTTTCTCTCTTTCCGAACTGGTGGAAGCTTTTGATTATATGCATATTTCAAAATCCCCTGCCGTATTTGATTTTACCAAGCTGAAATGGATGAACGGCGAATACATCAAAGCCATGGACTTTGATGCCTTCTACGAAAGAGCCCTTCCCATTATCAAAGAGACGGTGGGAAGAGAGATGGACTTTGAGACCATTGCCCATATGGTGCAGACCAGGATTGAAGTATTCCCCGATATTCCGGCCCTCATTGATTTCTTTGCGCAGGTTCCGGAGTATGACATCGCGCTTTATACCCATAAGAAAATGAAGACTGATGCGGCATCGAGTCTGAAGGTTCTGGAGGAAGTGATGCCCATCCTGGAAGAGGCGCAGGATTACAGCAACGATGCATTGTATGAAACTCTGCTTTCCTTTGCAAAAGAAAAAGAGTATAAGAACGGATATGTGATGTGGCCGATCCGTACAGCTCTTTCCGGGAAGGCAATGACACCGGGAGGCGCTACGGAACTGATGGCGCTTCTGGGAAAAGAAGAAAGTCTTCTGCGACTGAAAAACGCAGTGGAGAAACTTCGTCAGGCAGTTTAATGCAGAAAACCAATATTCCGGATTATCTTTCATCTGCCACGGATCGGCAAAAGGAGGCGATCCTTTTCGACCGGGGGCAGATGATGGTGATCGCGGGACCCGGAAGCGGAAAGACTTCCGTGATCACCAAAAGGCTTCGCTATCTGATACAACAGCGGAGCATCCCGCCACAGGAAATCTTAACCATCACATTTACAAAAGCAGCTGCACTTTCCATGCAAAGCAGAGCTGTTTCGGAATGCAAAAAAGCATCTTTAGCCGTATTCGGCACATTTCATTCGGTCTTTTATCAGATCATAAAAAGCTCCGGTTATTTCAAGGGCTTTACATTTTTATCCAAGTCACAGGCAGAAAAAATATTGCAGATCGCCCTGTCATCTGTGCGGGGGAGCGGACTGATCCCACCTGAGGAAACAGAGGATGCAGGACAGCTTTTATCACGGATCTCCTATTACAAAAATACGGGCAGTTGCAAAGGCTTTGGCAGTGAGGGGATCAAAGAGTTAGCGTTGGCTTATGAATCTGAGTGCAAAGCCAGGAAAAAGCTGGACTTTGATGATCTTTGCGTATATGCTGACAGGCTGTTGGCTCAAAAAGAAGAGCTTTTGCACTTCTGGCAAAGACGTTTTTCCTACGTGCAGATCGATGAGTTTCAGGATATCAATCCCATTCAGTACAGGATCGTGGAAAAACTCACAGCCCTCAGGCAGAATCTCTTTGTTGTGGGGGATGATGATCAGTCCATCTATGCCTTCCGGGGCGCTGCGCCGGATTGTATGGAGGTGTTTATGCAAGGTCACCCGGCGGCAAAACGGGTCCTTCTGACGGATAATTTCAGAAGTGCGCCGTCTATTGTGAAAATATCTTCCGGTTTTATCGAAAACAATACCGTTCGCACGGCAAAAAAGTTAGCATCGGCTAATAAAAGTAAAGAAGGATGTGTGGAAATAAGGCGGTTTGATGAGGATAAATTCGAAGTGAAAGAGATCACGGATCTGATCGCCAAAACCTATCGGGAGTCTCTCATGTCGCAGGGGAATGCGGAGGAAGTAACCCAGGCTGTTCTTGTGCGCACAAATCATGACATGGAACCCTACGCTTCGGCCCTTACTGCGGCAAAGATTCCTTTTACCATCCGGGAAAGGCGAAAATCCATGTGGGATCTTGCCTGCATTGATGATTACAGGGCTTTTTTGCGCTTTGTATTTGAAGGCAGGAGAAGATCGGATCTGCTCCGGTTTATGAATAAGCCGGAGAGAATGCTTTCCCGGAATGAATTGGAGGAGGAGATTGTGGATCCGGAAGCGGTGCTTGCTCTTTGCAGGGAGCGGGGACTGTCGGAGCGGGAGCGGATCTGGAAAAAACTTTTTTTGCAGCTTTCCCTTGGAGCGGAACTGGACCATTATGGATGCTGCCATTTATTTTTTGAAGTGTTGGGCTATGACAGGTATCTTCGGGAGAGAAAAGAAAAAGAACGGCAGGAGGGGCAGAGGGCAAGGCAGTCATTGTTTGGCATTGCTAACTTTAAAAAGGGATCGGAGTTTTTGCGCTTTTTTGAGGAATATAACAGGCAGCTGGAAGAATCCTTGGAAAAAGGGCGGGATAACCCATCCGGCAAGGCATCTGAAAGCTGCATTTCTGTGATGACCTATCACGGATCCAAAGGCCTTGAATTTGACAGGGTGTATCTGCCGGGGATCAATGACAGAACGGTGCCTCCTAAAAGAGTGATGGCATCCCGGGATGAGCTGGAAGAAGAGCGGCGGATGTTCTATGTGGCCATGACAAGGGCAAAAGAAAAACTCCTGATCTCCTGCGTTTTCAATCCTGAAAACACGCAGGAGAAGGAGTCGTTGTTCATAGAAGAGCTGCGGGATGTGAAAGATCACATTTCTTCAAATTCCACATCATCCAGGAACTGATCGAAGGCGTCGAGGACAGCCTCAAATTCTTCATCACTTTCAATATCATCCAGAACCGGTTCCTCATTGGGATCATCGGGATTCTCGGAGAACCGGTAGAACCATACATCTGTCTCTTCCTCATCGTCGCCCTCGGGTGCTTCGGGGAGCAGTGCGATATAGTCTCTTCCCATGGCTTCAAATATGGTGATCACGGAGCATTCAACGCTCTGACCGTCATCGGTTTCGATGGTCACAGTCATTTCCTCATCAGGTTCTTCAAGAGTTCTTTTTTCTTCTTCGCTCATGGCGCCTCCTTTTTCCTTCCCGAGCGCCTATTTATTTGGCACAATCGGGGAAATGTGCTATAATAATTTTAATTATGCGAACAGTATATCAGTAATTTTTTTCGGAAGCAACAAAAAAGAGGGAAAACGAAGGAAGGGATACTACTGTTTACCTGTAACGGGAGATGTATGATTCATGAATGAAACACAAACAAAAACGGCAGCAATGACTCCGGAGGAGAGAATTGAATATGCCAGAAGTCTGATCCAAAAGTCGGACAATGTTGTGATCATGGCAGGCATCGGCGTCATGATGGAGTGTGGTGCGCTGAATTTTGACCGGGATACGGAAGCATATCGGATCGAGGAGCAGTATCACCAATGCCCGGAGGAGATCATGTCCGCCGGCTTTTACAATGTGCGTATGGAGCGGTTCTATGATTTCTACAAAAAGGAGATCCTCAGCACATCACTGACACCTACCGCAACATTTCCGGCCATCGAAAAACTGTATCGTTCCGGGAAGCTGAAGGGTGTCATTACCTATACCATATATGGTCTGCATAACGAGTTTGATATTGGTAACGTATACGAACTTGACGGCAGCATTCATGACAATCACTGCAGCAAATGTCAGAAAAAGTTTCCCATGGAGTATATCAGGGACAGCGTGGGAATGCCCGTCTGTGATGTATGCGGATCGCGCATCAGGCCGGGGATCAGGCTTCATGGTGAGCGGATGCGCAATGATATTTTAACGGATGCGGTCAATGCCGTTTCCAAAGCGGATGTTCTGCTGGTGCTGGGAACCAATCTTTTTGATACCAATGTTCGCTATGCGGTGAACCATTATCAGAACGAGAAGCTGATCCTGATCACCAAGCATGAGCATTTTACCGATAAGGCGGCTGATCTTGTCATACATGAATCTGTATGCGACGTGCTGCCAAAGTTAGTCTAGCTTACTTTATGAAGAACAAAGGAACCCGTTTTTGATGAATAATGACTTGTTGATCCAAAAAGGAATACCGTACCCTATGGGGGTTTCGACAGCAGCCGGCGGCTTGAATGTGGCTGTCTCTTTTGAGCGTCTTCCCCTGAAGGAATGCGGTATTGTTTTGTATGATATCAAAAAACATCCCTTTAAGATCCCTTTTCCCGGGGACTGCAGGATCGGTAATACCTATGCTGTGCGGATCTGTGCGGATATGTCGCAGTATCGGTATTATCTTTTTTATTGTGATGAAAAACTGATCATGGATCCTTACGCAAAAGCCGTGGAAGGCCGTAATGTCTGGGGGCGCCTGCAGAAGGAAGAGAAACCCTTAAAAGGCATTCTGCCTTCGGAGGAGGCTTTTGACTGGGGAAAGGACCGCTGTCCGGAAACAGATTACAAGGATACCATCATTTACGGGCTTCATGTAAGAGGCTTTACGAAACACCCTTCCTCCGGTGTTCCGAAGGATCACAGAGGTACCTTTGAAGGTGTGGAGGATAAGATCCCCTATTTCAAGGAGCTGGGTGTGACGGCCATCGAGTGTATGCCGGTTTATGAGTTTAACGAAATGATCCTGAACCCGGCTTATGAGGCGACGGAAAAAACTGCGGAGCTCTACGGCTCCGATGCGAATATCATCAATGCCAACTGGCAATATCGGATCAACTATTGGGGGTTTGCAGACCACGGCAATTATTTTTTTGCACCCAAGACATCCTATTCGGCCTATCATGATCCGGTGCGTTCCTTTAAAAAGTTGATCCGCGCTCTCCATGCAAACGGTATGGAGATGATCATGCAGATCTATTTCCCCATTCAGTGTGATCCCTGCTATATCCAAAGGGTGATTCATTACTGGGTAACGGAGTATCATGTGGACGGGTTCCATCTGGTGGGAATGAAGATTCCAAGATCCCTGCTGGCACTGGATCCTCTGCTTGCCAGAACGAAGCTGATCATGGAGGAGCCGGACGGAGAGCGGATCTTTGCCGGTGCCAGAAGAGATCCCCAGTTCCGGAATCTGGCTTCTTACAAAGATGATTTCAGGTGCGATGCCAGAAAGTATTTAAAAGGGGATGAAGATATGCTGCGGACCATGTCCGAGCATATGCGCCGCAATACCAAAAACGAAGCGGTGATCCACCATATAGCAGATTACAGGGGCTTTACCCTTTTGGATCTGGTTTCCTACGATCAGAAGCACAATGAGGCCAACGGGGAAAATAACCGGGACGGGAGCGAGTATAATTACAGCTGGAACTGCGGTGTGGAAGGAAATACCAGGAAGAAGGGTATCCTGCAGATGCGGCTTTCCCAGCGCAAGAACGCACTTGCCTTCCTGCTTTTATCCCAGGGCGTTCCTTTTTTGCAGGCCGGAGATGAATTCGGCCATTCCGCAGGAGGGAACAACAATCCCTACTGTCAGGACAATACCACCAACTGGCTTGTTTGGAAGCCGGATAAAATGGGCGCTGCACTTTCGGACTATACGAAAAAACTCATTGCTTTCCGAAAGAAGCATCCTATTTTGCACAGAAAAGATCCCCTGCAGATCATGGACACTATTTCCTGCGGCTACCCGGATCTTTCCTATCACGGACAGAATGCCTGGTATGCCCAGATGGAAAACTATAACAGACATTTGGGAATCCTCCTTTGCGGTATGTATGAAGCCATGCCGGAAGGAAAGACGGATGATTTTATCTATATTGCCATGAACATGCACTGGGTAGAGCATGATTTCGCGCTGCCGGATCTGCCTGCAGGTTATGAATGGAACGTGATCTGCGATACCAAAGATACCGGCGATGAGAAAAACCCGGGCGGTTTTGAGATCGAGGGAACCCGCCTTTTGCCAAAGCTCCGGGCTGCGCAGTCCAAGCCGGCTGGAAAAGGGAAAAAACCGGAGAAAGAAAAAGAGAATAAACAGCGGATCGTAAAGGTGCGGCCGAGAAGCGTGATCCTTTTGACCGGACACTATAACGGTAAGGAAAAGGGAAGCAAGAGTCGCAGGAATATGCAGGGTAAAACAGCTGCAAAATGATCAGAGGTGCCTTATGCTGACAAAGATGTGGAAACATTTTAAGACCATAACCTATCACAGATATCTGGTTGCCAAAGGCTGCTTTAGCGTGGGGCTGTATTATCAGGGCCTGACCCATGATCTTTCCAAATATGCCCCCTCGGAGTTCTTGGTGGGAGCCAGATATTATCAGGGGAACCGCAGTCCCAATAATGCGGAGCGGGAGGAAAAAGGATATTCTTCCGCGTGGCTTCATCATAAGGGGCGGAACAAGCACCACTATGAATACTGGATCGATTACAGCGCGGTGGAGATCGAGACAGGATTTGCACCGGCCCAGATGCCCAGAAGATATGTGGTAGAGATGTTTATGGACCGGGTTGCCGCCAGTAAGGTGTACAACGGCGCGGCATATAAAGACAGTGACCCGCTTCTGTATTTTTCCAAAGGAAAGGGAAAAGGGTTTTTACATCCGAAAACGGAAGCTTTGCTGGAGCTGATGCTGATGATGCTGGCAAGATACGGTGAGAAGGAAACTTTTGCTTACATCAGGGATCACATCCTCCGGAAAAAAAGCATTCCCACAAGAATGCGGCAGCGAAGAGTGCAGGTCGCGGTGAGAAGGGCATTCGGAAGAGCACTGAAACGGGCACGCCTTCAGGAAAAAAGAAGGGCGCGTATAAGAAGGCAGTATCAAATGGATAAATGACATAAGAGAAGGAGCAGAGTATGGCTGGGAAAAAGAAATATGTAGCATATGTTGCTACTTATACCATGGGAGACCATCACGGCATTAAGATCTTTGATGTGGATATGAAGAACGGAAGACTGCAGGAAAAGGATCAGGTTGAGATCACTAACTCTTCCTATATCACCATTTCACACAATGAAAAATTCCTGTATTCCATTACGGATTTCGGAGTGGAATCCTATAAGATCAAAGAGGACGGCAGCCTGAAGTTTTTAAACCATGCAGGGATCAACGGCATGAGAGGATGTTATCTGTCCACGGATTACGAAGAGCATTTTCTTTTTGTGGCAGGCTATCATGACGGTAAGATCACAGTGCTGCGCCTTCATAAGGACGGCAGCGTGGGCGAGATCACGGATGAGATCTACTTAAAAGGCATGGGTTCCGTTGCGGAGAGAAATTTCAGACCCCATGCAAGCTGCGTAAAGATGACCAGAGACAACCATTATCTCATGGCAGCCGATATCGGTATGGACCATGTGGACGTGTACAGGGTCAATCATGAGACCGGAAAGCTGAAGCTGGTGGACGTGATCCGTTCGGAGATCGATTCTGCGCCCCGTCATATCAAGATGACCAAGGACGGCAAATTCGTTTATATCGTTCATGAGATAAAGAACTATATTGATGCCTATGCTTATGTGGAAGAAGACGGGAATCCGTATTTTACCAAGGTGCAGAACATTTCAACGCTGAACGATTACCATGCGGGAGGATCCGCAGCCAGTGCACTGAATTTTTCCGCGGATGAAAAATACCTGATCAGTTCCAATGCGGGTGACAACAGTGCAGTCTGCTATAAGATCAATCATAAAGACGGACAGCTTTCCAAAATCTTCTGTCTGCCCATCAGCGGCGATTATCCCAAGGATATTGCCCTGTTTCCGGATAACAAGCATCTGGTAAGCCTCAATCACGAATCCGGCACTATGACCTTCTTTACAACGGATATGGAAAAAGGGCTTATCGTCATGAACGGAAAAGAGATGAAGATCGCAAGTCCTAACTGTATTATCTTTCATGCAGTGACAGGAGAATAAATCCCGGAAACGGGGATGTACAGGTGAGTCGGGAGAGGGAGAATGGCTGTTAAGATCGTAAAGGTGATATTTATCCTCAGCGGTGTGATCTGTTCGCTGTTGGGAGTATATTTGAAGTTTTTTCAAACGAAGGGATTCCGGAGTACCACCGCTGTGATCGACCATATTGAGGAGGATTACAGAGGAAAAGATGCAGAAGGGGTTGCAGATTACAGACATATCGTATATGTGAATTATGAAGTAAATGGCATAGCATATCAGGGAGAGTCGGATTATTATGAATCCGGCTACCGGGAGGGCAGCAGGATCAAAATCTTTTATGATCCCGCCAACCCGCAGATCATTCACGGAGACAGCGGGAAATCGGCGCTCATAGCCCTGCTTGTAGGACCGATCCTGATTTTGTCAGGGTTAGCAATGATGTTTTTTAACTGGCCGGCAAGATAACCTGCCTCAGCCTTCAGCCAGGGTATCCCAGGTTTCGTAAAGCACGCTGAGTTTTTCGTTGATTTCATCCTGCTCCTTTGCAAGCTTTTGCAAAAGGGGAAGATCCGTACCGTTTTTCGGATCGGACAGCTGGGTGTTGATCTCTTCCTGTCTTGTCTCCAGTTCTTCGATCTGTGTTTCGCATTTTTTCAGTTCATTTTCCTGTTTACGTCTGGCAGCTTCCAATTGCTTTTGCATCTGCCAGTCTGTTTTGCCGTCTGTGGCGCTACCCTGAGTCTTAGCATCGGAGGAGTCGTCGCCTGCAGCCGGGTCATTTCCGGCAAAAAGGGATTTAGCGGAAGATCCTGCAGATTCAACCGTTTCTTTTTTCTCCAGATAATAATCATAATTCCCGGGAAAATCATACAGGGCTCTGCCTGAAAGATCCAGGATCCTGTGGGCCGTCTGATTGACAAAGTATCTGTCATGGCTGACGTACAAAAGGGTTCCGTCATAGTTTCGGATGGCCTGTTCCAAAATCTCCTTGGAGGCGATATCCAAATGGTTAGTAGGTTCGTCCAGGATCAAAAAGTTAGCACCGGATAACATGAGTTTAGCCAGAGACAGGCGTCCTTTTTCACCTCCGCTTAAGGCGGAGATCTTTTTTTGTACATCATCGCCGGTGAATAAAAAGGCAGCCAGAGTGTTTCGGATCTTTGTCTGATCCAGCGTAGGATAGGTATCGGAGATCTCGTCAAAAAGGGTTTTCTCCGCAGACAGTTCGTGATGCTCCTGGTCATAGTATCCGATCTTTACACCGGTTCCCAGGGTGCAGGTCCCGCTGTCGGGATCCAAAAGGCCTGTAAGGATCTTGAGCATGGTGGTCTTGCCGGTTCCGTTATTGCCGATCATGGCCACATGTTCCCCTTTTCGGATCATAAAACTGATGCCTGAAAACAGATGATTCTCCCCAAAGCTTTTGGAGAGTTCTTCCGCCATGAGCACATCTTTCCCGCTTTCGGAATCCGGATGCAGGGCAAGATGCATTTTGTCTTTTAGCACCTCGGGTTTTTCCAGGCGTTCCATTTTATCCAGCATCTTTTCCCGGCTTTCAGCCCGCTTTATGGATTTTTCACGGTTAAAGGATTTCAGCTTTCGGATCACATCTTCCTGATGGGCGATCTCGGCAGATTGTTTATAGTAAGCGGCCAGCTTTGCTTCGTAGAGCATGGCAGCTTTTTTGGCATATTCCGTATAGTTGCCCCGGTAGGTGCGAAGCCCCTTTTCTTCAATGGCAATGACCTTGGTTACGATATTGTCCAGAAAATACCGGTCGTGGGAGATCAGAAGGACGGCGCCCTTATAGTTTTTTAAAAAGGATTCCAGCCACTCAATGGCCGCGATATCCAAGTGGTTGGTAGGCTCGTCGAGAATGATCAGATCGGGGCTTTGATACAGCAAAGAAGCCAGATGCGCTCTGGTTTTCTGGCCACCGGAAAGGGTGTTTACTTTTTTGTCAAAATCCGCTTCGGAAAAACCAAGTCCCTTGAGCATGCCTGTTAGCAGGGATTTATAGCTGTAACCGTCCATATGCTCAAAAGTTGTCTGCATCTTACTGTACTGATCGATGAGGGAAAGAAGCTCCGGACTGTTTTCGTCTCCCTGCTCCTGAAGCGCATGCATCTGTTTTTGCAGGGTGGAAAGCTTTTCCTCCAGCTCCACCAGGTCTTTTTTCTTGCTGAGCATCAGCTCGTAGATGGTAAGAGGGGTATCCTCATCGTTTTCCTGTGCCAGATATCCCCAGGTGATGTCTTTGGAAAAGGTGACGGTGCCGCCGTCGGGACGCTCATTCCCCGTAATCATACGAAGAAGGGTGGTCTTGCCGGCACCGTTGATACCGACAATGGCAGCCTTTTCCTGATCCTCCAAAAGAAAGGAGGCATCCTTGAATAAAGTTTGGGATGGATAACTTTTTTCTATGTTTTGTACCGATAAAATCATTTCTAACTCCGTTTTAGCCGTATTTCGATCATTCAACTTCCGATTATAACAAGATAAAGCCTCTTTCGCAATGCAGGATACAAAAAGTGGTATTTTTTATGACAGAATCGCTGAAACGTGGTAAAATAAATTCATCTATGCAGACCGGATGACAGTGTAGGGAGGAAGTACTATGGCAAGAAAAGAGGAAGTCTATATTCCGGCGCTGGACGGGAAAAATATTCCGATCCTTACTTTGGATAATAAATGGCACAGACTGTTTACCCAGACAGGTATCAGTAAAGAGATCCTCGAGCAGGAGGATGTGGTAAACGAGATCCTGAAACGGCAGGGGAAGACCAATAATGATATCAAGGATCTGAAGCGGCTGAAACAGAAGCTGATGAATGAGATCGTAACCCTGATGGGAGATGAAGAGCGGCCGCTTTCTGCGGAAGAGAGCCATAAACAGGATGAGAATAAACGACTGATCGAAGAATGCAACGATAAGATCGATGATGCCCAGGATGCACTTTTGGATATTGAGACGGAACTGTATCGGGAGAATAAAACCCTGATGCTGATGAGTATGGACGTATGCTATCAGGTGCTTCGGGAAAATACGGAGAAGATCCTGGAGATCGAGGAGTGGATCAATGAGATCCGTATCGAATTGAAAAAGAATGTGGTGCGCAAGCAGGAAAAAGAGATGATGAACGAAGAACTCTATTCCTACATGCATGACATTTTCGGGCCGGAGGTCATCGAGATCTTTGATATGAAATATAATCCGGATGATAATCCCATGAAGCGCAACGGAAAAGCGTTGATCTTGCACGATACGCCCCAGCAAAGTGAGCCTGAGGATAGCGAAAATGCGTGATCCGGCGGCCTGCCGGCAGGAGAAGCAATATGAAACAGATTGCTACAACAGAAAAGATGAGAGAAAAAGAAGGACGGATCATGCAAAAATGCGGGATTCCGTCCTGCGTTTTGATGGAGAGAGCCGCGGTCAGCGCTGCATCGCTGATCAGAAAACGGTTTCCCACTGCGGGAGCGGCAACCGTATTATGCGGTATGGGAAACAACGGAGGAGACGGTATTGCCCTTAGCAGGATCCTGTTTGAAAAGGGGTGGCAGGTCCGCCTTCTCTTTGTGGGGAATCCGGAGAAACGAAGCGAGGAAAATCAGCAGCAGCTAACAATTTTAGAGACGATACTGACACCTTTTCAGCGGAAAGCATCCGGCGCATTTGTCGAGGTGTCTTTTTTTGAGGAAGAATCGGCAAGGCAGCAGGATGCAAGCTGTATTTATGTGGATGCCATGCTGGGGATCGGCTGCAGCAGACCACTTTCCGGTGACTATGAAAAAGCCGCCCTGTGGATGAACGCAGCTTCAGGCTTTAAGCTTTCTTTGGATGTTCCCACAGGGATCAATGCGGATACGGGTTTTTGCCCGGCAAATGAAGCGGGAGAGAAGGTTTTTGTGAAGGCTGACCAGACCATAACCTTCGGTGCCCCGAAACCGGGCCTGTTTTTATCCGACGGCAGATATGCGGCCGGGTCCGTTACGGTTTCTTCCTGCGGGATTTTTTATCAGAGAGAACAGGCGGTATGCGGCATGATGCCGGAAAAGTCAGATCTGAAAGAGACGCTTTCCCGTGATCCCCGGGGGCATAAGGGAAGCTTTGGAAAAGTGGTGCTTTATGCGGGAAGCGGCAAGGTGCCGGGGGCATTGCATCTTGCAGCGAAGGCGGCTTTTATGTCCGGATGCGGTTATTTGAAGGTTTTATCTGATGAAGTGCTGCAGGGACCGCTGATCGCAGCGGTACCGGAGGTGGTATTTACATCTCTTCCCCGGGAAGAAAGTAAGCTGGAGGAAACTATTTTGCAGCATGTCCGTTTTGGAGATGTGATCGCGGCAGGACCCGGCATCGGAACGGGTGAGGAGGCATGCCAGAGGCTCAGATGTCTGTTTGAGGTTGTGGCCCGGGAAAGCGTTAAGCCCATCCTTTTACTGGATGCGGATGCCCTGACCCTTTTATCCCGGCATGAAGAGCTGTGGGAGGCGCTGCAGAGGACCAAAGCCCGCAAGATCCTAACGCCTCATATGGCAGAGTTTGCAAGACTGACCGGACTGACCACAGAGCAGATCGCTGCGGATCGGTTAAGCATCGCCCTGAATTTTGCAAAAGAAAAAGACTGTGTTTTGGTTTTAAAGGATGCGGGGACGCTTGTCTGCTCGGAGGATGGCAGATATGCGCTCTGCCATGGCGGAAATGACGGCATGGCTGTGGCGGGAAGCGGAGATTGCCTGCTGGGTGTGATCGCAGCCCTGTCCGGACGCAGGAGGGAAGCTTTTTCCGGAGCACTCTTTGGAGTGTATCTGCACGGCCTGGCCGGAGATAAGGCGGCCGGCGTTTTAGGGAAAAACAGTATGCGGCCATCGGATCTGATCCGCAGTATTCCCGCTGTGATCAAAGGTTTATAAGTAAGTTTCAGGAACGGAGGATTGAAAAATGAACAACAGGATCTGGGCCCGGGTTGATCTGGGAGCCATCCGGGCAAACATGGATGCCATGCATCATAATACAAAGGAAGATACAAAGCTCATTGCCGTGATCAAAGCTGACGGCTACGGACACGGGGCAGTGCCCATTGCAAAAAGCTTAGAGCCACTTGATTATGTGTTCGGGTATGCGGTAGCAACCGCAAACGAGGCACTGCAGCTGCGGGAAGCAGGACTGAAAAAACCGATCCTGATTTTGGGATATGTGTTTGAGGAAGACTATCCGAAGATGATCAAACATGATGTGCGGATGACCCTTTTTCGGGAGGATCAGATCACGGCCATATCCAGGGCCGCCGATCTGATGGGCGTAAAAGCCAAAGTCCACATTAAGGTGGATACGGGAATGAGCCGCATCGGGATCACGCCGGATGATAAGGGAATGGCTTTTATCCAAAAAGCCATGGATACGGAGCAGATCGAAACGGAAGGGATGTTCACCCATTTTGCAAGAGCCGATGAAACCGACAAAGGAGCTCTGGAGGCGCAGTTTGCCCGCTATATGCAGTTTGCAGACAGAGTGAAAGAGGCCTTCCCCGGCAGGATCACCTATTATCATGCCTCCAACAGCGCTGCCATCATTGAGTATCCCAAGGCTAATCTGGACATCGCAAGAGCAGGGATTGCCCTGTACGGTCTCTGGCCTTCCGAGGAAGTCAGAAAGGATATCCTGCCACTGCAGCCGGCCCTTTCCGTATACAGCAGGATCGTTTATATCAAAGACATCCCGGCGGGGACGGCGGTAAGCTATGGCGGGACCTTTGTATCCGACAGGCCCATGCGCATCGCTACCATACCCGTGGGATATGCAGACGGATATCCCAGAGGTCTTTCCGGAAAAGGAGAGGTTCTGATCCGGGGCAAACGCTGCAGGATCTTAGGGCGCGTCTGCATGGACCAGTTTATGGCGGATGTAACGGATCTGCCGGAAGCTGCTAACGGTGACGTGGTAACGCTCCTTGGAAAAGACGGCGATCAGACCATTACAGCCGAGGAACTGGGGAATATCAGCGGGCGCTTTAATTATGAGCTTTGCTGTTTGTTTACGCCCAGGGTGCCCAGAGAGTATGTTTGACAAAAAAAGAGCGTAAATGATATACTAATTCGAGTGTGCATTTTTTTGATCGGCACTAAATAGGCGATCTGCACTGCCGAAAAGAAAGAGGTGGAGATTTGTTCGGAATCAAGCGTTCCAAGCAGCAGTCGGAAGAAGACATCATTTCCATGGTGGACGAGGGACATGAACAGGGTGTGGTACTGGAAAACGAAGCGGAGATGATCCATAATATCTTTGCTTTTTCCGATAAATGTGCCAGTGATATCATGACTCACAGGGGAAATATCGTGGCCATTGATGCCAAAATGTCGCTGAAGGCGGCATACGACTTTATGCTCAAATCCCACAATACCAGATTTCCCGTATACGAAGGAAATTTGGACCATATTGTAGGACAGATCCATTTTAAGGATGCATGCAGAGCCCTTGCCGGCGGCAGGAACGATAAAAAGAGCGTCCGCACTGTTCCCGGTCTGATCAGGGAAGTGCGTTTCATCCCCGAAACCAGGAAGCTGAACAATCTTTTCGAGGCAATGCAGCTGAATAAGATCCATCTTGTCATGGTCATTGATGAGTACGGTCAGACTGTGGGTCTGGTAGCTATGGAGGATATCCTGGAAGAGATCGTGGGAGAGATCCTCGATGAGTATGATGAGGATGATACTTCTATTACGGAAAAAGGTGCCGACCGTTATGAGATCGACGGACAGACAGATCTGGATGGTCTGGGGAAACGGCTGGGGATCACCTTTGAAGCCGGCGAGATCGAAACGCTGAACGGACTGATGACAGCAAACCTTGGTCACATTCCCAAAGAGGATGAAGTGGTGGAAATGGATTACGGAGGCTACCATTTCAAAAGTCTTTCCGTTTCGGGGAAGGTGATCAGAGAGGTTTTGGTAACAAAGGAGCCCGGCCCTGTTAAAAACGACCAGTGACCGGTTCGCTACGTATTCAGGATAACAGCTTAGTACTGTTATCATTATATAAGGAGGAGTTATGTCAGGACATTCTAAATTTGCCAACATTAAACACAAAAAGGAAAAGAACGATGCGGCCAAGGGTAAGATCTTTACCATCATCGGTCGAGAGATCGCAGTTGCGGTAAAGGAAGGCGGACCGGATCCGGCTAACAATTTTAAACTGGCAACGGTCATTGCGAAAGCAAAGGCTAACAATATGCCCAACGATACCATTGAACGCGGTATCAAGAAAGCAGCCGGTGAAGGCGGAAGCGTAAATTACGAAGCTGTTAGCTACGAAGGATACGGCCCCAGCGGTATTGCCGTGATCGTAGAGGCGCTGACGGATAACAAGAACCGTACCGCTGCCAATGTGAGAAGTGCTTTTACAAAGGGGAGCGGAAGCATCGGCACCCAGGGTTGTGTGTCTTTCATGTTCGATAAAAAAGGTCAGATCATCATCGACAAGGAAGAATGTGAAATGGATGCGGATGATCTGATGATGCTGGCTCTTGATGCCGGCGCAGAGGATTTTTCCGAGGAAGAGGACAGCTTTGAGATCGTAACAGCACCGGATGATTTCCAGGCAGTATACGATGCTTTGAATGAAGCTAAGATCCCCATGGCGCAGGCGGAGATCACCATGATCCCCCAGACCTATGTGACTCTTACCGACGAGAATGACATCAAGCAGTTTAACAGAACCCTGGATCTTTTGGATGACGATGATGATGTACAGGCTGTATATCATAACTGGGAGGAAGCATAACCTTGAAGAACAGACTTGCCATAGTTGTTCCCTGCTATCAGGAAGAAGAGATGCTCCCCATTACCGTTAAGGAATTGGGGGATGTACTGGGCGAGCTTGCTGCAAAAGGCAAGATCGCAAGGGACAGCTTTGTGTTGTTTGTGGATGACGGCAGCCGGGACAAAACCTGGCAGCTGATCAGTGAATATCATGATAAATACCCTTATGTGGAAGGGCTGAAGCTGGCAGGAAATGTGGGGCATCAGTTTGCCCTGACGGCCGGCATGCTCTGCGCCATGAAAAGCTGCGATATGCTCATTTCCATTGATGCGGATCTGCAGGATGATACGGACGTGATGGAAGAAATGATCGACAAGTTCCATGACGGCTGCGATATTGTTTACGGTGTTAGAAATGACAGGAAAAAAGACTCCCTGTTTAAACGGACTACGGCGGAGGCTTTTTACAAGTTTATGGCTGCCCTTGGGGTAAAGACGATCTATAACCATGCGGACTACCGGCTGATGAGTAAACGGGCGGTAGAGCATTTTGCGAAATTTGAAGAAACCAACCTGTATATCCGCGGTATTGTCCCTATGCTGGGATACCGGACGGATCAGGTATATTATGAACGGAAAGAACGGGTTGCCGGTGAGTCGAAATATCCTTTGGGGAAAATGCTTTCCCTGGCATGGAACGGCATCACTTCTTTTTCCGTAAAACCCATCAATTTTGTAACAACTCTGGGAGGCGTGATCATTTTCCTGTGTATTCTGGCAGGGATCTACGCGCTGATCTCATACGGAAGCGGTCATGTTGTGCCCGGCTGGACTTCCCTGATCCTTTCAGTATGGCTTCTTGGCGGCTTGCAGCTTTTTGCCATCGGCCTTGTGGGGCAGTATATCGGGAAGATCTATCTGGAGGTAAAACACAGACCGAGATATCAGGTTGAAACTTATCTGGAGAGTGAGAAGGACTGATACGGGGGTATCACTATGGGGCTTTTTCAAAAAGATGCTAAGAAACCCAATCTGATCAAGAATCCGTTGCCGGGGCCTACACCCCATACGGATCGAAGCGGTACGGACTATGACTATGAGGTACCGCAGGACCAGATGCATTACGATATTGAAAGACCCAGTCGGAATTATTACGACATTCAGGAGTAGATATTTTCAAAAAGTCAGGATAAAAGGACGGAGAGACTATGGCATCCTCTGCAGGAAGAAAGCCTTCCGCAGCTAAGAGATCCGGCAGCAGAAAAAGCGGGAGCTCCCGAAAAAGATCGGGAAGCAGATCCCGTCAGCAGGAGCGGATCGATGTTGCGGTCAGGGATGAGGTGATCCTTTGGTTGGGATTTGCCGTAACCATCCTGTTGTTTTTATGTAATTTTCATCTGATCGGTAAGGCCGGAGACGCGGTAAGCAGCGTTATGTTCGGTCTTTTTGGCGTGCTTGCATATATTTTTCCCCTGGTGGCATTTTTCGGATCCGTATTTGTTGTGGTAAATCTCGGAAAACCTGTGGTGGTGATCAAAGAGATCAGCGCCGTGATCATGTTTCTGGTGCTGGAAGTACTGTTTGCCATGATCGGCGGACTGGATAAGATCGGAAACAGCGCAAAGGAATATTACGGATTTGCAAAAGAACATATAGTAAGCGGCGGCTTACTGGGAGGCGGTATCGCAAAGTGGATGGCAGGTGGTATCGGAAATGTGGGATGCATCACCATTTCAGTGATCCTGTTTCTTGTGACCTTTGTTCTGATCACGGAGCGTTCCATCCTTCGCGGTCTGCAGAAAACCGGCCGCAGGATGTTTGACAATATGCATGAGGATATGGAATACCGCATGCAGCGCAATGACCGAAGGTCCGAGGAGAGGCAGGAGCGCAGCAGAGCCAGAAAAGAACGGGTTGCGGACAGACTCCGGGAGGATGAGGAGAAGAGAGAACGCAAAAAAGTTAAGGGCGTAACCTTTGATACCACCCTGACCCAGCAGGAAGAAGCCGGGGAGAGCGAAGCGGATATCGCCCAAAATGAAGCGGAAAATACGGAAGAGATGAAAGAGCTTCAGATGGCTGAAGATCTGGAAAAGATCCGTATCAAGGGACTGGATACGGAAACGGAAGAGTCTGCGGCCGAAGAAAGCCGGGGAGGACTGGCCGATGCGGTGGTCAGGGCTGCGGAGATGGAAGAAATCACGGAAGATCTGCCCGGCGCTTCCGCCAATAAGAAAAAGCATAAGATTGAATTAAAAGACAGGATTACTCCCCAGGAGGAGCAGTCCGATATGCGCTCCATCGAGGAAGCGTTGGAAGAAGAGGCAGACAGGCTTTTGGCACCGGAAAGGAAAGAGGAAACCGCCCCTGTCGAAACAGCAGTGCCCAAACCCAAAAAGAAGCCTTATAAACAGCCTCCTTTGAATCTGCTGTCCCTGCCGGGAGGCAAAAAGAATGTTTCTTCCGATCAGGAGCTTCGCCAGACGGCGCTGATGCTGACGCAGACCCTGGATACCTTTAAGGTGAAGGCGAAGGTTACGGATATCAGCAGAGGTCCGGCGGTAACAAGATTTGAACTGCAGCCGGAGCCCGGCGTGAAGGTTTCCAAGATCGTTTCCCTTTCGGATGATATTAAGCTGGCGCTGGCGGCTACGGATATTCGTATTGAAGCACCCATTCCCGGGAAATCCGCAGTGGGGATCGAGGTGCCCAATAAAGAAAATACCATGGTCAGTCTGCGGGAACTTTTGGAGTCGGGAGAATTCAAAAGGAATGACTCCAAACTGAGTTTTGCCGTAGGACGGGATATTGCCGGTCAGGTCATGGTGACGGATATTGCAAAGATGCCTCATATGCTCATTGCAGGATCTACCGGATCGGGTAAATCGGTTTGCATCAATACCCTGATCATGAGTATTTTGTATAAAGCAAGACCGGAGGAAGTAAAGCTGATCCTCATTGATCCCAAGGTGGTGGAGCTTAGCGTATATAACGGGATTCCCCATTTGCTCCTTCCTGTGGTCACCGATCCGAAAAAGGCCGCTGCTGCTTTGCAGTGGGGTGTCAATGAAATGATGGACCGCTACAAGAAATTCGAGGAGCAGGGTGTCCGGGATCTGAAGGGCTACAACCGCAAAATGGAAGAGCTTACCACCAATGACGGACAGCCCATGGATAAGCTGCCTCAGATCGTCATCGTGGTGGACGAGCTGGCAGACCTTATGATGGTGGCACCGGGAGATGTGGAAGAAGCTATCTGCCGTATCGCACAGCTTGCCCGTGCGGCGGGGATCCATCTTGTGATCGCAACCCAAAGACCCAGTGTGGATGTCATCACCGGTCTGATCAAAGCAAATATGCCCAGCCGTATTGCCTTTGCGGTATCTTCCGGCGTAGACTCCAGAACCATTCTGGATATGGTAGGTGCGGAAAAACTGCTGGGAAAAGGAGACATGCTGTTCTATCCTCAGGGTATCCCCAAGCCTGTCAGGGTACAGGGCGCTTTTGTTTCCGATAAGGAAGTTGCGGCGGTTGTGGATTTTTTAAAGGAACACAGCGGCACCGATGGGGAAGACGAAAACGAAGTGATGAAGCAGATGGAGGCCATCGGCTCGGGAGATTCCGGCACGGATGGTCAAAGCAGCTTCGAAGAGCGGGATGAACTTTTTGCAAAAGCAGGAAGATTTATCATCGAAAAGGATAAAGCATCCATCGGTATGCTCCAGAGAGTCTTTAAGATCGGCTTTAACAGAGCAGCCAGGATCATGGATCAGCTTGCTGATTATGGGGTGGTAGGTCCCGAAGAGGGGACCAAAGCCAGAAAGATCCTGATGGGACCGGATGAGTTTGAACGACTCTTGGAGGAGATCTGATACACTCCTCATACAGAGCAGAAAAGAATGGAGAAAAAGTATGAAATCTGACATTGAGATCGCACAGGAGGCACAGCTTTGGCACATTTCCGATGTGGCAAAAAAGACCGGCCTGACAGAGGAAGAGCTGGAGTTTTACGGACGATATAAAGCCAAGATCTCCGATGAAGGCTTAAAAAAGCTGGAAGGGAACGGGAACGGTAAGCTGATCCTTGTGACAGCCATCAATCCCACACCCGCGGGAGAAGGAAAGACCACCACAACGGTGGGCCTTGGTGATGCGCTGCAAAAGCGCGGCAAAAATGCGGTGATTGCCATTCGCGAACCCTCTCTTGGTCCCTGCTTCGGTATCAAAGGCGGAGCTGCCGGCGGCGGCTATGCTCAGGTGGTTCCCATGGAGGATCTGAATCTGCATTTTACCGGTGACTTTCATGCGGTAACAAGTGCCAACAATCTGCTGGCTGCTATTTTGGACAATCATATCCAGCAGGGGAATGAGCTGAACATCGATACCAGAAATATCGTTTGGAAAAGATGCCTTGATATGAACGACAGAGCCCTCCGGGACATTGTCATCGGTATGGGCGGAAAAGCCAACGGTTTTGTCAGAGAAGATCATTTTATCATCACCGTGGCATCCGAGATCATGGCGATCCTTTGCCTGGCAGAGGATATGACGGATCTGAAGCAGAGACTTTCCAGGATCATTGTAGCCTATGACCTTTCCGGCAATCCTGTAACGGCCGGAGATCTGAAGGCAGTGGGATCCATGGCAGCCCTTTTGAAAGATGCCATCCGTCCCAATTTGATCCAGACCTTAGAGCATACCCCGGCGCTGGTACATGGCGGTCCTTTTGCCAACATCGCCCACGGATGCAACTCCGTAAGAGCCACAAAAGCAGCCCTGAAAATGGCAGACTATGTGGTTACGGAAGCAGGCTTTGGTTCCGATCTGGGCGGGGAAAAGTTTTTGGATATCAAGTGCAGACTTTCCGGTCTTGCACCTGATGCCATCGTTATCGTAGCAACCATCCGCGCGCTGAAATATAACGGCGGCGTGCCGAAGGCAGAGCTTTCTTCGGAGAATATGGAAGCTTTGAAAAAAGGTATCGGAAACCTGGAAAAACATATGGAAAACATGAAACGCTACGGTGTGCCCGTGGTGGTTACCCTGAATGCGTTTGTTTCGGATACAGAGCAGGAAACCGCTTTTGTAAGAGACTTTGTGGAAGGCCGCGGATGCAGCTTTGCCCTTTCCGAAGTTTGGGAAAAAGGCTCCGAAGGCGGTCTGGATCTTGCAGACCGGGTGTTGGAGGCCATGGAAGAAGAAGGCGAATTTACGCCGCTTTATAACGATGACCTTTCACTTACCGAAAAAATGGAAACCGTGGCAAAACAGATCTACGGCGCAGAGGGAATCAGCCTGACGGCTGCAGCGAAAAAGCAGGTGGACAAGCTGACGGAAATGGGATTTTCGAATCTGCCGGTATGTATGGCAAAAACCCAGTATTCCCTTTCGGATCAGCCCGCGCTCCTCGGCAGACCCTCCGGCTTTACCGTTACGGTCAGGGAAGTGTACGTTTCGGCAGGCGCCGGATTTGTAGTGGCTTTGACGGGGAATGTAATGACGATGCCGGGATTGTCCAAAAATCCTGCGGCATATTCCATAGACGTAAATGATGAAGGTAGGATTACAGGACTTTTTTAAGGGAGGTATGGTATGAAACTGATCGACGGAAAAATGATCTCGGGGATGATCAAAGACGAAGTAAAAGAACAGGTAGAAAAATTAAAACAGCAGGGCAAAGAAGTTACCCTGGCGGTGATCTTAGTAGGAAACGATCCCGCATCTTCAGTATATGTGGGAAATAAGAAAAAAGCATGCGAATATACGGGAATCCGTTCGGAAAGCTATGAACTGCCCGAAGATACCACCCAGGAAAAGCTTCTTGCACTGGTGGAAGAGCTGAACGGTCGTGACGATGTGAACGGAATTCTGGTACAGCTTCCTTTGCCTGCTCATATTGACGAGAAGACCGTCATCGATACCATCAGCCCCGACAAGGATGTGGACTGCTTCCATCCCCAGTCTGTGGGAAGAATGTGCATCGGTGAAAAGGGATTCCTTCCCTGTACGCCCGCAGGTATCATTGAACTTCTGAAACGATCCGATGTGGAGATCACAGGCAAGCACTGCGTGATCATCGGCAGAAGCAACATTGTAGGAAAGCCCATGGCCATGCTGATGCTCCGTGAAAATGCCACGGTCACCATCTGCCATTCCAAAACAAAAGATCTGAAGGAAGTCTGCAAGAGTGCGGATATTCTCATTGTGGCCATCGGTAAACCCAAAATGATCGACAGCAGCTATGTGAAGGAAGGTGCTGTTGTCATTGATGTGGGAATTCACAGACTGGAAGGCAAGAAGCTTTGCGGAGATGTGGACTTTGAAGATGTAAAAGAAGTGGCGGGTGCCATTACTCCGGTTCCCGGCGGCGTGGGTCCCATGACCATTGCCATGCTGATGAAAAACTGCGTCAGCGGCGTCAGATAAGAGGAAGTTCTTTCAGTTAGGGGTGACAGTGTGATTACATGTCCGCATTGTGGCAAACCCATGCCGGAGGAAGCTCTGTTCTGCGAAAGCTGCGGGAAGGAAAGGCAGCTGGTGCCCGACTATGAGGCAGAAGTAAATCAGAGCATGGATGAAACGATTTCCACCATAGCCGTTGAACTGGCCAATACCCAGGAGATCGTCCCTCAGGAACTGGCGCGGGATGCCGTTATCAGAGAACAAGTTTATATAGAAAAGACCCTGCAGAAGGAAAAGCAGGAAAGCGAAGAAAAGAGCCGCAGATCCGAAGAGGGAAAAAAGCAGGTATCTTCCGAAGAATCCTCCGGGGAGAAGAGCGGAGAAAAGCCGAAGGAAAACCTGAAGGGAAAAAAGATTTCCAAGGGATCCTCTTCCGGGGAAGAGACGGTTTATGTCAGATCCCATGGCGTGAAGCCGACTCTGTTTTTGCTGATCATGAGTCTTACGGTTGTGCTTTTGGCAGCCGGCGTGATCGCGTTTTTTATGAAAAAGAACGCAACATCCACCTATGAATACCAGCTTTCCCAGGCAAAGCTTTATGAAAGCCAGGGTGACTATGAAATGATGCTGGAATATGCCAGAAAGGCTTCGGAGATCGCAGCCAATTCATCGGATGCCAAGATGCTGGTGGCAAAGGCTTATGCGGGCCTTTCGAGAACCGATGAAGAGCGGATCGTTCTGGAAGGTCTTTTGATCACCGATCCGGCCTTTACGGATGCCTATTCCGTTTTGATCCCGATCTATGAAAAATCCGGAGATTATGAAAAGATCGCCCAGATTCTTTTATCCTGTCCGGATCAGACGGTGACAGACAAATACGCGGATTATATAGCCCAGGCCCCGGAATTTTCCGTGGCGGAGGGGAAATATGTGGAGATGGTTTCCGTAAAACTGCTTGCAACGGGTTCCGGTACCATATATTATACAATAGACGGCAGTAAACCCACGGAAGACAGTGATGTTTACTCCATGCCCATTCTTTTGGATAATACCGGTACCTATCAGATCCGTGCCATTTACAAGAACAGTTTCGGCATAATTTCACCGGAGAGCAGTGCAAAATATGAGATCACGGTAGCCATTGAAGATGACAGTCTGCTGCCGGAGATCCTGTTGGAGAGCGGGACCTATGACAGTCCCCAGATGATCGAAGTAAAAGCGCCTTCCGAAGGCTATCAGATTTACTATACGGATAACGGGCAGACTCCTACTTTAGAGAGCAGGGTTTATGATAAGCCCATCCCCATGCCCCTGGGAGACAGCCGGTTCCACTTCGCTATTTTTGACGAGGACGGACAGGCCGGACAGGTGGCAAGTGCGGAATACAGGCTGGAGATGAATCCGGGCATTACCCCGGAACAGGCGGGGAACCTGCTGACCCAGGCTTTGGTGAACGCCGGGATCCTTGCGGATGTCCAGGGG
This sequence comes from Lachnospiraceae bacterium, assembly GCA_024685005.1. Classification (GTDB taxonomy): domain Bacteria; phylum Bacillota; class Clostridia; order Lachnospirales; family Lachnospiraceae; genus RGIG7926. The sequence continues at coordinate 27,394 of JAIKWF010000051.1, forward strand.
AATATTGCCACGGGAGAAGGCAGACGGAGCTATCGTGCCATCTCCATTATCCGGATGCAGGATGCGGATTACTATCTGATGGAAGAACAGTTTGAGAGCGCGGATGGTAATCGTCAGAGAACCGGTAATTATTACGGCGTGAATATTTCCACAGGTCAGAGTTTTCAGGTAACGGAGAATTCTGCCGGGCAGTTCAGCGCTTCGGGATTATAGAGCATTCTTAGATTTACATACAAAAAACATGGAGGAAAAGGGAATGTACAAAATTGTAAAAGCCAAAGAACTGGCATCCAGCATTGTGTATTTCGATGTTGAGGCGCCTCGTGTAGCTGCATCCTGTCTGCCCGGTCAGTTCGTGATCGTGCGTATGGATGAAAACGGAGAACGGATCCCGCTTACGATCTGTGACTATGACAGAGAAAAGGGAACCGTCACCATCGTGATCCAGTGCATCGGCGCTGCCACGAACAAGATGAAGACCCTGAAGGAAGGGGATTTTTTCCACGATTTTGTGGGTCCTCTGGGAAAACCCTCCGAGTTTTGCGAAGAGGATCTTGAGAGTCTGCGTAAAAAGAAGATCATCTTTGTTGCCGGCGGTCTGGGAACAGCTCCTGTGTACCCTCAGGTAAAATGGCTTAGTGAGCAGGGCGTGAAAGCGGACGTGATCATCGGTGCCAAGACCAAAGATCTTTTGATCCTGGAAGATGAGATGAAAGCAGTGGCAGGAGAAGTATTCCCCACCACAGATGACGGATCCTACGGCAGAAGCGGTATGGTTACCAACACCTTAAAGGATCTTGTGGAAAAAGAGGGCAAGCAGTATGATGTCTGCGTTGCCATCGGTCCCATGATCATGATGAAATTCGTCTGCCTGACAACCAAGGAACTGCAGATCCCCACCATTGTTTCCATGAATCCCATTATGGTTGACGGAACCGGTATGTGCGGCGCCTGCAGACTTACCGTTGACGGTCAGGTGAAATTCGCCTGCGTGGACGGCCCTGAGTTTGACGGCCATAAAGTTGACTTTGACCAGGCAATGAAGAGAATGATCATCTATAAGACAGAAGAAGGAAGAGCTCTTTTGAAACAGCAGGAGGGTGATACCCATCACGGCGGCTGCGGAATGTGCGGAGGTGACAAATAATGGAAGTGGATGTAATGAAAAAAGTTCCTGTCAGAGAGCAGGATGCAAAAGAGAGAGCTGCCAATTTCGAAGAGGTTTGTCTCGGATATAACGAAGAGGAGGCTATGGCAGAAGCTTCCAGATGTTTGAACTGCAAGAACGCAATGTGCGTAAAGGGATGTCCCGTATCCATCAATATCCCGGCTTTCATCGAGAAAGTAAAAGAGGGAGATTTCAAAGCGGCTTACGAGATCATCTCTGAGTCAAGTGCCCTTCCCGCTGTCTGCGGACGTGTTTGTCCCCAGGAAAGCCAGTGTGAAGGGAAATGTATCCGCGGCATCAAAGGCGAGCCGGTATCCATCGGAAAGCTGGAGCGTTTTGTTGCTGACTGGGCATGCAAGAACGGCATCAAGCCTGCAAAGGCTACGGAAAAGAAGGGCAAAAAAGTAGCAGTCATCGGTTCCGGCCCTGCAGGACTTACCTGCGCGGGAGATCTTGCAAAGATGGGATATGATGTGACTATTTTCGAGGCACTCCATGAGGCAGGCGGCGTGCTGGTATACGGTATTCCTGAGTTCCGTCTTCCCAAGACCCGTGTTGTTGCAAAAGAGATCGAGAACGTAAAGAGTCTGGGCGTAAAGATCGAGACCAACGTGGTCATCGGTAAATCCACCACCATTGATGAGCTGATGGAAAAGGAAGGCTTTTCTGCAGTGTTCATCGGTTCCGGTGCCGGACTTCCCAAGTTTATGGGCATTCCCGGAGAGCAGGCAAACGGCGTGTTCTCCGCTAATGAGTACCTTACCAGAAGCAATCTGATGAAGGCCTTTGATGAAAACAGCGCAACTCCCATTATGAGAGCAAAGAAAGCTGTCATCGTAGGCGGCGGTAACGTGGCTATGGATGCGGCAAGAACCGCACTTCGTCTTGGCGCAGAGACCCATATCGTATACAGAAGATCCGAAGAAGAGCTTCCCGCCAGAGTGGAAGAAGTACATCACGCAAAAGAAGAGGGCATCATTTTTGACCTTCTTACCAACCCCGTTGAGATCCTGCAGGATGAAAACGGCTGGGTCAGCGGCGTAAAATGCATTAAGATGGAACTGGGTGAGCCTGATGAGTCCGGCAGAAGAAGACCGGTAGCTGTAGAAGGTTCTGAGTTTGTCATCGATGCTGACTGTGTGATCATGAGTCTGGGAACCAGCCCTAACCCGCTGATCAGTTCCACAACAGAAGGCCTTGAGGTAAACAAGTGGAAATGCATCGTTGCGGATGAAGAAAACGGAAAGACCACGAAAGAAGGCGTATATGCCGGCGGTGATGCGGTAACAGGTGCAGCAACCGTAATCCTTGCCATGGGTGCAGGTAAAGCAGGCGCTAAGGGAATTGACGAATTTTTGTCTAAATAAAGGACTGCGCTTTTTCTGAAAAAATGCGAAAGAGAGAGGAGACAGCATATGTGGTGTCCCGTTTGTAAGAATGAATACAGGGAAGGATTTACCCATTGCCCTGACTGTGATGTGGATCTGGTGGAAAGTCTGGATGACTCCCCCACCCCCATCATCTTCGGTGAGGAAGAGACCATACGGTCCATGGAGGAGTTCCTTTTGCAGCAGGGCCTTGAAGGTGTTTCCGTTCGTTTTGACGAAAAAGATAAGGTCCATGAGCTGTTTGTAAGATCTGCGGATATGCCGGCAGCAAAAGAGCTGCTCACAGGTTTTATCAGTGAGTTGGAAGAGCAGATGCGCCGGGATGCGGGACAGGAGGATTTGGCCGGGGATGAGCAGGGCGACGAGATGTCCGGCGGTGAGCAGTACGCAGAGGAAGATCTTCCCCTTCGTCCCAGAACCTACGAGTCCAGCAGACAAAAGGCAGAGGAGTACCGCTCCTCCGGCGGAGCCCTTATGATCGTGGGAGCCATCGGCGTAGTGGCAGTGATCCTTTTATATCTGGGAGTGATCCCCATTCCCCTGGCCGGCAGTTCCAAGGTTATGATCTGCGGTGTTATGGGAGCCATGTTCCTTGTTTTCCTCTGTCTTGGCATTGCGGCTTTCCGGTCGCAGAAAGGACTGCTGGATGCAGCGGAAAAAGAAGAAGAGCTGATCGGACAGATCAATGATTATCTGAAAGAGAACCTCTCAAAAGCGCAAATTGAAGAAAGGGCTGCTGTACAACAGGAGGAAGAGTTTAGCGAAGAACAGGCTTATTTCCCGCGTATGGAAGTGATCCTGACAGGCATTAAAAATACTTTCCCCGGGACGGATGAACTGCTGTTGGAGAAACTGGCAGATGACTGGTACAACAGCGTTTATACAAAAGAAAATGAAGATTGATATTTTATGTGTGGGTAAGATCAAGGAAGCGTATCTGCGGGAAGGGATCGGAGAGTACGAAAAAAGACTTTCCCGCTATTGCGATCTGCATATCTATGAAGCGACGGATGAAAAGACGCCTGAAAATGCAGGAGAAAAAGAGCGGGAACAGATCCTGGCCAAAGAGGCGGAGAGACTGGAAAAACTCATTGTACCCGATGCACACCAGATCGCTCTTGCCATTGAAGGAAGAAGTTTTTCCTCAGAGGCTCTTTCCCTGAAACTGGATGATCTGAAGGTAGGGGGCGTGAGCCACATTCAGTTTATCATCGGCGGTTCCCTGGGACTGTATGCATCGATCCTTGATAAGGCAGATCTGAAGCTGAGCTTTTCCCAGATGACCTTCCCTCATCAGCTGATGCGGCTGATCCTTTTGGAGCAGATCTACAGAAGCTTTCGGATCAGCAGAAATGAGCCATATCATAAGTGACGGGAAGAAGCGCAAATACCTTTATTCAAACGAAATACAAAGAACGAAAATCCGGCGTGTCAAAGAACGCCGGATTTTTTTGTGCATTTTTTCTGGAATGTTAGTCTTGACAGCGGTTGACATGACAGTATAATGATAAACAAGAAATGTAAGCGCTTACATTTTTCGTATCGATGGATTTTTTGAGAATGCACCGGCATGCCGGGGGCGAGAACGGAACAGTTCGTACTTTGATGCGATCTGACCGGAGAGGGTATAGGAGAAAGGGCTGTATCATGAGTAAGCATGCAGTGATCTACAAAAATGAGACAAACGAAAAAACAATGAAATTTCTGGCCCGTTTTGTCAAGCGGGTCAACAGCAACCCGCCGGGAGTCTGTCCGCTTTCCGTACAGCTTTCTTTTTTGCAAAGCGCCAGAAGCCAGTCCTGCGGGAAATGCGTTCCCTGCAGGGACGGCCTGTCCAGGGTAGAGGATATGATGCGCAGCATCGTAGAAGGCAGGGCAGGTGAAAAAGACCTCGAAGACATGGTCAGGCTTTGTCATATGATCGAGGATACGGCAGACTGCGCCATCGGTTATGAGGCTGCAAGGATCGTCCTTGAAAGCGTGGAGCAGTTTCGCGATGAATACATGAGTCATATCAGAGATCAGCGCTGCCTCGATGAGGTGGGGCATACGGTTCCCTGCATTACCTATTGCCCGGCACATGTGGATGTCCCGAATTATATTGCGCTGATCGGAGAACACCGGTATGCGGATGCCATCAATTGCATACGGATCGAAAATCCGTTCCCGACGGCCTGCGCGTTTATCTGTGAACATCCCTGTGAGAAAAAGTGCAGAAGAGATATTTTGGACAGTCCTATCAATATCCGCGGGCTGAAGAAGTTTGCCGTAGACAGTGTTGCCGCAGATCAGGTAAAGTGCCCGGAGGCACTTCCCGCAACGGGAAAGAACATCGCTGTGGTCGGAGGCGGTCCTTCGGGACTTACGGCGGCGTATTATCTTTCTTTGATGGGACATCATGTAGTCATTTTCGAACAGCGTGATCATCTTGGCGGAATGCTGCGATACGGGATCCCCAATTACCGCCTCCCAAAGGACCGGCTCGAGCAGGATATCAACGCGATCCTTTCAACGGGCAATATTGAAGTAAGACTCAATACAGAGATCCCGAAAGATCTTTCCATGCAGCAGATTGAGGCGGAATATGATGCGATTTATCTTGCGATCGGAGCGCAGGGCGGAAAGCACGTTGACATTCCCGGAGCAGATGCAAGCGGCGTATATTCTGCGGTCGATATATTAGGACGGATCGGACGCGGGGACGTTCCCGATTTTTCCGGCAAACGGGTCGTTGTGATCGGCGGCGGGAATGTGGCTATGGATGCCTGTCGCAGTGCGATCCGGTGCAAAGCAGATGAAGTGACGATCGTATACCGGCGCCGCCAGGTGGATATGACAGCGCTCCCCTCGGAAATCCAGGGGGCCATCGAAGAAGGCGTGGAGCTTTTGACCATGAATGCACCCAGATCCATCAGAGTCAACGAGCACAATGAAGTGACGGGTTTTGAAGTACAGCCGCAGATCGTATCCGCATATGTGGCAGGTCGTCCGGCGGTTTCGGATGCGGATCTTGAGCGGCGGGTGATCGGTTGCGACGTGGTTCTTCTTGCGATCGGTCAGGATATTTTAAGCAGCCCGTTTTCGGACTATGATGTCAACCCGCACAGGAAGACCTTTGAGACGCTGAATACGACGCGGCTGAAATCCTATGAAAAGATCTTTGCCGGAGGGGATTGTGTATTCGGCCCGTCGACTGTGATCAAAGCGATCGGTGCCGGAAAAGTCGCGGCACTGAATATCGACAGCAGTCTGGGATATGACCATGAGATCAGAGGAAACATCGATTATCCCAAGCCAAAGGAAAATGACCGGACACATATCGGCAGAGTGCATCTGACGGACCGGCCGGCAAGAGAGCGGAAAAAGAACTTTGAGCCGGTGGAAAACGGAATGACCTATGACGAAGCCATGCAGGAATGCCGCAAATGTCTGCGGTGCGATCACTTCGGCTGCGGCGGACTGCAATAGAGGGGGAGAACACGGTTTTTGAAAGATGCGGATCATGACAGGAAAGAAGAGATACGATGCAAAAAAACACATGCAATATCTATGATGTGGCGAAGATGGCAGGCGTTTCCACAGCAACGGTTTCACGGGTTTTGAACGGAAGTGACAAGGTATCACCGCGGACCAGAGATAAGGTGATGGATGTTGTCACGAAGGTCGGGTTTACGCCGAATGCTTTTGCAAAGGGACTGGGCATGAATACCATGCACACAGTCGGAATACTGGTTCCGACCATATCGGATACCTATATGGCAAGTGCCGTGGCTTACCTTGAAAAAGAACTCGTGACCTACGGATATGACTGTATTCTAAGCTGCAGCGGTTTTGAGCTTGCAGGCAAGCAGACGAAAACAGAACTGCTTTTGTCCAAGCATATCGACAGTCTGATCTATGTCGGATCAACCTACGCCGGCAACGGCAAAGACATCCACACTACGAATTATATCCGCCGGGCGGCAAAGCAGGTTCCGGTATTTATCATTAACGGAAATGTTGCGGGAGAAAACATCTATGCATCGGTCTTTGAAGATGAGGCTGCAGTATATGAAATGACAGGCAGACTGATCGGCAGAGGCCGGAAACATATCCTGTTTTTAACGGACTCGCATTCCTACAGTTCCAATAACAAGAAAAAAGGATTTCGAAAGGCGCTGAAAGAAGCAGGCATCGATGAAAAGGATAAGGTCCTGTATGTGGAAAACGATGTTTATGCCGTAAAAGAGTTTCTTTTATCACTTGAAGGAAAAAAGATCGATGCGATCATTGCAGCCAATGATGATATTGCGATCGGCGCGGTAAAATACGCTTTGCATCGCGGGATCCGCATACCGGAAGATCTCGAGATCATCGGATATAATAATTCCTATCTTGCAGTCAGCTCATCGCCGGAGATCAGCAGTATCGATAACCATACGGCAGAGATCTGCAAAGATACGGTTGAGCGGATCATCAGGATCCTGAGCGGAGAGGAAAACACGTTAAAGCACAAGATTTCGGTGCCCTGCAGCCTTGTGGAGCGCGAGACGACCCTTCGGGAAAGTGAGGAAAGTGCAAAGCTATAAGAGAAGCCGGCAAAAGACTTTTGGCAGAAACAACGAAAAGAGATTGGGGATGGAAAAATGGATATGCAGATCAATGAGAAAACAGAAGGTCAGATGAAGAACGGCACTGTCACGCTTACGATCGACGGTACCTGTATCAGGGCATCGGAAAAGGACACCATACTTACGGCAGCGCAGGCCAACGGAATACAGATCCCGCATCTGTGCTTTTTGAAGGGGATCAATGAGATCTCATCCTGCAAGGTCTGCGTCGTGGAAGTGGAAGGGCAGGAGAATCTGGTGGCTTCATGCACCACGACGGTCAGAGAAGGAATGAAGGTTTTTACCTCTTCGCCGAAGGCGCGGTATGCCAGAAGAATGAATACCCAGCTTCTTTTGTCAAAGCATGACAGCAATTGCAATATCTGTCTGCGGTCCGGGACCTGTCAGTTGGAAAAGATCGTAAAAGAGCAAAGCATCAACAGTCAGCTCTATCAGAATACGTCGAGTAAAGAAGCATGGAATGATGATTTTCCGCTGATCAGAGATTCGTCAAAATGTATCCGCTGTATGAGATGCGTGCATATCTGTGACAAGATCCAGGGCTGCGGGATCTGGAAGCTGGAGCATCGCGGATCGGAAGTCTTTATCGGTTTGGAGCGGGAAAAATCGATCGAAGAGACGGATTGTACGCTTTGCGGACAATGCATCACACATTGTCCGACCGGAGCGCTTCGTGAGCGGGATGATATCGAAAAAGCATATTTAGCCTTAGCGGATCCCGAATGCATTACGGTGGCGCAGATCGCACCGGCAGTCAGAAGTGCCTGGGCCGAGATGGTCGGGGACAGGGAAGGGACGCTGTCGGAAGGACAGATGGTTGCCGTATTAAAACGACTTGGCTTTGACTATGTACTGGATACGGTCTTTACAGCGGATCTGACGATCATGGAGGAAGGAAACGAGCTGCTTGCGCTTTTGGAGAAAAAGGATCCGGAGGATACGATGCCTTTATTTACCTCCTGTTGTCCGGGATGGGTATCTTACCTGACAAAGAAGCATCCGGAGCTTCTCCCTAAGCTGTCTACGGCAAAGAGTCCGCAGCAGATGTTCGGCGCACTGATCAAAACCTGTTTTGCGCAAAAGATCGGCGCTGATCCGAAAAAGATCTGTTCCGTTTCCATTATGCCCTGCACGGCAAAAAAACGTGAGGCACTGCAGCCCGGGATGGATGCAAGCGGACAAAGAGATGTGGACATCGTACTGACAAGCAGAGAGCTTTTGCGTATGGTAAAAGCAAGCAATATCGTTCCACAGGCACTTCCTTCACTGCCCTTTGATGATCCTATGGGGAGCGGTACGGGAGCCGGCGTGATCTTCGGCGTTACGGGCGGTGTTATGGAGGCTGCGCTAAGAACGGCATATGCCGTAATGACAGGAAAAGAAGCGCCGGATGATGCCTTTCGCATTGTAAGAGATGAGCGCAGTGGCCGCGATGAGGCGCTGCGGATCGGAAGCAGAAGAGAAGCGGAGTTCGATCTAAGCGGAAGGATACTGAAGACCTGTACGGTAAGCGGGCTTAAGTATGCACAGGAGATGATCGATGATCTGTTAAGCGGCAGGGCGTCCTATGATTTTGTGGAAGTCATGGCCTGCCCCGGCGGATGCGTCGGCGGCGGCGGACAGCCTGTTGCGGAAGGAGAAGAACTTGCACCCGGGCGTGGGGAGGTACTGTACCGGCTCGATCAGAAGCGGACAAAACGGAGATCGCATGAAAATGCGCAGGTTCTGCAGCTGTATGAAGAGTACCTTGAAAACCCCCTGAGCGAAAAGGCGGAAAGACTTTTGCACTGCGAACATCTGCCTTATCTGATAAACGATCCGGACCGTTTTACCTCGGGCTTTTCTGAAATGTAAATGTTAGTGATCCGCAGATCGCAGAATATGCTACAATGATTGAAACGCAACAAAAAATGACCTATGTCATGTATGGGGCAGGGAGACTGCAGAAAGGAAGAAAAATGGAAGTAAGAACAGCATCGTCACCCAAAGATGTTATGCACTACACTACACAAAGACTCAGAGAGGAATTTCTGGTAGATGATCTGTTTCGCAAGGGAGAGATGAAACTGGTATACAGTCATATAGACCGGATCATCTTCGGCTCGGCGGTTCCGGTGGAGCCTATTGCGCTGACAGCGGGACAGGAACTTCGGGCGGATTATTTTCTTCAAAGAAGAGAAATGGGTGTGATCAATATCGGGCAGCCCGGGATCATTACCGTAGACGGAACTGACTATGAAGTCGGCTACAAAGAAGGTATGTATATCGGTATGGGAGCACAGGATATTACGTTTAAAAGCGTGGACAGCGGCAAAAGCGCGAAGTTTTACATTAACAGCGCACCGGCACACAAAAGTTACCCGACGGTGCTGATCAAGCCGCAGGGAGAGCCCGCAGACGGTGTAGTGATCGTGAAGGACGAGAATAAAGTGGAACTGGGCTCTTTGGAAGAGTCCAACCACAGAGTGATCTGCAAATACATTCTTCCCGGCCAGGTGGAGAGCTGTCAGCTTGTCATGGGAATGACGCAGCTTCAGAGCGGCAGTGTCTGGAATACCATGCCCTGCCATACCCATGACAGAAGAATGGAAGTCTATCTGTATTTTGATATGCCCGATGATGCGCTGGTGATGCATTACATGGGCGAGCCTACGGAAACACGCCACATCGTCATGCGCAACGAACAGGCGGTGATCTCGCCGAGCTGGTCGATCCATGCGGGAAGCGGTACGAGAGCATATACCTTTATCTGGGGCATGGTCGGAGAAAACCAGACTTTCGGAGACATGGATGAGGTTGCGATGAATGATCTGAAATAAAGCGGGAGGAAGATGTGTTATGCGCACGTTTGATCAGCAGTTTTCTTTGGAAGGAAAGATCGCTCTTATAACCGGAGCTGCCTATGGTATCGGGTTTGCCATTGCCGAGGCTTTTGCCGCGGCGGGAGCGACGATCGTTTTTAACACGAGCAGACAGGAGTCCGTGGACCGGGCACTTGAAGACTATGAAAAAGCCGGGATCAGGGCGCATGGATTTGTCTGTGATGTAACGGATGAAAAAGCTGTACAGGAGATGGTTTCACAGATCGAAAGCAGTATCGGCGTGATCGACATCCTGGTCAACAATGCAGGGATCATTAAAAGAATCCCGATGTGCGAGATGTCTGCGGAGGACTTTCGCAAAGTGGTGGATGTGGATCTGAATGCGCCGTTCATTATGTCCAAGGCGGTGATACCGTCCATGATCAAAAAAGGACACGGAAAGATCATTAATATCTGTTCCATGATGAGCGAACTCGGGCGCGAGACAGTATCGGCCTACGCCGCCGCAAAGGGCGGACTGAAGATGCTGACCAGGAATATCGCCTCGGAGTACGGCGCGTATAATATCCAGTGTAACGGGATCGGGCCCGGATATATCGCAACGCCCCAGACGGCGCCGCTTCGGCAGCCGCAGCCTGATGGGAGCAGACATCCTTTTGACCGGTTTATCATCGCAAAGACGCCTGCGGAGAGATGGGGGGAGCCTGAGGATCTGCAGGGGCCGGCGGTATTTTTGGCATCCGATGCTTCGAATTTCGTGAATGGTCAGATCCTGTATGTTGACGGCGGAATTCTGGCGTATATCGGAAAACAGCCGTAACGATGTTCCCGATTTCTTTTACCTGAAAATTTAGGAAAATAAGAGAAAGCCTTCTTGACGAAATGTTTTTTTCTGCTATAATGTTCTTGTGTGTTTTTTCGCATAATAACCCACAGTCATAGCTACGGGACTGAAGGGAGGTCAGGGGCTAGTCTATGTCAAACGTAATCGTAAAAGAAAACGAATCGTTAGATAGTGCACTTCGCCGCTTCAAGAGAAGCTGCGCAAAGGCAGGAATCCAGCAGGAGATCCACAAAAGAGAGCACTATGAAAAGCCGAGCGTAAGACGCAAGAAAAAGTCTGAAGCAGCTCGCAAGCGCAAATACAACTAAGGTTGAAGCAAGAAGAGGTTTCCGCTGTTCGGAAGCCTCTTTTTTATCCGGTGAATAAATCAGGTGAAAAAGATTTCTTTTCATTTTCCCGGGGGTATGATATAATCAACAATATATTGCGTGTTGAGAAGGTTTGACAACAAGAGATAGGGGATTAAGTGATGCATATTGCACCGGAGTTTTTGGAAGTGACAAAGCTGCAGATGATCGAATGCTTTGTTTTTTACAGTATACTGGGATGGTTTGTTGAGTCCCTGTATATGAGTTTTTGTACGAAAAAGCTGACCAACAGGGGATTCGGATTCGGACCGTTCTGCCCGATCTATGGTTTTGGCGCAACCCTGGGAGCCATTATTTTAAGCCCCTTCAGGATATCCTATGTTTTGCTTTTTATTGTAAGTGCCATTTCGGCAACACTTTTTGAATATATCGTAGGCAGGATGATGCAGTTTTCCCTGGGAGATTTCTGGTGGGACTATACGGAGAAACCCTTTAATTATCAGGGGATCATCTGCCTGGAAAGTACGCTGGGATGGGGACTTTACGGGATCATCGTCGTAAAGTGGCTGCATCCGTTTGTTTTGCTGAAGACCACCATGGTACCTGTTTTTATCGGCCGGGTTATCTGCTATCTGATCCTGGCCCTTTACATGATCGATTTTACCTATCATGTTCTTCTTGCCCTGCATATCGATCTGCAAAAACAGATCGCGCGTCAGGGTTCCAGAGCAGCTCTTCTTGCCAGGGAAAAGACTTCGGATGCCATTCATCTTGTGGAACAGAAAAAAGATATGGCCATCGAGCTGATGCATGAGAAAAAAGATGCGGTCACTTATAAGGTACAGGAGAAAAGACAGGCGGTTCTTGACTGGTATCGGGAACACCGCTGGAGATAAGTGCGCTCATGAAATTGATTATAATTGCCGTGATCCTTTTGGCATTGCTTGTTACGGTGCTGATCGCCCGGGACTGTAACCGCTTTGTCATTGTGACCTATCATATTAAAACCGGCGTTTTGAAAGAGCCGGTGAAGACGGTTTTTGTATCGGATCTGCATGATAAGCAGTACGGCCCGTCCAACGAAAAGCTCCTTTCGGCCATCGACCGGATCGCTCCAAAGCTGATCTTCGTGGGAGGTGATCTGCTTACGGCGCATCCCGGAAATGAAGTAGGGAAATCGCTGGCCTTTATTCGGGAACTTACCGCAAGGGGGCCGGTTTTTTACGGTTCCGGCAATCATGAACAGAGACTGAAGCTTTACCCTGAAACATACGGGGATATGAGCCGGCAGTTAGAGGAAGGCCTGCAGGAAGCGGGGGTCATCCGACTTGTGAACGAGGAAAAGGCGGCAGAGGACCTGCCCCTTTCCATATCCTCTGTGGAGATCCCCAGACGGTTTTATAAAAGGGGACGACTGCGGGAAATGACAAAAGATGATATGACGGCTCTTTTGCAGCCTTCCGAAAAAGAGGGCAGATACCGGATTTTGCTTGCACATAATCCGGACTATTTTGATGCCTATAAAAAATGGGGAGCGGACCTTGTTTTATCGGGACATATTCACGGCGGGCTTGTACGGCTTCCGTTTTTGGGAGGCGTGGTATCTCCCAGGATCTGCTTTTTTCCGAAATATGACGGGGGCAGATTTGACGAAGACGGTAAGACCATGATCGTCAGCCGGGGACTTGGGTTCCATACCCTGCCCATACGACTTTTTAATCCCGGAGAACTGATCGAGATCATTTTGGAATAGAGGAAGGAACATGGCACTGGATGTAAAACTGCAGGTGTTTGAAGGACCTTTGGAACTCCTGCTTTTTCTGATTGAAAAAAATAAGGTGGACATCTATGATATCCCCATTGCGCTGATCACGGATCAGTATCTGGAGTATCTGGACCGGATGAAACGGCAGGACATGAATACCCTAAGCGAGTTTCTGGTCATGGCGGCCACCCTCATTGATATCAAATGCAAGATGCTGCTGCCCAGATCCCAGGAAGAGGGAGAGGAAGAGGAAGATCCCAGAGAAGAACTGGTACAAAAACTTTTGGAATATAAAATGTACCGCTACATGGCGGGAGAGCTTTTGGACCGGCATGTGGATGCCCAGCGAAATCTTTATAAAAAGCAGACCATACCCGATGAAATCAAAGACTATTCGCCGCCCATAGATGTGGAAGAGCTTTTTTCCCAGGTGACATTAAAACAGCTTCGGGAGATCTTCGAAGCGGCCATGAAACGTCAGGAAGATAAGATCGATCCCATCAGAGCGGGCTTTGGTAAGATCGAACGGGAAGAAGTGAGCATGGAACAGAAAACCGGCTATATCGTCGGCTATCTGCGTACCCATAAGAAAATGCGCTTCCGGGAACTTTTGGAAAAACAGAATTCAAAGGTGGAAGTGATCGTAACCTTCCTTGTGGTACTGGAGCTGATGAAGGTGGGAGCTGTCAGCATCAAACAGGAAGAAACCTTCGGAGAGATCGAAATCGAGCAATGTGCCGGAGAAGAAGCATGGGAAGAGAAACTCATGGAGCAGATGGCTTTGGCGGAAAGTTAGCAATTGCTAACAAAATTCGGATACAGAGGTTACTTGAAAATGAGTAAAGAAACAAATAAAAAGAAAGCAATTCTGGAAGCGGTGCTTTTTACCATGGGAGAATCCGTTGAAGTAAGCAGACTGGCGGAAGTCATTGAGGAAGAGGAAGATAAGACCCGGTCTCTTTTGCAGCAGCTGAAGGAAGAATATGATCAAAGGGAAGGCGGCCTTACCATCACGGAGCTGGGAGATTCTTACCAGATGTGCTCCAAGGGTGAGTATTATGATTCCCTGATCAAGATCGTAAAAGCACCGAGAAAGTACAATCTGACGGAAGCTTTGATGGAAACCCTTTCCATTGTGGCATATAAGCAGCCGGTGACAAAAGCGGAGATCGACAAGATCAGAGGTGTCAGCTGCGAGCATGCAGTCAACAGGCTTCTTGAATTTGATCTGATCGGTGAAGTGGGAAGGAAAGATGCCCCGGGTAAACCCATCCTGTTCGGTACGACAGAACAGTTCCTGCGTTCCTTCGGGGTGAAGTCCTTAACGGATCTTCCCGTTCTGGGAGCGGATACCAGAGCACGGTTTATGGAAGAAGCGGAAAGAGAAGCAGGACTTGAGGAAATGGGCGGCACAGAGGAAAATCCCGTGGTAGTCGGTGTGTGATCTGCTATGGCTGATGCTTTGTGATGTATCTGCGTATCGTCACAGAAGTTTCTAATGGGATATATGGAGGAAACATATGAAAAATAATAAGTGGATGAAGATTTTGGTATGGTGCCTGATGCTGACTCTTTCCGTCAGCCTGGCTGTCCCAACCGTATATGCTGAGGAAAGAGCGGATGCGGAAGGAACGAATGCCGCAGTACAGTCACAGGGAGAGGAACTTGCACCCTTTGATGTGGAGCGGGCAAAGGAGCTGGCCAAAGAACTGGATCAAAAGATGGCAGCGTATGAGACGAGCCTGGATGAGAGCGTTTTAGCCCAGCTTGCAGAAGGCGAAGACGAGCCGGAGGGCGTATCCGAAAACACCCTGCCCGCAGAAGCAGAGGAAGAAGATTTTTCCGGTCTGGCTCTTCCTGTCGTATCCCAGTTGACGGATGAAGAAGTCGAGTATTATTTCGGGCAACCGGAGGAGAGCGTTTCCGAAAATGCTGTTTCCGAAGAAGAAACGGTAAGTGCGGAGTCGGCAAGTAAGTTCTATACAAAACAGGATGCCATTGAATATATCAGAAAGCAGATGGTAAAAAGAAAGCAGACTATCTCTTTTGATCTGTATAATGACAATCTCCAGTCGGCTTTTCTCGAAGAAGTAGCAGAGGATATCAGAGAGGCATCTCCCAAAGAAGGAGACTATCTGATGTGGCATGTGTCGGCGTGGAGATTCGGATCTAAGACGATTTCTTCCAATCGTAAGAAGTACTACATTTTGGCCCAGTATCATTCCAACGAAGCCCAGGAAGCCTATGTGGACCAGTTTGTGAAACAGTTCATCTCCACCTATGGCCTTGGGGGAGCAGGGGTATCGGATCAGGAAAAGATCCGCACCGTTTACTGGTATATCACAAGTAATGTTACCTATGATCATGCCCATCTGGCCTTCGGAAGAAATTACAGCCCCATGTTTACGGCCTATGCGGTGATCCATGATAAAACAGCCATCTGTCAGGGAATATCCAATCTCTTTTACCGTTTGATGAAAGAGCTGCATGTGGATGTCAGAACCGTGACCAGCGTGACCCATGCATGGAATATCGTAAAGCTGAACGGTCTGTACTACAATGTGGATGCCACCTGGGATTCCGATGTGCAGCTTTCCAAAGATGATCCCTATCGCTTCTTTATGAAGACGGATAATGATATTTTTTCCAGTGCACGGGATACGGATCATATCAGAGAATCCAGATGCAATTCGGCGGACTACTATGCGGCCCATCCCATGGCCCAGGTGTCCTACCCCTTTAACCTGTATCTGATGACCGGAAATCTCCTGGGGGATGTACCGGCTGTGACCAATGCATCCTTTGCGAAAGCCTCCGGTACGGACCGGTCCGGGGTGCCCCAGATCACTTTTAATGCAAGCCGCATTTCCAACAGAAGCGTGCAGCTAAACTGGTCAGCCGTATCCGGCGCCGCCAGATATGATATTTACGGACAGACCGACGGCAAGACCTTCCGGTGGCAAAGGGCTGTTACAGGAACCTCCACGGTTTTGGAACGAAGTGATGAAAATACAGCCGTTTATTATGTGGCGGCCATGAATGAAAACGGACAGTGTATGGCATTGTCAAAGCCTGTTACCGTAGTGGGCGGCATTTTGTATCATGCAAAAGGCACCGTGATCACCAACGGGATCCTGAAGTTTGAGATCACCCGGTCCGATCCTTCCAAACGAAAGGTGAAGCTGGTGGGATGGAGCGGAGGCTCCTCTCTTTTGCAGATCCCGGATTCCATCACCTATGACGGACTTACGTACGATGTAACAGCCATCGGAAACAAGGCGGTGAAAGGAAAGAAGGGGATTAAGACCCTGATTCTGGGGAAGAACATTACATCCATCGGCAAAAGCGCGTTTGAAGGATGTAAGAATCTTTCCACAGTGGAGATCAGATCCACTAAACTGAAGAAAGTGGGCAAAAAGGCCTTCCGTAAAACAGGCAAAAAGATGAATCTGATCTGCAAGAAAAAGAAGAAAAATGCATACCTGAAAAAAGTCAAAAACGCTAAAAAATCAGGCAAGGTGGTTTTCTGCAAACTTTGAGAAATCTGTATTGTAGAGCAAATTATTTTGTGCTATACTCATAAAGATTGTTATAAAGTATCAATATATAACTTACTCAAATTATAAATGGAGGTTTGGAAAATGAGTAATTCTTCCCAAGCGAGACAAAGAATCGAAGCTTTGCTCGACGAAAACAGCTTCATTGAAATCGGTGCCAGCGTAACCGCAAGAGCAACGGATTTTAACATGAAGCCGGCAGAGGCTCTCTCAGACGGTGTTATCACGGGTTACGGTGTGATCGACGGCAATCTGGTATACGTTTACAGCCAGGATGCATCCGTACTCGGCGGCAGCGTTGGAGAAATGCATGCCAAGAAAATCGCCCATCTTTACAATCTGGCTATGAAGACAGGCGCACCTGTTGTCGGTCTTCTGGATTCTGCAGGATTAAGACTGCAGGAGGCTACAGATGCTCTTGCCGCTTTCGGTAAGATCTATCGGAAAATGACACAGGCTTCCGGTGTGATCCCTCAGATCACCGCTGTGTTTGGTGGTTGCGGCGGCGGACTTGCCGTACTGACCGGTCTTTCCGATTTCACTTTTATGGAGGAGAAGAACGGAAAACTCTTTGTCAATTCTCCCAATGCACTTGACGGCAACTATGCTGAGAAGCTGGATACCGCAGGTGCCGCATTCCAGTCCGAAGAATCCGGTCTGGCTGATTTTGTATGCAGTGCAGATGAGATCTACGGTGAGATGAGATCTCTCATCAGCATGCTTCCTTCCAATAATGAAGACGAAGCACTTGCTGACTGCAATGATGATCTGAACCGTGCAGTCGCTAATCTTTCCGCTTTTGCAGGAGATACTGCAGCAGCGCTTGAGCAGATCGCAGATGACAATGTATTTGTAGAGGTTCAGAAGGCATATGCGCCTTCCATGGTAACCGGATTTATCCGCCTGAACGGTTCCACCGTAGGCTGCGTTGCCAACAGAACCGAGATCCTTGACGAGAACGGAAAAGCAGCGCAGAAGTTTGACAGCGTACTTGTTCCCAACGGATGCAAGAAAGCCATCAGCTTCATCTCCTTCTGTGATGCATTTGAGATTCCCATCCTGTCCCTTACCAATGTGACCGGATATTGCGGAACCGTTGAGAGTGAAAAGAAGATCGCACGTGCAGTTGCAGGTCTTTCCTTCGCTTTTGCAAATGCTACCGTTCCGAAGGTAAATGTGATCGTGGGCAAGGCCCTTGGTACAGCAGCCATCGCCATGAACTCCGGTTCCATCGGCGCTGACTTTACTATCGCATGGCCCAATGCCGAGATCGGTACCATGAATGCCAAGGATGCTGCAAGAATCCTTTGCGAAGGTAAGAAAGCAGATGAGATCGATAAGAAGGCAGCTGAGTATGCCGCTTTGCAGAACAGTGCCAAGAGCGCAGCTGCAAGAGGTTATGTGGATCAGATCATTGAAGCGGACGATACCCGCAAGTATGTGATCGGTGCCTTTGAGATGCTTTATGCAAAGAGAGTGGCAGCACCTTCCAAAAAACACGGAACAGTTTAAGAAAGGATGTTAATACTATGAAAAAGAGAGTATCGATGTTGGGGCTCCTTCTCGTATGCATCCTCGGACTTACTGCCTGTGGGCAAAAAGTTGATCCTGCCGCAGCTGAAAGAGAAGCTGCCAAGAATAAGCAGATCGAGATGATGGGGAGCCAATATTCGCTCAGTCTTCTGAATGATTTTATGATGAATCATGATGAGGGTAAGCTGGAAGAGAGTCTCGGACAGAACGATGAGATGGATAAGCTCATAAACAGCTATCTTTCCGGAATGGAAGATGTGGGACACATTCAGGAGTCGGCTGATGAATTAAAACCGGTTGTGAAGATCGATAAGAAAAATGTGATCGTGGATATCGATATCACCGGTGATCTGGAAGATGCCAACGGCAATCCCAGAAAGGCAGTCGTAGAGATGATGTGGAAGAACGATTTCTCCGCATTCCCCGATCTTGCAGTAAACCCTGTATATACCAAGGGCGAGCTGATGACGAAGGCAGGTCTTAATACTCTGCTTGGTATGGGCGTAACCTTCACCATCCTGATCCTGATCAGTCTGATCATTTCCAGCTTTACCCTGATCGGCAAGTTCCAGGACAGAAAGAAAAACGAGAAAGAGACAGATGCCAATGCATCCGTTGACAATGCAGTAAAACAGATCGTTGCCGGCGAAGAGCAGGCAGATGACGAAGAACTGATCGCAGTAATCAGTGCGGCGATCGCAGCATATGAAGCTGAAAACGGCTATGCATCCGCAGACGGAGTTGTCGTTCGCAGCATTCGCAAGATCAATAAAAACAAATGGCAGAGAGCCTGATTTAGGAGGAAAGAAAAATGAAGAATTATACCATTACCGTAAATGGCAACACATATGACGTAGTCGTAGAAGAGGGCGCAGGTTCCGCACCCGCAGCAGCTCCCAAGGCAGCAGCTCCCAAGGCAGCTCCTAAAGCAGCTCCCAAGGCTGCAGCAGCAGGCGCAGGCTCTGTCAGAATTGAAGCAGGTGCAGCAGGAAAAGTATTTAAGATCGAGAAGAACGTCGGCGATGCTGTAAAGAAGGGTGATACCGTAGTGATCGTAGAGGCTATGAAGATGGAGATCCCTCAGGTAGCACCGGCAGACGGAACCGTAGCAAGCATCGACGCAGCAGTGGGCGATGCAGTAGAAGCAGGAGCATTACTCGCAACTTTGAACTAATATTGGAGGTCGCCTAAAAATGGAGTATATAACAAATACGCTTGACAATCTGGTACACCAGACAGCGTTTTTTAACCTGACGGCAGGTAACGTGATTATGATCATTGTTGCGCTTGTCTTCCTGTACCTGGCGATCGCGCATGATTTTGAACCGCTTCTGCTGGTTCCGATCGCATTTGGCATGCTGCTGGTAAATATCTATCCCGATATTATCATGAGTATCGAAGATTCACCCAACGGTACCGGCGGTCTGCTGTATTATTTCTATTTGCTTGACGAATGGTCCATCATGCCTTCCCTGATCTTCATGGGTGTAGGTGCCATGACGGACTTCGGTCCCCTGATCGCAAACCCCAAGAGCTTCCTTCTTGGTGCTGCTGCACAGTTCGGTATTTTTGCAGCATACTTCGGTGCGATCTTTATGGGATTCAATGATAAGGCTGCAGCCGCTATTTCCATCATCGGTGGAGCGGACGGCCCTACATCCATCTTCCTGGCAGGTAAGCTTGGCCAGACGGCACTTTTAGGACCCATCGCGGTTGCGGCATATTCCTATATGTCACTTGTGCCCATTATCCAGCCGCCTATCATGAAGCTTCTTACCACTGAGAAAGAGCGTAAGATCAAGATGGGTCAGCTTCGTCCCGTTTCCAAACTGGAGAAGATCCTGTTCCCCATCATCGTTACCGTTGTTGTTTGTCTGATCCTTCCTACCACGGCACCCCTTGTAGGTATGCTGATGCTGGGTAACCTCTTCCGTGAATCCGGCGTGGTTCGTCAGCTCCAGGAAACAGCCAGCAACGCCCTGATGTATATCGTAGTTATCATGCTGGGTACTTCCGTAGGTGCTACCACTTCTGCAGAAGCATTCCTGAACTGGGATACCATTAAGATCGTAGTACTTGGTCTGATCGCATTTGCCTTCGGTACCGCAGCAGGATGTCTGTTCGGAAAACTGATGTGCGTTCTGAGCCATGGTCAGGTGAACCCGCTGATCGGTTCTGCCGGTGTATCCGCAGTGCCTATGGCAGCCCGTGTGTCCCAGAAGGTTGGTGCGGAAGAAGATCCTTCCAACTTCCTGCTCATGCATGCAATGGGACCCAATGTGGCCGGCGTTATCGGTACCGCCGTTGTGGCCGGTACATTCATGGCAGTCTTTGGAGTATTCTAAGAAATTATTTTAAATAATAATGGAGGAAAATATAATGGCTGATAAGAAAAAGTCAGAAAAGAAAGCGGTTGAGGCTAAACCGATCAAGATTACAGAAACCATTCTGCGTGATGCGCATCAGTCCCTGATCGCAACCAGAATGCCCACCGATCTGATGCTTCCCATCCTTGAGAAGCTGGATCAGGTTGGATACCATTCCCTGGAGTGCTGGGGAGGAGCTACCTTCGATGCTTCCCTTCGTTTCCTGAAGGAAGATCCCTGGGACAGACTTCGTAAGATCAAAGATAGAGTGAAAAATACTCAGCTGCAGATGCTTTTCCGCGGACAGAACATCTTAGGTTATCGTCCTTATGCAGATGACGTGGTAGATGCATTCGTTGAGAAGTCCATCGCAAACGGTATTGATATCATTCGTATTTTTGACTGCCTGAACGATCTTCGTAACCTTCAGGAAGCCGTAAATGCTACCAATGAGATTAAAAAGCGTGAGGGAAGAGGACATGCGCAGATCGCACTTTCCTATACCCTCGGTGATGCTTATACCCTGGATTACTGGGCAAAGATGGCAAAAGATATCGAGAACATGGGTGCAGATTCCATCTGTATCAAGGATATGGCCGGCCTTCTTGTTCCTTACAAGGCAGCAGAACTTGTTAAGACCTTAAAAGAGAACACCAAGCTTCCCATCCAGCTGCATACCCACTATACTTCCGGTGTAGCTTCCATGACCTACTTAAAGGCTGTAGAAGCAGGCGTTGACGTTATCGATACCGCAATGAGCCCTCTGGCTCTTGGTACCTCCCAGCCTGCAACCGAAGTTATGGTTGAGACCTTCAAGGGTACGGAGTATGATACCGGATTTGATCAGAAGCTTCTGGCTGAGATCGCCGATTACTTCCGTCCGTTCCGTGATGAGTGCCTTGACAACGGCCTTCTGAATCCGAAGGTTATGGGTGTTAACATCAAGACCCTTCTGTATCAGGTACCCGGCGGTATGCTTTCCAACCTTGTATCCCAGCTGAAAGAGCAGGGTGCAGAGGATAAGTATTATGACGTACTTGAGGAAGTTCCCCGCGTTCGTAAAGACCTCGGCGAGCCGCCTCTGGTTACACCTTCTTCCCAGATCGTGGGAACCCAGGCCGTATTTAACGTACTGATGGGTGAGAGATACAAGATGGCTACCGACCAGACCAAGGATATGCTCCGTGGTAACTATGGTCAGACTGTTAAGCCTATGAGCGAAGAAGTGATCAAGAAGGTTATTCCCGGCGAGAAGCGTATTAAATGCCGTTTCGCTGATACCCTTGAAAACGAGATGGATAAGCTGGAGTCCGAGATGAAAGAATGGAAGCAGCAGGATGAGGACGTTCTGTCCTATGCGCTGTTCCCTCAGGTTGCTATGGACTTCTTCAAGTATCGTAAGGCACAGCAGGACAAGGTAGATCTGTCCAAGGCTGATACCGCTAACGGTGCATATCCTGCATAAGAAAGCAGTTTTTAGCTGAACAAAAGCAGAGTAAGAAGCGGGACGGTTTATCCGTTCCGCTTTTTTGCCTGATTTCTTTCGGCGTATTTTTTCGAAAGGGGCTGAAAGGTGCTAAAATTGGCGGAATTTGGCGATTTTCTCTTGACGAATGCTGTGAAAAGACGTATTATAACAATTGTTATTTCAATTATTTTTCAAGTAATTTCTTCATGAGGAGTATTCGGAGGTACTTATGGCGCGGAAGATCAGCATAACACAGGATATTATAAAAAATGCAGGCTTTGAGCTGGCAAAGGAGGAAGGCATCAGTGCCGTAACTGCCAGAAGACTTGCAGATAAAGCGGGATGTTCTACCCAGCCGATCTTTCGAATCTATGACAAAATGGATCAGCTCCATGAAGATATCTTCGAAATGGCAATTCATTATTTTTCCGAATTTTACGAATCAGAAAAACAGAAAGAAAAGATTTCCGATAAGCCCTTTGTACAGTTTGGTCTTTTGTATATTGAATTTGCGTCCGCTTCTCCCAGACTTTTTGAGATGCTGTTCTTATCAAAGAACCGGTACGGGCGCAGTCTGTATGAGCTTTTAAACGGTTCCACCGGAGCGTTTGTAAGAGAGATGAATCAGGCAAAAGCAGAAGGGGTCAGAGATCCCGGCAGCCTGTTTATGAAAATGTGGATCTTCATTCACGGTGCAGCCTGCATGACCCTGACAGGGGACTATGATCTGCCCAGAGAAGAGACCATTCGGCTTCTTTTGGATATGTATGAAAAGAATGCCCACTAATAGGAAATTGAAGGAGTTTTTTCGGTATGGCAACAATCGGGGATGAAAAACGCGATCTGATCTCTGTGATGAATGAGCAGTATCCCAGGATGAGCAAGAATCACAAAAAGATCGCTTCCTACATCGTAGATCATTATGAGAATGCCGTGTTCATGACAGCGGCAAAACTCGGGAAACAGCTGGGAATCAGTGAATCCACAGTTGTAAGATTTGCTTCGGGACTGGGCTTTGACGGATATCCCCAGTTTCAGAAGGAACTGGAAAAATGGGTACAGGGACAGTGGAACAATTCCGTCCACAGGATCGGTGTACAGTACAGAGGATCATCCCAGTCGGAGATCTTTGATTCTGTGCTTCGGGCGGACATGGATAAGATCGCAGACACCATTCAGAATCTGGATGAGAGAGCCTTTGAACTGGCAGTAGATACTATCCTTGAGGCCAAGCATGTATATGTCATCGGACTTCGCAGCTGTGAACCGCTGGCTAACTTTTTAAGCTTTTATCTTTCCATGATCAGGGGAGATGTGATCAGGCTTCAGACCACCAGCATGTCCGAGCTTTTTGAGCAGATGATCCGCATCAGCAACGAAGATGCCATCATCGGCATCAGTTTCCCCAGATATTCCATGCGTACTTTGAAAGCGCTGGAATTTGCCAATGACAGAAATGCAAAGGTGATCACCCTTACGGACACCATCCATTCTCCCATGAATCTGTATTCTTCCTGCAATCTTCTTGCCAGATCGGATATGGTTTCCATCGTGGACTCACTGGTGGCGCCCCTTTCCGTGATCAATGCACTTGTGGTGGCACTGTGTGTAAAGGCTCCCGCCCAGGCCAGAAAGAGTCTGGAGGAACTGGAGTATGCATGGGCTAACTATCAGGTATACTTAAATGACGAGATCAACTTTATCAATGATGAGCCGGTGCTTGATTCGCCGCTCATGCAGGAATTGAAACAGTAAGGCAGGCAGCTTTGACAATGGAAAATAAAAAGAATCTGATCGTTGTGGGCGGCGGTGCTGCAGGCATGATGGCCGCCATTATCGCGGCCAGGGCAGGCGCCGCTGTAACTCTGATCGAACATAACGAAAAGCTGGGAAAGAAGCTTTTCATCACAGGAAAAGGCAGATGTAATCTCACCAACATGACAAATTCCGAGATGCATCTGTCTTGTGTTGTTTCCAATCCTAAATTTTTGCTCAGCGCGGAGAAGGGCTTTGATGCTTCTGCCACGGTGGCTTTTTTTGAGGACCTGGGTTTGCAGGTGAAGGTGGAACGGGGAAACCGGGTATTTCCCGTGTCCGACCATTCCTCTGATGTGATCAGGGCGCTGGAATATGAATGCAAGCGTCTGGGAGTAGCCATCCGGCTTCATACCTCGGCAAAGGAAATCCTGACGGAGCCCATCGATGCACCGGAACCGGAGGCGGGGAAAGCTGAGACGGAAAAAGCGGAAAACAGTGTTCCCGATAAATATGCAAAGAAAAGCAAAAAGAAAAAGCCTGTCCGCAATGCAAAGGTTGTAGGAATTAAGACAGACAAGGGAGAAATTCTGGAGACAGAGGGGCTGATCCTGGCTACGGGAGGCGTGTCCTATCCTTTGACAGGGTCGGATCGAAGCGGACTTGTGATGGCGGAACATACCGGCCATCAGGTAACGGACCTGTATCCGGCACTGGTTCCCCTTCTTACGGATGATCCTCTGGTGCCGCCTATGGCGGGACTTTCCCTTCGCAATATCAAAGCTACTGTGATGCAGGAAAAGAAGGTTCTTTATGAAGAATTCGGAGAGATGCTTTTTACGCACAAGGGCTTCAGCGGACCTGTGATCCTGTCGGCATCCAGCTTTATCACAAGCCGTCTGGCAAAGAAGGGGGAATCCCTTCGGCTGGTGGTGGATCTGAAGCCTGCTTTAACAGAGGAAGTATTGGACAAAAGGCTGCAAAGGGAACTGGAAAGTGCCAGGACCAAACAGCTGAAAAATATGATGAGTACCCTGTTGCCCCAAAGCCTGATCGGATGCGTTTTGCAAAAGGCGGGCATTGATCCGGACCGCAAAGCCTGCGATATCAAGAAAGAGGA
>JAIKWF010000111.1 GCA_024685005.1 Lachnospiraceae bacterium
TTGAGGATGAAAACATGATAAACACCATGAAGAGCATCGGATGTGATCTTCTTCAGGGATATTATTATTCGAAGCCTGTCCCTGCAAGTGATTTTCCGAAAATTATTTAAAGATTTGTCTAACACATAACAATTTTATATAATCCTCCCATAAATACTTAAAATATAAATGAACCTGCGGTCTCCGCTTCGCTCCGGTCGGTCCAGAGCCGAGGTCCCCCGGACCTCGTGGGCCCTCTGCGCCCTCACGAGCGTCCGGGTCGCAATGAGGTCGCAGATACACATACTATGGTTTCGACTACAAAAAAACGACTGCTGTTGCAGTCGTTTTCTGTAGTCGAAGCGACAGGATTTGAACCTGCGACCTCTGCGTCCCGAACGCAGCGCTCTACCAAACTGAGCCACGCTTCGTAATATTGGGCGGGTGTGGTTTCACCCGCCCAAATATATTAACATAGTTTATTTTATTTGTCCAGTGTAACTGTTTCATATCTCCATGACCGGTTTTAACACCATCAAGTACTCAGGATTTTACGATATTATTCATCCAGATTCCTTTTTTCAAAAGAATAAATCCAACCGTACATTTGATCAGATCACAGGCATGTACAAGGGCAAAGACCGCCGGTGCGCTCAGCAGCGTAAACCGGCAAAGGCAGTAAGCCACCGGTACACTGACAATAAACATGAACACGCTGTCAAAGAAGAAGGTGATGATCGTTTTTCCGCCTGCGCGGATGGTAAAATAGGAGGTATGCAAAAATGCATCCTTTGGCATGATCACTGCCTGGATCATAATAAATACGGTCGCGATCCTTTTTGCTTCCTCACTGGTATTGTACAGCCTTGGAAACTGTCTTGCGGTCAAAAGCATCACCGCTCCGATCACTATGGATATGAAGATCGCAAACGCAATGATCTTGTTATCCGTATCTCTGGCTTTTTTCATATCCCCGCTTCCCAGGTGCTGGCCCACAATGATGGCAACGGAATCTCCCATGGCAATGAATACAATATTAAAAATATTGTTGATGGTACTGGCAATGTTCTGTCCCGCAACCACATTCAGTCCTCTGGTGGAATAAGCCTGTGCTAACATCGCAACACCGATTGCCCAGATCCCTTCATTCAAAAGCAGGGGCATTCCGGTGATAAAATATTTTTTCACCAGCGCCAGCGGCACCTTCAGGGTTTTAAACACGCCTTTGAAGTAGTCATGTTTATCCCTGTGTTTTCGGATCCAGATAAAGATCACCGCGATTTCCACATACCGGGACATGACCGTAGCTACCGCCGCACCTACAACTCCCAGCTTCGGAAATCCGAATTTACCGTAGATCAGTATATAGTTAAAGGTCAGATTCACAAATACGGCGATCACGCCTGAAAGCATGGGAGCAAAGGTTTCGCCGCATTCCCTGAGGGTGGATATAAATACCTGACCGATATACACGGCAGGCAGCATGAACAGGATCACGGTCAGATACGAATGACCGCATCTAAGGGTTGCCTGCACATCTCCACCATCACTGCGACCCCGCAGATACATGTTGATGAGGGCATCTCCCTTTGTCATAAATGCCAGAAAAACCACCAGACAGATGATCAGTCCGATCCAGAGTTTATAGCGGATCGTGTGACGGATACCTTCTTTATCCCCACTGCCGAAATACTGTGCGGTAAAAATACCCACACCGGATGTTGCACCAAACATTAAAAGATAAAATACAAATATCAGCTGGTTTACTATGGCCACACCGGACATGGGTTCGGTGCCCAGCTGTCCCACCATGATATTATCCAACAGACTGACAAAATTGGTGATGCCGTTTTGCACCATAATGGGAAGCGCAATGACAAAGAGCTTTTTGTAAAAATCTTTGTCACCTATAAATTTTTTTCGTAAAGTTTTCATTTTTCTTTTCCTGCTATTTCTTATATCATTCGAAGAAAAATTCCGGATAGTCCTCCTTTGCTTTGGTTTATTCCCTACAGATCACATACTTACATATAGGATTTCCCTTAGCGGAAAATTTTTCTTCATACTCTGTCATTACATTTCCTTCCATCAGCTTGGGATCCGCATGCAGATCAAAGGTCACCACCTTTGCCTGCCAGCCCACCAACGGAAGCTGCGATAAACCGAATTCAAACAATTCCCTGTTATCGGTTTTAAATTCCACCGTCCCTTCCGCCGCAAGGACTTTATCATATACAGATAAAAACTCCTTTCCGGGAAGGCGTCTTTTGGCATGGCGGTCCTTTGGCCAGGGATCGGAAAAATTCAGATAGATCCGGTCTACTTCTCCGGGAGCAAATACCTCCGCCAGTTCTCTTGCATCCAGTCTGAGCAGACGAAGATTAGCAACTTCTAACTTTTCTTCTTCTGTCTGCACCGGATCATTTTCTGCGAGCGCCCCTTCTGTTTCCTCCCAAACATGACGGCCGCCATTTAGTTTTTGCACCGCCCGTACCAAAACGGAGGAATACATTTCTATCCCGATATAATTGATATCCGGATTCCGTTTTGCCATTTCTATGATAAAGCGTCCTTTTCCCATACCGATCTCGAGCCGTATGGGATGATCATTTTCAAATACTGTATTCCATTTTCCTTTGTATTCTTTGGGTTCATCGATCACGTAAGCGCTTCGAAGCAGCGCTTCTTCACTTCCCGGTATATTTCGAAGTCTCATATGTTATGTCCTGTTTCTTCTGTTTCTATTCCTTCTGTTCAAATCCTGATTTGCGGTGTTACCAAAGGTCCTGTTCTGGTTTTTGACCCAAGTACTTTTTGCCGTTCTTCGTCTGCGTCTTTCCCTGCGCCTTTCATTTTTTCGGAAGTTCACGTTTTGCCTGCTGCCTCTGTTTTTCCTGGAAAAATGATAAGACCGGATACTGCCGGCAATGAGGCTGATCAGTATAGCTGCTGACAATATGGCCAGAAAACGCAGAGCTGTTTTTCTGACATTCACAAAAACGATCTGTTCTTTGTGTCCGCTGCCCAGGCCTGTGGGATCGTAAAAATCAAAGCTTTTTGCCGTATTGGAAAGCACCACGGAGGCACTGCCCAAGGACTGATTCTCATAGGTGTAATCTATGGTGGCTATGGTAAGCGGATTGTTTTCATCCTCCGTATTGCTCATAAAAGCATCCAGGTCCTCAAACCCGATGGTATTGGGAAGAATAATGGAAGCATTGGGATCCACTTCCATCAAAGACTGGTTCGTACCCAGGGCATCGTTTTCAAAAAACTCCGCATCTCTGATGGTATAACGGTTTTCGTTTTTTGCCACATTGACTTTGCTGAAATTGTCAAATCCGTAATCAAACAAAGTCATGGTATCCAGATACTGATTCGGAGCCTCTTCCCGCATGACTACACAGATCAGACGCATTCCGCCCCGCTCGGCACAGGTTACAAGGGTCTGTCTGGCAACCG
Organism: Lachnospiraceae bacterium; assembly: GCA_024685005.1. GTDB lineage: Bacteria > Bacillota > Clostridia > Lachnospirales > Lachnospiraceae > RGIG7926. The sequence goes on from JAIKWF010000111.1 coordinate 3,442, forward strand.
TGGTATATCCGGTCTTGCCTCCCACGTAGCCTTCATATTTATATTTTCCCTTTGTAAGCTGATTATGGGTATACAGCTCTATATCATCCGGCTGCTTCGGCCCCGGAGGAATATGATAATAATTCGTACCCGAAATCTTGGCCAGTGTTTCGTTGGCAAAAAAAGCCCGCCCGATCTGTGCCAGATCATAGGGGGTTGTATAATGCTGATCGTTATGAAGACCGTTCGTTGTAACAAAGTGGGAATCCAGACACCCCAACTCCGCAGCTCGCTGATTCATCAGATCCACAAAATCATCTATGCTACCGCTGACGTGTTCCGCCACTGCATTGGCAACTTCGTTGGCGGAGTATACCAGGATACCGTAAAGACACTGCTCCATGGTAAGCTCCTGCCCGATATCGATACCCATGTTGGAAGACGCCCGCTCAATGCTGTTTACCGCATCTTTAGAAAACTTCACCGTTTCGGAAAGCTGGCATTTTTCACTGGCGATCAGTGTGGTCAGGATCTTGGTGGTACTGGCGGGATACAATCTTTCATGCATGTTCTTCCCATATAAAACCGTACCTGTATCGGCATCGATCAAAACCGCACCTTCTGCACTGACGGCAGGTCCCTGAGGCCAGCGGGGTATGTCGTTTGTTTCCACCGATTCCGCCTTCTGCTCTTCCTGCTCCATCTGAAGCGCTTCTCCTTCCGATGCGCTTTGCTCCTGCCCTGTTTCCTGATCCTCAAAGATCTCCGAAATGGTCTTATTCGCTATGCTCTGCTCTTCCTTCTGCTTTTCATCAGACTCTTCAGACTGCTCCGGCTGCTTCTTTTCCTGCTCCGTTGGCTCCTGCCCTGAATCCTCCTGACTACCCGGATCAAGAGACTGAGTTGCCATGACCGCTACCGGCGAAAGCAGGCAAAACTGTAAAAGAAGAGCCGAAAGCAGTAAAGAAAGCCGGGCTTTTATTTTATTTCTTTTTTTCCGGTTTTGTCTTTTCATGTTTTACTCCGCTCTTGCGTTGTCTGGTAAGCTTTGATGCCGACAGACCCGTAATATTCAGGCGCTTTTGCTGCATCGCAAGGGCTTTATCTCTTTTCTTCATGATCTCGGTAAGCTCCGGCTTACTGATCAGTCTCTGGGTTTTATCTACGTATACTTCTTCACTCTCGTTTTCGCTTTTTACATGCTTTCTTAAACGGACTTTATTCTTGATAAACCCATGTTTCGGGCATTGTGAAACACCGATAAAATATCTTCCTCCGGTGGTAAAATACCGGATCCGGCGTCTTGTAAGCCGGTCACAAAGATAACATCCCATGGAGGAAACCTCTTTATCTGCCATGGCTGCCGCTTTGGTGGGAAAGATCCGGGAAATATACTTGCTGTAGCTGGAATAAATCTTGTGGATCTCATCATCCTTTTCTGCCGGAAGGGTATATACATCATAGGAACAGTATTCCTCGATGTCGGAATCGATGCGCTGCAATACTTTCGTTGTATAGTAAGCATCCGCATAGGCACGATGGAAAGGAACATCCTTTTCGATCTTCAGAAAATCAATGGCATATTCCAGATTCCGTCTGCTCTTACCGTCTTCATATGCAATGGAAAAAAGCTTTTGTACATCAAGATACTCAAAGGGCTCTTTTGCAAGAGTTCCCATTTCAAAGTATTCCATATTCCGCTGCAGTTCGATCAGATCCTGATTTCCCCAGGTACAAAAGATACTGTCGCTTTCAGTCCATTTTAAAAAGTCATTACACACTTTTTGAAAATAGTTTCCCTTTGCTAACTCCTGCATATCCACATGCAGCATCTTTTCGATCATATGAGGCATATCCTTATAGATCTGGGGTTTCACCAGCTGGTCGAATTTGTCCGTGATCTCTTTTTTCTCATTGAGTTTAACGGCCCCGATCTCTATGATCTCAAAGGGAATCTTTTGATGATGTCTGTCTTTTTTTCCCAGTTTACCCTGATTCCATTCCAGGTCAAATACAATATAATTCATAGGCTGTTACCTGTAGTGTCTTTTTGCGCTGTATATCTATTGTAACCACAAATGATAACCTTGTCTATCCAAAAACAATACGGCAGAGCATAAAGCTCTGCCGGTCTTCTGTTCCCTGCGGGAATCGAACCCACAACTGGGGCTTAGGAGGCTCCTGTTATATCCATTTAACTAAGGGAACCAAATAGCACCACTTAAGAGTACCAAAAGGGCTATTTCCTGTCAAGGGGTTTTACTGGCCTTTAAAATTCACTTCTCCCTGCATCCAGATTACCCCTTTAAAGCGGCGTCCGGCCTGAGGTTCCCCGATCAGATCCTTCTCATTGATGGCTACATCAAAATACAGATCGTTACAGCAAAGTGTCATCAGATAAATCTTTTCCCCTGTCAGTTTATTCTCAAAGGATTCACTGGAAACGATCTCACCTAAAATGGAATACTGGTCACATTCTATACCGTAGGGCATAAAATAGGTATCCACCAGTGTCAGTACATCCTGCTTTAAGATCATCCTGGAAATATTGGAATAGGTATCGATCTCCTCCAGCGTCAGGGTTTCCATGGCGTCCTCGTCTCCGTTTCTTGCAGCATCCAACAGTTTGCTACGGCTGGCGGATTCTTTTTTCAAACGCTTCTTATCCGATTCTTTTTTCTCCAAAGGAAGCAGGATCCGCCCTTCCGTTGACAGCGCACCCAATACCAGGGAAGTTCCCTTTTCCGGATTCTTTCCCACATTTTTCTGCTTCAGATACGGAATCACATTCTGCAGATAAAAGATCAGGGAAACACCCAGTTTCACATCATCACAGATCCCTGCATAGGATTCCTTTTCCGCATGACGCTCAATACTCAGTTCTTCGTAGGAACTGATCTGGGCACCTCTGCAATAGGGGAAATAATAATCCAGTATAAACTGATTGTCTTCATTAAATTCACCGCGAACACCGAGACCGATGCCGGGAGCTACTTCCATTAAATATTCGGAAAACAGCACATTGTCTTCCGGATCCGTTGTTGTATAACTTCTCTCACTTGCATGACGTATGGCATATCCGAGGAGTTCATTGACATCTTTTCGTTTTTTCAAATCTGAAAAACCGATGGATCGAAGATATCGATGCATAGATTCACCTCCTTACCGGGAGTATTTCAAAATACAGATAATGGCACGGACGCCGTCCTTAAATCCGATCTTCTTGCCCTCTTCATTGGTTCGGGGTGCATAAGAAATCGGCACTTCATGGATCCGGATCCGCATCTTGGAGATCTTTGCGGTAATCTCCGGTTCAAAACCAAACCGCTTTTCTTCAATATCGATCCCCTGGATCACTTCCCGCGAAAAAGCTTTGTAGCAGGTTTCCATATCTGTCAGATGCTGATGGGTAAACAGATTGGAAAGCATGGTTAAAAACTTGTTGGCCAGACGATTTGCCAGATAGCCTTTTGCCTTATTTTTCAAAAAGCGGGAACCGTACATAACCTTTGCCTTCCCCTCAAAAATAGGGGTAACTACTTTCCCGTATTCAGAAGGGTCATACTCCAGATCCGCATCCTGGATGATCACCGCATCTCCCGTAGCGGCAGCAAAACCGGTCTTTAAAGCCGCGCCCTTGCCGCCGTTTTGCTCATGATAGATGATCTTTGAGACCAAAGGCCGGATCTCATCTTCCAGGATCTGCCTTGTTCCGTCTGTTGAGCAGTCATCCACCACGATGATCTCCTGATTCGGCATACCGCACTCAATCACCTTTTTAACAATGGTCTTAATATGATCCTTTTCGTTATAACAGGGGATCACCACTGATAAAACTTTTTCCTGTTCCATATCCGGTTTCTCCCTTAATCAGTGTTTCGGCACAAGTACTTCCTTGCCGCCCATATAAGGACGAAGTACTTCGGGGATCGTAATGCTGCCGTCTGCCTGGAGATGATTCTCCAAAAATGCGATCAGCATTCTCGGCGGTGCAACTACGGTATTGTTCAGGGTATGAGCAAAATACTTGCTTCCGTCCTCTGCCTTTACACGGATCTTCAGACGGCGGGCCTGTGCATCTCCCAGATTGGAGCAGCTTCCCACCTCAAAGTATTTCTTCTGACGGGGAGACCAGGCTTCCACGTCAAAGGACTTCACCTTCAGATCTGCCAGATCACCGGAGCAGCACTCTAACGTACGAACGGGAATATCCATGCTGCGGAACAGATCTACCGTATTCTGCCACAGCTTATCAAACCACATGGGAGATTCCTCCGGCTTGCAGACAACGATCATCTCCTGTTTTTCAAACTGATGGATTCTGTAAACACCTCTTTCTTCGATACCATGGGCTCCTTTTTCTTTTCTGAAGCAGGGTGAGTAGCTGGTAAGTGTCTTGGGCAGCTGCTCTTCAGGGGTAATGGTATCGATAAACTTACCGATCATGGAGTGCTCGCTGGTACCGATGAGGAAAAGATCCTCTCCTTCGATCTTGTACATCATGGCATCCATTTCCGCAAAACTCATAACGCCGGTTACCACGTTGGAACGGATCATGAAAGGCGGTACACAGTAGGTAAAACCTCTGTCGATCATAAAATCTCTTGCATAGGAAATAACTGCGGAGTGGAGTCTTGCGATATCACCCATGAGATAATAAAATCCATTTCCCGCAACTCTTCCTGCTGCATCCAGATCGATACCGTCAAATCTATCCATGATATCCGTATGATAAGGGATCTCATACTCCGGAACCAGAGGCTCGCCGTACTTGGTCACTTCCACATTTTCACTGTCATCTTTTCCGATGGGTACGGAAGGATCAATGATATTCGGGATCACCATCATATCTGCAAGAACTTTTTCATCATATTCTTTTTCCAGCTTTTCAAGCTCAGCCAGACGCTGTGCGGACTGTGCTACCTGCTTCTTGATTTCCTCTGCTTCTTCCTTTTTGCCCTGTCCCATCAGCGCACCGATCTGTTTGGAAAGCTTGTTTCTGTTGGCTCTCAACTCATCGGCTTCCTGCTGGGCAGCTCTTTTCTTTTTATCAAGATCGATCACCTCATCTACCAGGGGCAATTTTTCATCCTGAAACTTTTTCTTAATGTTCTCCTTTACAAGGTCAGGGTTTTCTCTGACAAATTTCATATCCAGCATGGTAATATCCTCCTTTTGCTGCTTTATATTATTTTCCTGAATTTTTGTTATATTATCTCTTGATTTACCGACGGAAAGATCACCGTCTGCGTTTCCGATTGCCGGTGGTATAGGAGATCACACCTTCTTCTCCGTAATCATCTTCCACCACTCTGTGCCGGCCGGGTTTTTTGGAAAGACCCTCAATGAGCTTTTCCGCTTCTATCAGATCGGGATCATCCTCATAGTCTTCATCCTCATCCCCATAATCTTCATCCGCATAGGACTCGTCCTCGTAGGATTCGTCTTCGTAGTCTTCCTCATCATAGTCCGCATCTTCGTAAGATGCTTCCGCATAATTTTCATCTTCATAGGATTCTTCATCATAGGAAGAATCCTCATCTTCATATTCAGATCCCTCGTAGCGATCCTCGTCATACTGCGGTTTCTTTTTTCTGCTTTTTGTTTTATCTTTTGAGGATTCCTGTATAGCCGCTTTCCGCTCTTCTTTCTCTTTGCGGGAAGTACGAAGTGAAAAAGTCTGTTCCAGCGCCTGGGTCAGTGCTCTTTGTTCATCTCCGGACAGCTCAATACTGCAGGTACCGTCCTTGATCTCTTTGATGTAGCAATAACTTCCGTCGGAGCTGTGAACCGAGTTCATCAAAAAACCGTTGTTCTTTTCATCTAAAAGCGCCAGGGCAAAACTCAGTTTTCCTCCCATCTGGTTAAAGGCGTCGTATTTCACAAGACCGACTTTCTGGAAAACCGTAGCCAGTCGCTTGTAGATATGCCGGATCTCTCTCCCGTTTTCATCCGACTGTTTTTTCAGATAATCAATATCATAAAAAAGGTTTTTGATCTCTTCCTCCATGCTACGGGCATTGGATCCCATCATGAAGTGTTCATACCGCTTTTTCAATCCGGACTGCTTTACCATTACCACGATCAGAAGGATCAGAATGATAAAAATGAAAAATGCCATTATCAGAATCAGGATCCCCGGATCAAGACCCATGGCTGTCAATTGTTCTGTCATGCTTCCCATTACTACATTGCCTTTCCCTTTTTATTTATTTAATATGACTGATGATCCGATCGAACTCATCATGGGAATAAAACTCGATCTCGATCTTGCCGACGCCGTTTTCTTTCGGAACAACGCTGACTTTGGTACCCAGCTGGGCTTTCAGCTTTTCTTCCATCTTTTCATAAATTGCTTTCAGCGCAGCATCGATCTCTTTTTTCTGTTTTTCCTTCTTCTCTTTACCCAGCTCTTTTACCAGCTTTTCCGTATCACGAACATTGAGCCTTTCATCAAAAACCCGCTCTGCCAGTTCAATCTGCTGCTTGGGATCTTCCACCATGATCAATGCTCTTGCGTGGCCGGCGGAGATCTTCTCATCAATGATCATCTTCTGTACTTCCTCTGTCAATTTGAGCAGACGAAGGGAGTTTGCGATCACGCTTCGGGTTTTTGATACCCGCTCTGCCAACTCTTCCTGTTTCAAATGGAATTCTTCGATCAGCCTTTTGTAAGCCAGGGCTTCCTCAATATCATTTAAATCTTCTCTTTGCAGGTTTTCGATCAGTGCGATCTCAACGATCTCCTGTTCCGTAAGATCCTTTTTGATCACAGGTACTTCCTTCAGACCGGCAAGTTTTGCCGCACGCCAGCGACGCTCACCGGCAACGATCTCCAGATATTTTTTCCGGTCCTTTACGATCAAAGGCTCCAGGATTCCGAATTTCTTTAAGGAATCTGCCAACTCCAGAAGCTTATCTTCATCAAACTGTCGTCTGGGCTGCTCCCTGTTAGGTTCTACTTTATTGATGTTTACTATGGTAACAGGACCTTTTTCTTCTTTTGATTCCTTCTTGGCGCTGCTTTCCACACCAACTTTTCCTACGGGAATGAGACTGTCCAGTCCCTTTCCCAGTCCTCTTGATTTTGCTGCCATCTTACACCTCTTTCTCTAACTAACGATTCTGACTTGCAATTCTTACTTACAATTCTTATTTTAGATACTTACTTCCGATCCGTATTTTCTGTTCTTATTTCCGATTCCTGTTCTTACTTTCCGTAATTCCGGATCCGGTACTTTTGAAAAGTTTCCCTATGCTAACTATTTCACAGCTGCGATCACTTCATCCGCCAGCTTCCGATAACTCTCCGCTCCGGTGGATCTGGAATCGTAAAGAGTGATGGGCTGACCGAAGGAAGGAGCTTCCGCAAGACGAATATTTCTGGGGATCATAGTCTCAAAGATCTTTTCTTCCAAATTGTTCTTTACATTCTCCACTACCTGATTGGAAAGGTTGGTTCTTGAATCATACATGGTAAATACCACACCTTCCAAAGCCAGATCCGGATTCAGTCTTTCCTTGATCAGATTCACAGTATGGATCAGCTGACTCAATCCTTCCAGTGCATAGAACTCACACTGAATGGGAACAATAACGGAATCAGCCGTTGTCATTGCATTGATAGTTAAAAGATTCAGAGAAGGAGGACAGTCAATGATAACAAAATCATAATCATCCCTGATAAAGTCCACTTCATTTCTTAAAATAAATTCCTTCCTTTCCTCACCGATCAGCTCGATCTCCACTGCCGCCAGATTTACATTGGAAGGCATCAGTGAAATATTCGGCAGGATCTCTTTTCTGATACAATCAAAAATAGAACAGTCCTTCAACATTAATTCATATATAGTGGAATTGTCCGGCAGGTTGTTTTTATCAATGCCAAATCCACTGGTAGTATTTCCCTGGGGATCCGTATCGATCACCAATACTTTTTTTCCTTTTTCTGCCAAAGCTGCAGATAAATTAATAGCCGTTGTAGTTTTACCGACACCGCCCTTTTGATTTGCTAATGCTATTACTTTTCCCATTCCTTCTGCCTTTCTGCGTTATGATTCTTCTATGGTTTTGTTAGCATATGCTAACTTTAATCCGAAAGAGAAACCGGGTCCCACCCATAATCCTGATATGCGGTAACATCCAGATTATTATCTTTCACATATTGATTGATAAATGCTTTTCTTTGTTTGACAGCTTCTTCGTTCTGAGCATCACCGGCTTTCAGATATTGATCACGAAGTTCCTGATCTTCCCCGCAGATCCTGTCTAATGACTTGGTATATTCGCTGCCATCACCGAACTGGTCAAACGATTCTGCTTCGTAGCCATTTTCGTTTTGCCTTAGATAAAATACACCGGGATATTCTCCACCGGAAGTACATTCCAGTATTTGATCTTTTAACTGATATTCATAGACATTAAAATCGCCATAGACCTTGGTATAATCATCTTCTGTTTGTTCAACCTTAAAGATCATATATCCGGGAATGTTAACTCCGCCCTCCTGCTGAGGCTGATCAAAATGATATTGATCCCAAAGATAAAATGTGATAGCTTCCTCTATGGTACCTGATTCATCACTGGTATAAAGAGGCAACCCATTTTCCTGATCTGTTTCAGCGTGATTCTCTTCTTTCACATCAGAAGTTTCTGTCTGCTCTTCACCGGATTCGCTTTCATCGGAAGTCATGCTTTCGTCCATTGCTTCTTCCAATTCTATGCTTTCCTGCTTTTCGATCTCTGCTACTTTTTCTTCTGACTCTTTCTCTTTTTCCTCTTCCTTCTGCTCGCTTTCAGCAACCGTTTCTTCCGTTGCTGTTGTCACATCCTTTTCTGTTCCGCAGGATGTGATCATACCTACAAGCAGTATTCCTAATACTGCAGCCAGTATATTCTTTTTCAATTCAGCTTTTCCTCCGAATGATTCTATTCACAAACCTGATACATTGTACCACACAAAACTATAATCGAACAGAGTCAATCTCGGATTTTCTTCTTATTTAACAGATAACCTGTTACAGATCCTACCGCTCCTCCGATAATATGGCCTGTATTTGAAATATCATCCTGAATCGTTAATCCTTCAAAAATCTGTTGTCCGATAAAGATCACCACTACCAAAATAAAGGTCAGGGGAATCTCTCCATCCTTAAATCCTGTAAAGGAAGCCAAAACGATAAAAGCAAAAACCACTCCGCTGGCTCCGCAAAGTGCTGCGTGAGGAAACAGGATCAGATGGATCAAAGCTGTGATCAGTGCTGTAAAAGCAATGATCTCCGTCAGGATCTTCGGACCATACTTTTCCTCCAACATGGGACCCAATAATAACAGATAGGTTGCATTACCAATAAAGTGTTCCCAACCACTGTGTCCAAATACATGAGTAAACAACCTGATATAAGTAAGGGGATTTTTCGGTGAAGAACGACCTGTCATAAATAACAGCTTGGTTATGGTTCCTCCGGATATTACTCCCAGTAAGGTTGCAATAAAACAGATCAATACAAAGGATAGAATGACCGGTGAATTAAATGTGATGATCGGTTTCTTTTTCATAATAAGTTCCTTTCCGATGATAAAAACTATATATAACTATATCTTGTATGTCCTTTTCCCTTGATTTTTTAATTTCACATCAGTCTGAAAAATGTTTCACATGAAACATTACAATATTTTGTGGTCTAAATGTTTCACGTGAAACATCATATTGAGGTGAGAATATAAATTTAAAAATGTTTCACATGAAACAAATGGATCCTTGAATCAATATATTGCGTATTGTAATGCTCTAACTTTCGAAAACAACTCTATCGTTGTTGACATCACTTATTATTTAATAATTCCTTTTTAATTTTTTCTGCAACACCAATAAAATTATCCGGATTAATTTCCTGTCCGAATGCCTTATCCATTATACCTGATATCAAAGCAGCAATCTCTTCAACCGGATCATTCTCATTGATAATATCAGCTATCTTATGCGAGTATTTGTCAAATTCATCATCCGGTGCTCCACCTGCAAGCAACCGATAGTAATCATATTCATCTATATATTTCTTAATAATCTCAAATCTATTCATTATTCACCCTTGTAACAGATCTATACAATGCCTGGTCAGATTCATTAGATATTCCGGATCCGTAGAAAACAGATGTCTCAGTTTTTCTTCTGTATGAAACGCCAGCTCATATTGCTCTTTCGTAATATTACCATTACTCCATTCTTCATCCAGTTCATCCCGATCATCTGTGATCATGGATCCATCAGGATAAACGATCAAATCCAAATACAGATCGATAAAAACCGGAAAAAAGATCTGTATCTATATATTGAACCTTTTGTCTCTTACGTGTGATACACTTCCACTCATCATAAGTAAAATAACATTTTTTCATACCGTAATTTCGATCTGATTTCCTTCCATAACAATAATGCAACTTTCATAGTACCCGTCTCCGGTAGTCCTGGGACCGCTTAGTATTTCAAAACCATCTGTTTTTAATCTCTCTGTCAGCCGATCCACCTGTTCCTTACTGCCAACTGAAAAAGCAATATGTCTGTAACCTGTTCCATTCTGACTCTTTACCGGATCATCCATATCCGGTTTATGCATGATCTCGATTCTGGGACCTTCATCAAAACTGATAAAGTAAGACCGAAATCCGGTTTTTTCATTATGATATCCATCATTGGATCGTCCGTTAAAATACTGAATAAAAAAATCCTTAGCTTTCTCCAGATCATTTACATACATAGCAATATGTTCAATCTTCATAACATCTATAACTCCAGTAATAATAAATCTTCAAGAGAGTATTGTTCTAATCTATTCATAGTTTATAATAGACACAGAATATATTATAAATATTCTACACAAAATATAACATCTGTCACTTCTTTTCCCATCCATCGTATAGCAGGGTAAAGTTCTCGTAATGATCTTCTGTATAATAAATCATTCCCGTATCCGAATAAACCAGGCGCTTTGCTCCCCTGGATTTTTGATGCATGGTATCAATATCACATTCATGATAGTTTCCCTTAGGCAACTTTCCTTCATAGTTTCCGAAGTAATCACCGCCAATGCAACATCCGTCAGCATAACCGTCCAGTCCGCCGCCTTCCCATCCCAGCTTTCTGGCTTCTTCCTTTGTGATAAAATTGGAAGGCAGTTTTTGATAACGGTAGAGATAAAAAGCTACTTCCTCTTTTGAGGTATAAACACCATCTTCTGTTACACTAACCTGATCTGTTTTGCCAGGATCTGTCCCGGGATCCGTTTCCTGACCGGAAGGATCCTTTTCATCTCCGTTTCCTTCATCCCCGGTCTGATTTTTAATGTGATAGGTAAAACTTCTGGCTTTTTTATTTACGGTTTTGGAGCGAAGTTTCTTTTTTGACAAAGAAACGTTCTTTTTACAATAATAAAGTCTGATCGTAACATCCCTATTGATCAAAACCGACTTTTTCTTACCGGATTTGATAAACTGATCATGGGCAAAAGTTTTTCCCGTGGTGTAATAGATCTTATACCCCTTTTTTGCTTTGATCGTAAGCTTAATGGGATCATCATAAGTTCCGGCTTCATGAGACAGGGCGTATTGTTTTGCCTTTACGCCTTTTGCACTGACAGGTGTCGGGATCATAATAAAAATCATCCATAGCAAAATACTTATCATCATTATGGATCTGAATATTATTTTTTTCATTTGCATTTTTCCTTTCTTACCTCGACATAATCTATGATCATACAACATTTTTGATAGTGTCAGGTATTGTTCTCAAATTGTATTTTTACGCTCAGTAGCTGATTGTAAGCCGGTTTACTTACGTTTAAAATACCCGTCAGACGGCAGGGTCGGTTATTCATAATGAAAAACGCAGAAAATCCCGGGACCTTCTGCGTTTTTACATTTTTCATAAATAACAGCAACTGCTCTTATTCTTCATCCTCATCCTTTACCGATCCTCTGATCAGTTCTTCTTCGGACTTTCCTTCGTCATCATCATGATCATTGGGATCATCATCCGGATCTGTCTCATCGTATTCCTTTTCCTTCAGATGAGAAGCTGCCTCATTGATCACCTGTTCTGCCTGATCAAGATCATCAAATTCAACAGAGCCGTCGGATGGTTTTTGACGAACCTTTGCAACCTTAGCCACTGTTACATTGGGATCCAAGTTGATCATCTTAACACCGCTGGTGATTCGTCCCAGTTTGGAAACATCCTCAGCTCTGATCTGAATGATCACACCTTCTGTGGTGATCATCATGATCTCATGATCTTCATTCACGCCTTTCACACCGATGACATCGCCGGTCTTTTCGGTGATCTTATAGCACTTCACACCTTTACCGCCACGCTTCTGAAGCTTGAACTCATTTAAGGATGTTCTCTTTCCGAGACCTTTTTCGGATACGATCAAAAGGGATTCTCCCTGGTGATCAAGCTGCATACCGATGATCTCATCTCCCGGTGACAGATTCATACCGATCACACCCATGGAAGCACGTCCCGTTCTTCTGACATCTGTCTCCTTAAAGCGGATACACATTCCGTATTTCGTTACCAGGAAGATCTCTGTTTTTTCATCTGTCAGTTTTACTTCGATCAGTTCATCATCATCCCGAAGGTTAATGGCGATCAATCCTGTTTTTCTGATATTATCAAAATCGGAGATTGCAGTCTTTTTTGCAATACCGGATTTTGTGATCATGAAAAGATTCTTGCCTTCCTGCATATCTTCCGGCGGAATGGGAATTACGGCATTTACTTTTTCTCCCGGCTGCAGTTGCAGAAGATTGATGATTGCCGTTCCTCTTGCGGTTCTTCCGGCTTCAGGAATCTCATATGCCTTCAGCCTGTATACCCTTCCGAAGTTCGTAAAGAACATGATATAGAAATGGGTATGCATCATCAAAAGATCTTCAATATAATCGTCTTCGATGGTCTGCATTCCCTTAATTCCCTTACCGCCTCTGTTTTGGGCATGGAAATTATCCACGGTCATTCGCTTGATATAACCCAAAGAGGTCATGGCAATTACCGTATTCTGTCTGGGAATCATATCTTCCATATTGATCTCGGAAGCATCAAATCCGATCTTGGATCTGCGATCATCTCCGAATTTATCGGAAATCTGCAGCATTTCTGTTTTAATAACACCTAAAAGTAATTTTTCATCTGCCAAAATTGCCTTCAGCTCGGCAATCTTTTTCACCAGTTCTTCATGCTCTGCCTGCAATTTTTCCCGTTCCAAACCGGTAAGAGCACGCAGTCTCATATCAACAATGGCCTGGGCCTGGGCTTCGGAGAACTCAAACCGGTTGATCAGGCCTTCCTTTGCTTCCTGGGTATTGGCACTGGAACGGATGATTTTGATCACTTCATCAATAAAATCAAGTGCTTTTAACAGACCCTGTAAAATATGATCTCTTTCCTCAGCTTTGTTCAGATCATATTTCGTTCTTCTGGTCACAACTTCTTCCTGATGCTTCAGATAGTGCTTAAGCATATCAAGAAGATTCAGTACCTTGGGTTCATTATTTACCAAAGCCAGCATGATCACACCAAAGGTGTCCTGCAGCTGGGTATGTTTATAAAGCTGGTTTAAGATCACATTGGGATTTACATCCTTGCGAAGCTCGATGATCACACGGGTTCCTTCCCTGCTGGACTCGTCGCGAAGATCCGTGATACCGTCGATCTTCTTCATCTTTACAAGATCAGCGATCTTGATCAGAAGATTCGCTTTATTTACCATATAAGGAAGCTCGGTTGCAATGATCCTGCTTTTCCCGTTGGGAAGAGTCTCAATATTGGTGACTGCCCTTACTTTGATCTTACCGCGACCGGTTCTGTATGCTTCTTCGCATCCTCTTGTTCCAAGGATCGTAGCACCGGTGGGAAAATCGGGAGCCTGTATGATATCGAGAATCTCCTCAATCTGGGTATCCCGCTCTTCTTCTACTCTGTTATCAATGATCTTAACAACGGCATTTACTACCTCACGAAGATTGTGAGGAGGAATATTGGTTGCCATACCAACTGCAATACCTGTGGTTCCGTTTACCAAAAGATTGGGATAACGGCTGGGCAGTACAGAGGGTTCTTTTTCTGTTTCATCAAAGTTCGGAACAAAATCTACCGTATCTTTATTGATATCGGCCAAAAGCTCCATGGAAATCTTGGAAAGTCTGGCCTCGGTGTAACGCATGGCTGCTGCACCGTCTCCGTCTACAGAACCAAAGTTTCCATGACCATCCACAAGGGGATAACGGGTAGACCATTCCTGTGCCATATTTACCAAAGCACCATAAATGGAAGAATCTCCGTGAGGATGATATTTACCCATGGTATCGCCGACAATACGGGCAGATTTACGATGGGGCTTATCCGGACCGTTGTTCAATTCGATCATGGAATATAAAACACGCCTTTGTACGGGCTTTAATCCGTCTCTTACGTCAGGCAGCGCTCTGGCTGCAATAACGCTCATGGCATAATCTATATAAGAAGATTCCATGGTCTTTTTCAGATCGACATTTTTTATCTTGTCGATCGTTTCTTTGTCAAAAATGGTATCATCCATTATTTCGTCTCCTTACAAACTATATATCAAGGTTTTTCACAAATCTTGCATTTTCTTCGATGAACAGACGGCGGGGTTCAACTTTATCACCCATAAGAGTCGTAAAGGTCAGATCTACTTCCGATTCCGCTTCTTCATCCATGGTAACCTTTAACAGAACACGACGCTTCGGATCCATGGTGGTCTCCCAAAGCTGTTCTGCATCCATCTCTCCAAGACCTTTATAACGCTGGATCCTGTTATTCTGATCTCTTCCCACTTCCGTTAAAATCTTATCAAGTTCTTCATCGCTGTAGGCATACCAGATCTTTTTATTTTTCTCAAGCTTATAAAGAGGGGGCTGCGCAAGATATACATATCCCTGCTTGATCAACTCAGGCATAAAACGATAAATAAATGTCAGCATCAATGTTGCAATATGAGCACCATCCACGTCGGCATCGGTCATGATGATGATCTTGTGATAACGAAGCTTTGTAATATCAAAGTCATTATAGATACCGGTACCGAAAGCAGTGATCATTGCTTTGATCTCCGCATTTGAATAAATACGATCCAATCTTGCTTTTTCAACATTCAGGATTTTTCCTCTCAAAGGAAGGATAGCCTGGGTAGCACGATCTCTTGCTGTTTTTGCACTTCCTCCCGCGGAATCTCCCTCCACGATGTAGATTTCGCAGTTTTCAGGATTCTTATCGGAACAATCCGCCAGTTTTCCGGGAAGGGAAAGACCTTCCAATGCGGTTTTTCTTCTGGTAAGATCCCTTGCTTTTCTTGCTGCTTCTCTGGCACGCTGGGCAGTAATGGATTTTTCGCAGATCGTCTTTGCGGTCTGGGGATTCTGCTCCAAATAGTAAGTAAGCTGCTCGCTGACAATGGCATCCACAGCTCCCCTTGCCTCGGAATTACCAAGCTTTTGCTTCGTCTGACCTTCAAACTGGGGATCTTCGATCTTAATAGAAACAATAGCCGTCAAACCTTCCCTGATATCTTCACCGGAAAGATTGTCTTCATTGTCTTTCAAAAGCTTATTGTTTCTGGCATAATCATTAAAAGTTTTCGTTAATGCATTTCTGAAACCGGTCAGATGCATACCACCTTCCGGCGTATTGATATTATTAACAAAACTGAAGGAAGATTCATTATAGGAATCATTGTGCTGCATAGCTACTTCCACATACACATTATCCCTGGTTCCTTCAAAATAAAGAACATCTTCATATAAAGCAGTCTTGGAAGAATTCAGATAGGTAACGAATTCCTTGATACCGCCTTCATAATGGAAAGTCTTTTCGTAATTCTCAAATCTCTTATCTGTCAGAACGATCTTCAGGTTCTTTGTTAAAAATGCCATTTCCCGAAGACGCTGTTTTAAAATATCATGATCAAATACGGTTTCTTCAAAAATCGTATCATCCGGCATGAAAGTTACTTTCGTACCGGTTTTTTCAGCATCACATTCTCCTACCACTTTTAAAGGATAGCAAACATGACCTCTTTCGTACCGCTGCTGATAAATCTTTCCTTCATTGAAAATCTGCACTTCCAGCCAGTTAGAAAGAGCATTTACAACAGAAGCACCTACGCCGTGAAGACCACCGGATACCTTATATCCTCCACCACCGAATTTACCGCCGGCATGAAGAATGGTAAATACAACCTCAACTGCGGGAATTCCTGCTTTATGATTGATACCTACAGGGATACCGCGACCGTTATCTTCTACGGTAATGGAATTATCTTCATTGATAAAAACATTGATCTGACTGCAGAATCCGGCAAGTGCCTCATCCACGGAATTATCAACGATCTCATATACCAAATGATGAAGACCTCTGATGGAAGTGGTCCCGATATACATACCGGGTCTTTTTCTGACAGCTTCCAAACCTTCCAATATTTGAATATTATCAGCACCGTAATCAGATGCCGGAGGCTCATTATCAAATATATCGCTGTTTTCCAGATTGTCTTTTTTTACTTCTTCGACCATTTTTTCCTCCAAAATTAAATATTAATTTAATTTTATAAATTATTAATCTGTTCTGTTTTTCCTTTGCTTACCCGGTAAATACGATCCATCTTCACTCTTTGTCTTACAAACTCATCGAGTCCAGTACATGTGATGATAGTCTGTATATTACCGATCCTTGATAAAAGATCATTTTGTCTCCCGGTATCAAGCTCTGATAAAACATCATCCAAAAGCAATACGGGATAATGATTTTTAACCTGTCTGATCATTTCAATCTCGGACAACTTAAGAGAAAGTGCTGCAGTTCTCTGTTGTCCCTGGGAACCGTATTTGCGGATATCGATTCCGTTTACCTGAAAGATCAAGTCATCTTTGTGAGGACCAACACCGGTGGTTTTATATTTCAGATCCCTCTCGTGACTTAACATCATATTATTCTCATAATCATCTACAGTAGTATTTGGTTCATATACAACTTCAATCTCTTCTTTTCCACCGGAAAGATCAAAGTGAATCTGTTTTATTATAGAATTTAAATTATGATTAAATTTTATACGTCTTTCTATGATCTTTGAACCATAAGTAATGAGCTGATGGTTCCATACATCCAAAACATTCTTCATTTCCTCTTTCATGGAAGGATCTGAAGAAAAGGCCATATTTTTTAACAGTGAATTTCGCTGATTAACAATCTTATTATATTGACTCAGATTATGAAGATAAGAAGGATCGATCTGACAAAGCTCCATATCTATAAATCTTCTTCTTTCAACGGGACCGTTTTTGATAATGGAAAGATCCTCAGGCGAAAAAAATACAACATTACATATTCCCAAAAGCTGGGAACTTTTCTTGATCACCCTGCTGTTAACGGCTATCCCTTTTGATTTGTTTTTGCGAAGATGCATATCGATCTGATATGGCATTCCTTCTTTATTCCAGACTGATCTGATATGAGATTCTTCTTTTGAAAATAGAATGACATCCTTATCTTTGCTGCCTCGATGTGACTTTGTTGTAGCAGACAAATAGATTGCTTCGAGAATATTTGTTTTTCCCTGCGCGTTGTCACCGTATAAAATATTGATCCCGGGAGAAAACTCTATATCACAGGATTCATAATTTCTAAAAGATTCCAGTTTTAACGATTGAATGATCACAATTATTAATTCACTCTTTAATTTTTAATTATACAGGTAACATCTTCATACCGAAAGGTATCTCCGGCATAAAGCTTTTTTCCCCTTTGGGTACAGATCTCTTCATTGACAAAAACCAAACCGTCATTAATGGCAAACTTGGCATCAATTCCACTGTCAACCAGTCCTGCAAGCTTCATAGCCTGTCCAAGTTTAATATACTCATCTTTAATGGTGATACTTTTCAATATGATTTCCTCTTAAATTATATAATTATTAATTTTAAATTTAATTATTAAGGCTGTACAAAGTTCACCGGTAAAATCAGATACAGATAATGACTATCATCATCTCTGATAATACAAGGTGCTTTACTGTTTACCATATAAATGGAAATGGTCTCATCATCGATCACTTTCAAAGCATCGATCAAAAACTTCGGATTGAAACCGATCATCAGATCCTGACCTTCTTTTTTAATATCCACATCTTCATTCATGCTGCCGATGGTGGAATTGATCCGAAGCTCCAGCTTATCATCTTTGATATTAATGATGATGGGTTTTTTATCTCCTTCTTTTACAAGAAGGGTTGCTCTGTCAATACAATTCAAAAACTCTCTCTTGCTGATGGTAACTTTTGTCTCATAATCCAGAGAGATCATCTGATCCACATTGAAATACTGACCCTCGATCAGTCTTGATACAACCGTGGTCTGGTCAAATTCAAAAATGATATGCTTATCTCCGAAGAAAATATTTACATCTTTATCCGCATCACCGCTTAAAATCTTATTGATCTCATTTAAGGTTTTACCGGGAACAATGACTTTAATTGGATCATAGTGATTGCGAAGATCCGTATTTCTGATGGAAATACGATGTCCGTCCAAAGATACGATCTTTAACATATCATCATTGATCTCAAAAAGTTCTCCGCCCATGATCTTATTGCTGTCATTTTCGGAAATTGAAAAGATGGTCTGTCTGATAACTTCTTTCAAAGTAAACTGTGAAATCACCATTTCATTGCTTTTTTCAACTTCAGGAAGATAAGTAAAATCTTCTCCGTCTTTTCCGACGATGTTGATATGTGCTTTTCCGCAGCTGATAAAGGTATTCAGACTTTCGTCTGTTTCAATACTGATCTCTTCTTCTGTCATCTTACGACAGATATCTAAAAACATTTTTGCATCAAGTGCAATGGTACCTGCTTCTTCAATGGTACCTTCCACAATTGTTTCAATTCCAAGATCCGTATCATTGGCGGTTAATGTTATCACATCATCTTTTGCAGTGATCATGATACATTGAAGAATTGGCATAGTAGTATGAGAAGGAACTGCTTTTGATACGATCTGCAGACCATTTAAAAGATTTGATTTTAAAAATGTCAATTTCATTGCTTTTGTGTTCTCCTTTTCAAACCAGCCGGCTTAGGCCGCTCATACATACTTAAATATAAACAAATTAATATTATTCTTAGTAATAGTTGTGGATTTGTTGAAAACCCATTCTATTATACTATTTATCGGGAAAAAAGAAAATGAAAACATGTTGATTCTATTGTTAAAATTGTATGAATCTTTGCGCAGTTTTCAACATCGCTTTTTTCATAAAAAACAGCTCTCTTTTTTTATCAACACTCTTCTAACATCTTTTACACACAATATGAACAATTCAATGTGTAAAATTTTATGCTTTTAAAATGATCATGAAATGGAAGCGTTGATTTTTTTTCTGATGGTATCAATGCTGACAGCAAGATCGTTGCTTTCTTCCGTCATCTTTTCAAGCTTCTGAATTCCGTGCATAACGGTGGAATGATCTCTACCGCCCACATACTGGCCGATATTATCATAAGGAAGACTTAAATATTCCCTGCAAAGGATCATAAATACCTGTCTGGGAAGGACAACTTCCGAGTTTCTCTTAGAGGAAGTGATATCTTCTCTTGATACATTAAAATGTTCTGTTACAACATTAAAGATCAGTTCCGGTGTAACGGGCTTCGGCGTGGAAGGCTTGATGATATCCCGAAGATCTGTTTCCGCAGATTCTAAAGTGATCCCTTTTCCGGGACGAAGCCTTGCACCTGCGATCACTTTTTTCAGGGCTCCTTCCAGCTCTCTGATGTTGGAATTGATATTTGTGGCAATATATTGCAAAATCTCATCATCGATATGCGTGCCCATCATTTCCAGGTTTTTCTGTAAAATAGCCATTCTGGTTTCGTAATCCGGGGGCTGGATATCTGCGATCATGCCCCATTCGAAACGGGAACGGAATCTTTCATCCAAAGTCGTAAATTCTTTGGGCGGTTTATCAGAGGTAAGAACGATCTGTTTTCCTTCATTATGAAGGGTATTGAAAGTGTGAAAAAATTCCTCCTGGGTTGATTCTTTACCTATTATAAATTGTACATCGTCCAAAAGAAGCAAATCAATGTTTCTGTATTTTTCACGAAGATTACTCATGGATGCTGCATTACCGGAACGAATGGATTCGATCAGTTCGTTGGTAAAAATCTCGGAAGTAACATATAAAACCTTCATCTGGGGATTTTTTTCCAATATAAAGTGACCGATGGAATGCATCAGATGGGTTTTGCCAAGACCTGCGCCTCCATATATAAAAAGAGGATTGTAAACACTTCCCAGATCGGATTCCGCAACGGCCAGAGCCACGGAATGGGCAAATTTATTGTTGTTGCCTACTACAAAGGTCTGAAAATTATACTTCGGATTCAGGTTTGCCCTTTCAAGATTTGCATTGTAAAGATGGTCCTGCTGTACCTGATTCTGGGTATTTGTGACTTCTTTTTCCAATAAAAAAGAAACAGTATAGTTATGCTCCATTTTTTCGGAAACCGCTACCTGAAAATATGCCGTATATTTTTTGGAAATATATTCTTTCACGTGAACCTGATCGGAGGGAATGATGATCCTGACGTTGTCACCCTGAATATCATAAAACTTCAGAGGTTCTATCCAGGTATTGAAAGAAACGGGAGAAAGATCGTATTCTTCCATAATAAAGTGTTTTATTTCATTCCATTTTTCTTCGATCAGGTGCATGATATAACCTCTTTTTGCTGAATTTTATAGGATCGGCTATTATCCGATAATCAAAGTAGATTATAGAATAAAATGAGAAAAAATTCAAACCGGAGGGGTGTGAAGAGTCGTAATTCGTATTATGTTAATAAAAATGACCTGTGTTGATAAATAAAGGATGAGTTTTCCACAAACAGAAAACAAAAAACAAGCAAAATAAGGGTTTATTTTTTAAAATATGAGGAAAAATAAAAAAGTTTTCAACAATTTTTCCACATATTGTTTATAAATTTATGTTAATTATGAAAATGCAGCAGGGGATATAATTCTTCAAGATGTAGTTTTAAAAATTATCAAAACAACAAAATGTAGAAAGATATTTTTTTGCTTTTTTTTCAGTACAAAACAGAAAATCAAAAATATGGAAAAGTGCCGTAAAATTCGGATTTTAAGGCTTGACGAAAGAGGAATCTTTCCTATATAATTGTAACGATTATTTTCGGGCTTACCGTAAGGAGGTGTAAAAATATGAAGATGACATTTCAGCCTAAGAAAAGGCAGCGTTCCAAAGTACATGGTTTTCGTGCAAGAATGAGCAGTGCAGGCGGACGTAAAGTACTTCGCGCAAGAAGAGCTAAAGGAAGAAAGAAACTGACAGCTTAATAGCTACAGAAGATGTTTAGGCCGCAGTAGATTGTGGCCTTTTACATTTATGTAAAAGAATTCGGTTAGTAATGATGAAATTTACAGAATCACTGAGAAAAAACCGGGATTTTCAAACCGTATATAAAAACGGAAGATCGAAGGCAAATAAACTATTTATTATGTATGTCCTTGAAAATGATCAGCCTGTCAATCGTCTTGGTATCTCAGTCAGTAAAAAAGTAGGGAACAGTGTGGTTCGCCACCGCATAAAAAGATTGGCCCTGGAAGCTTACAGACTACATGAGGATATGTTTAATAGTGGTTTAAACATAGTAGTCATTGCCCGTCCTGCGGCGAAGGACGCTGCTTATCAAGAAGTGGTTTCGGCAATTTTGCACCTCGCATCAATACATAAGATTAAAAATAACTTACCTTAATAATATGAAGAAGTTCATGATCAGGGGAATTAAATTGTATCAGACCTATATTTCTCCCATGAAAACCACCAAATGTCCTTATTTTCCCTCCTG
Organism: Lachnospiraceae bacterium; assembly: GCA_024685005.1. Taxonomy (GTDB): domain Bacteria; phylum Bacillota; class Clostridia; order Lachnospirales; family Lachnospiraceae; genus RGIG7926. Next base: position 25,362 of record JAIKWF010000111.1, read on the forward strand.
TTCCAATTACGGGATTGAGGCCATTGAAAAACATGGTGTTTTGAAGGGAGGAATTCTTGCGTTTTGGAGGATTCTGAGATGTAATCCTTTTTCAAAGGGAGGATATGATCCTGTTCCTTAAATAAGGTAAGTGTCGGAGGATTTTATATGGGTATCTTGCTTACCAAAAATTCCGGCGTGATCATCGGTCCCATTTCCACAGTGCTGGGATATATCATGACCGGGATTTTTACGGTGCTTGATAAGATCGGAATACCGAATATCGGTCTTTCCATCATTATTTTCACCATTGTTATTTATCTTTGTTTGATGCCGCTTACCATCAAACAGCAAAAGTTTTCCAAATTGTCTGCAAAGATGAATCCTGAGCTGCAGGCGATCCAGAAAAAGTACAAAGATAAAAAAGATCAGGATTCCATGATGCGGATGAATGAAGAAACAAAGGCCGTTTACAGAAAATACGGTGTTTCTCCTTCCGGAAGCTGTGTGCAGCTTTTGATCCAGCTTCCCATTATGTGGGCTCTTTACAGAGTAATCTACAATTTTCCCGCATATGTACCCGCCATCAAATCAGTATTTTCTTCTGTAGTTGAGCAGCTTGCAACAAGTGAAAACAGTGCAAAAGCCACAGAGCTTTTACAAAAATTCACCAATGCAAATATGTATCAGAAGCAGTTTTCCAATGAAGCATTTACTGTTGGCAGTGAGTATATGAAAAATACTTTCATCGATGTACTCAACAAAGCATCTTCTGCTGACTGGGCTTCTTTAAAAAGTGCTTTCCCTGCAATGGAATCAACCATTACGGAGACAGTAAGTAATCTGGAACGTTACAACAGCTTTTTGGGAATGAATATTGCCAATTCTCCTACCTATGTGATCAAGGATTCTTTCCATACCGGTCACTATGGGCTTTTGATCGGCGCTTTGCTGATCCCGGTTTTGGCAGCTCTGACCCAGTTTATCAGCGTAAAGCTTATGCCCCAGGCTGCAGCCCAGGGTGGAAATGAGCAGGCTGATGCAATGGCAGCCAGCATGAAATCCATGAATATGATGATGCCCCTGATGAGTGCATTTTTCTGTCTTACCCTTCCCATCGGTCTTGGTATTTACTGGATCGCCGGTGCGGTAGTCAGAAGTGTTCAGCAGATCGCCATCAACAGACATATCGATACCATCGATTTTGATGCAATGATCGCTGCCAATGAAGAAAAGGAAAAATTAAGAAGAGAAGCGGAAAAGAAGAAAGACAAAAACAGGATTTCCGCATCTACCGTAAATTCTTCCGCAAAGTATAAAGCGAAAAGTTATGCTTCCGATCTGAGTGAGAGCGAAAGAGAAAAGCTTGTGGAAGAGGCAAAAAGTAAAACTCCCAAGCCGGGAAGCATGGCCGAAAAAGTAAATATGGTAAAAGCTTACAATGAAGGCCACGGTATTGCTGTGGATGAAGAAGATACCGCGGAAGAGACGGATAGCAAAGATAAGAAGAATCAGTCTCGTAAAAAGAACAAGTGAGAAGGTAAGGTAGGAGGATGATTATGGAATTTGAAAATTTCAGTGCAAAGACAAAAAGCGATGCCATCACGGAAGCCTGCACCAAATTCGGTGTTCCTTCCGATCAGCTTGAATATGAAGTAGTAGAAGAAGGAAGCAGCGGATTTTTGGGATTTGCTTCCAAAAATGCGGTGATCAGAGCAAGAGTAAAAGAAGCGCAGCCTGAAAAAACCGAAGCTGTACCTGTTGCCGAGAAGGTTGAGGCAAAGAAGGAAGAAGTAAAGGAAACCGTAAAAGAGCAGGTATCTGTTGCAGCGGAAGAAAAGAAGGAAGAAAAAGCAGAGGAAAAAAGAGTGATCAATCCCGTCAGTGCAGAGCACGGACAGGAACTTTGCAAAAAGGCAGAAGCTTTCCTTACGGAAGTATTCCATGCCATGAATGTTGCAGTTGTCATTGAGACAAGTTTTGATACCACCGAAAACAGCATGGATATCAACCTGTCCGGTGATGAGATGGGCGTTTTGATCGGTAAGAGAGGACAGACTCTTGATTCCATGCAGTATCTGGTATCCCTGGTAGTAAACAAGGGAGAAGAAGAGTATATCCGTATCAAAGTTGATACCGAGAATTACCGTCAGAGAAGAAAAGATACTCTGGAAAATCTTGCCAGAAATATTGCATTCAAGGTAAAGAGAACCAGAAGAAACTTTGCTTTGGAAGCAATGAATCCTTACGAAAGAAGGATCATCCATTCCGCACTGCAGAATGACAAGTATGTAGAGACCTTCAGTGAAGGAACCGAGCCTTATCGTCACGTTGTTGTAAAGATCCGTGATGATGCTCCCATGGACAGAGAAAAGAGATATGACAGGGGACGCAGAGGCGGCAGAAGATAATATTTAGTCAGATCATAGGAACAAAAAAAGGCAGTCCTTCGTCCCTAAACAGGTCGGGGAATGCCTTTTTTAACAACAGTTACGGAGTATCACTATGAGAACAGACACCATCGCATCCATTGCAACGGGCAGGAATGTCTCCGGTATCAGCATCATCAGGATCAGCGGAGAGCAGGCCGTTGCCGTTGCGGACCGTATTTTTATCACAAAAGAACAAAAGCACATTTTACAGAATGTAAAAAGTCATACGATCCATTACGGTTATGTGATTTTTCCCACCTCTGGCGGGGAGGAAGAAAAAGAAGAAATCATCGATGAAGTGCTGGTCTCTGTTATGCTGGCGCCGAAAAGCTATACGGCGGAAGATGTGGTGGAGATCAATTGCCACGGAGGTATCACGGTTACAAATACGGTACTGGAGGCAGTTCTTCATGCCGGTGCCAGACTGGCGGAACCGGGTGAATTTACCAAACGTGCTTTTCTAAACGGAAGGATCGATTTGTCAGAAGCGGAAGCGGTTATGGATCTGATCAATGCCTCCTCAAAAGCCGCTGTTTCCAATTCGGAAAAACAGCTTCGGGGAGTTTTAAAAGAAAAGATCGAATCTCTTCGTAAACAGATCCTTCATGAAACTGCTTTTATCGAATCCGCATTGGATGACCCGGAGCATTTTGATCTGACGGGATATCCGGAAAGCCTGGATGAAAAGATCACAAGGCTTCTTGAAGAAGTAACTGCCCTGCTGGAAAGCTCCGAAGAAGGGGCACTTTTGAAAAACGGCATCAAAACAGTGATCCTGGGAAAACCCAATGTGGGAAAATCAACCCTTCTGAATCTTCTGCTGGGACAGGAAAAAGCCATTGTCACAGATATAGCGGGCACCACCAGGGATGTTTTGGAAGAAACGTTGATGATACGGGGAATTCCCTTTGTTTTATCGGATACGGCGGGGATCAGAAATACGGCGGATCCGGTGGAAAAAATCGGCGTGGACCGGGCCAGAGAAGCGGCCATGGATGCGGATCTTGTGCTGTATCTTGTAGATTCTACCGCGGATTTTGATGAAGAGGATCTGGCCGTTCTTCGCATGATCAATGATAAAAAAGTGATCCTGCTTTTAAATAAGTCAGATCTGGAAGAAGGTTTGCAGGCAAAAAGAATCAGTGAAGCACTGACAAAAAGCGAGATCAGTCAGCATCACAATATTGTTCGCATCCTTTCCATTTCAGCCAAGGAAAATAAGGGAATTGACGGGTTAAAGGATGTAACCCAGGAGCTTTTTTTCAAGGGTTCCCTGCAGACAAACGATCAGATTTTTATCACCAATATGCGTCATAAAGAGGCATTAAGCGAAACAAAACAGTCCCTTTTACATGTAAGGGAAAGTATTCAAAACGGAATGCCGGAGGATTTTTATTCCATCGATCTGATGGATGCTTATACTTCCCTGGGCCGGATCATCGGACAGGAAGTGGATGATGATCTGATCGAAGAGATTTTTTCGGAATTTTGTATGGGTAAATAATATGAACGAAACAGAAAAAAAGTTAGCAATAACTAATTTTTTAAAGGATGAAAACAATCGGGAAGAAGATATCAGGCAGATTGTGGATATCTGTGTGGTGGGCGCAGGACATGCAGGCTGCGAAGCGGCCCTGGCAGGAGCCAGAAACGGCCTGGATACAGTGATCTTTACTGTCAGTGTGGACAGCATTGCACTGATGCCCTGTAATCCCAATGTAGGAGGATCTTCCAAAGGTCATCTGGTCAGGGAACTGGATGCTTTGGGAGGCGAGATGGGAAAAAACATCGATAAAACCTTTATCCAGTCCAAGATGCTCAATTCTTCCAAAGGCCCAGCCGTACATTCCCTCCGGGCTCAGGCAGACAAGCAGGCTTATACCCGTTGTATGAGAAGGGTTCTGGAGAATCAGGAACATTTGACAATAAAGCAGGCGGAGGTCTGTGAGCTTTTGACCACCAGCCGGACACCGGATGAAGAAAGCAGTGCAACAAAGCAGATCATCGGTCTTAAAATCGCCAGCGGCGGCGTATATCTGTGCAGGGCAGTGGTACTTGCAACGGGAACTTACTTAAACGCCAGATGTCTTTGCGGAGAGATGATCACCCATACAGGGCCGAACGGTCTTATGGCAGCAACCCATCTGACACAGAATCTGATAGATCTTGGAATTGAGGTACAGCGTTTCAAAACGGGAACACCCGCCAGAATGGATAAACGGTCTTTGGATTTTTCGAAAATGGAGATTCAAAAGGGAGATGACCGGATCACTCCTTTTTCCTTTTCCACGGATCCGGAAGGAATGCAGACAGAGCAGGCTTATTGCTATCTGACCTATACCAACGAAAAAACCCATGAGATCATTAAGGCAAATCTGGACAGATCTCCTATTTATGCCGGCATCATTGAAGGAACCGGTCCCAGATATTGTCCCTCCATCGAAGATAAGGTGGTAAAATTTGCCGAAAAAGAAAGACATCAGGTCTTTATTGAACCGGAAGGATTATATACCAATGAGATGTATGTGGGAGGCATGTCCTCCTCGCTGCCGGAGGATGTACAGCTGAAAATGTACAGAACGGTTCCCGGCATGGAAAACTGCGTCATCGTCCGGAATGCTTATGCCATTGAATATGATTGTATCAAGGCAACCCAGCTGGATCACTCTCTGGGCTTTATGAAGATCACGGGTCTTTACGGCGCCGGTCAGATCAACGGCAGCAGCGGATATGAAGAAGCTGCCGCCCAGGGGCTTTTAGCCGGGATCAATGCGGCAATGTATTGTTTGGATAAAGCACCCATTACCCTGGATCGCAGCGATGGTTATCTGGGAGTTTTGGTAGATGATCTTGTGACAAAAGAAACCAGGGAGCCTTACAGAATGATGACTTCCCGGTCGGAATACAGACTGCTTCTCCGTCAGGATAATGCGGACCTTCGTCTCAGGGAAAAGGGATATGAAGCGGGTCTTGTAACAAAAGAGCAGCTTGATTACGTAAAAGAAAAACAAAGGATCATCGAAAGCGAAGCAAGGCGGCTGAAAGAAACCAAAGTGGGAGCCAATAAAAAGATCCAGGATTTCCTTCTTTCCTGTGACAGCACTCCCATTAAAACCGCGGTTTCCCTGGCAGAGCTGATCTCAAGGCCGGAGCTTTCCTATGAACGGATCGCCCCCATAGATGAGGAACGTCCCGTTTTTGTCATCCAAAACAAGCCGCGGTTTGAGATCGTGGAAAATCCTCTGCGAAAGCAGAGCAGCAGCCGGTCGGCATTGGAAGAGCGGTTTTTGGATCTGCGTTTTTTGGAAAAAGAAGAAGCAGCAAAGGCAGAAGAGGCTTCAGATATCGAAAAACAGATCCTTGCGGATATCTGTCGTCAGATCAATATTACGGTAAAATACGAAGGATATATCAAACGACAGGAAAAACAGGTGGAAAGCTTTAAAAAGATCGAGCATAAAAAGATCCCCGCTGATCTTGATTACAGCGCTATCACCAATCTGCGGCTGGAAGCAAGACAGAAACTGGATCAGATCAGACCCCAGTCCGTGGGCCAGGCCTCCCGTATTTCCGGGGTATCGCCGGCGGATATCTCCGTCCTTTTGATCTATCTGGAAAACCTGAAAAAAGAAAGTTAGACTATGGAAAAAAAAGAGTATCTGATAAAGACTTTGGAACAGTTTCATATTGTATTAACTGATGAGCAGACAGAGCAGCTTTTACTGTTTTATGAAATGCTGATCGAAAAAAATAAGGTGATGAATCTGACTGCCATCACGGAGTTTGAAGAGACCTGCGAAAAGCATTTTTTGGACAGTCTTTCCTTATGCAGACTTTTCGGAAAGTGTGCTCCCCTGCCTTCCATGGATGAAAAAAGTAAGCAGAAGCTTACTTTAATAGATGTGGGCTGCGGTGCGGGTTTTCCCGGAATTCCCCTTGCCATTGCCTTTCCCTTTTTTCAGGTGACGCTTCTGGACTCTTTGAATAAGCGGGTCCTGTTTTTACAGGAGGTTATCGACGCTCTTCATCTTTCCAATTGCAAGGCATATCATGGCCGGGCGGAGGAATTTGCCAGATTAAAAGACAGACGGGAGCAGTATGATCTTGCCGTATCCAGAGCAGTGGCAGGTTTGCCGGTGCTTTGCGAATATTGCCTTCCCTTTGTGAAAAAGGATGGTATTTTTGTGGCTTACAAATCAGCGAAGATCAAAGAAGAAGCTGCAGAAGCCGGCCGCAGTATCCGTCTTTTGGGGGGCGCATTTGAAATGGAAGAGGAGTTTACCCTTCCTGCGATCCATACCCATGAAAAAACGGATCACATACAAAATTACAGGAATCTGTACGTGATCCGAAAGGTTTCCGGGACACCGAAAGCATATCCGAGAAAAGCGGGAACCGCTGCCAAAAATCCGCTTTAGTTTTTTGACAGCTGACTGTATTTCTGTTTTACGAAGAATTTGTCCAGGTTGCTTAAGATCTGGACTTTGGTAGCATTTTTGAGCATATATCCTGCGGGTTTTAAGAGCATGACCCGCATGATGGTCTCACGGTCGTTTCTTCCCGTTAAGAACATAACGGGAATATCTTTGGAGAATTGTTCGCTTTTGAGCATTTCAAATACTTTTAATCCGTTTGCCACAGGCATGTCATAATCCAAAAGGATCAGATCCACATGATTTCTCGAAAGCCAGGTAATGGCCTGCATTCCGGATTTTGCCATTCCCACCTTGTAATCATCCTTCAGCCATTCCTTTAAGATGTGCATAAATCCTACATCATCATCCACCAGAAGGATGGATTTTTTTCGCTGATCGATCTCCGTCTCGCTGGTCATGGCGTTGATCCGTTCCACGAAATGATTCATATCCAGCGGACGCTCGAAAATCTCCGTAAACAGATGGGAAGGAATAAAGGGGGAAATATCTTCCATTTCCGGTTTGTTTCCGATAAATACCAGCATCTTGTCTTTTTCCACGCAAAGGTCTTTTAAAAATACCAGAACGCTTTGGTTTTCCGAAATGGTTTCATCGGCGTAAAGAACCAGGAGGTTGGAGCTTTCCTGATATTTTCCGATCTCTTCCACATCGAAGGATACTTCCCTGACTTCAAATCCCGAATCAAGGAGATTGGAAGCAAGAGCATTTACCATGAAAGTTCTTTCTTCTCTGATCAACAAAACTGCACTCATAATAGTCCTCCGTGGGTTCTTTTATCGGTTTTCCAGAATGGTGCCGACATATTCCTGCAGTTTTTCCCATTCCAGATTGGAAGAAAGATCCTGGATCTTTCTGATCTGTTCATCCTGCTCATCAGAGAGCCGGTGTTCCGTTACGGAAGAAAGGACAAATGCAATATTGTCACTGTCCAGGGACTTGGCAAATTCCTGTATGGTGGAAATGGCATCGATCCATTCTTTATCAGACAGCATGTCCTTCTTTTCGTTTTCATTTTCGTTTTTATTCATGGAAAAGCCCTGGTAACTGAGCAGGAGGGAAAGCATGGATTCATGATTGTCCCTGATAAATCCCGTATCATTTTCCTTTGCGGCCATTTCCAGATTTTTAGCCTGCTCCGACAAAGACTCGGCGCCGATAATGGCGGCGGTACTTTTTATGGCATGTACTTCGATGCCGTATCTTTGCCAGTCTTCTTTTTTAAAGCTTTCTTTGATGATCCTTACCTTAGAGGGAATATCCTCGGTAAAGGCGGCAAACACATTTTTATAAATGGGAAGGCTGTCACAGTGCTGCAATCCCAGATCCGTATTGATGCCTGCCTTTTGCAAAAACCAGATCCAGTCGTCTTTTTCGGTGGCAGGATCTGCCGGAGGAATCTCTTCTGCCGGCGGCGGGGTAGTGTCGATGATGGGATCATCTGCTGCCTCAACTGTCGCATCCTGCTGCTCTTCGTTTCTGAGGATCTTATAACCCGGCAGATAGATCAAAAGCAGATTCATCAGCTGCTTGCCGTTGACGGGTTTTGTAATGTAATCCTGGAATCCTTCATTCAGGAAACGTTCCTTTGCACCTGCGATGGCGTTTGCTGTAAGAGCGATAACGGCGGCATCCTTGCTCATGTTGTTATCCATATTTTTCAGGTTTTGCAGGGTTTCTATGCCATCCATATCCGGCATTCTGTAATCCAGCAAAATGATATCATAGCTGGTCCGCTGCACCAGATCCAGACATTCTTTTCCGCTTTGTGCCTCGTCGATCAGGGCTTTCGTATTGGATAACAGTTCCCGTACAACCACTCTGTTTACGGTATTGTCGTCTACGATCAGGATCTTGGCATCGGAGGTTACAAAGAAGTCTGTATCTTCCGGCGGCGCTGAGGATGTATATTTTTCCAGGGCTTTGATCCCGCTATGATCCACCACTCTCTGGGGAAGTTTAATGGTAAAGGTACTTCCCTTGGTGTAGATACTGTTTACTTCAATGGTGCCGTTCATCAGCGTCAGGATCTGATGGGTAATGGCAAGTCCCAGGCCGGAGCCTTCGATGGTCTTATTCTTTTCCGTATCCAGTCTGGTAAATTTTTCAAAGAGGAAAGGAATATCCTTTTCCTGAATTCCGATACCCGTATCTTTCACCTTAAAGATCAGATTCACCTGGTTCGGAGAGATGGTTTCAAACATCATACGCAGGGTGACAGATCCGCTCTCCGTGTATTTTACGGCGTTGTTCAAGATATTTAAGAGGATCTGCCGGATCCGCATTTCATCGCCGAAAAGCCGGCAGGGCGTTTTGGGATCCAGGTCCACGATGAAGGAAAGCTTCTTATTATTTGCCTTTTGCTCCATCATGGAAACCACGTCGGATAGTACCTTGTTCAGGTCATATTCGCTTTCCGTAATGGTCAGCTTGCCGGACTCGATCTTAGAAAAGTCCAGTACATCATTGATCAGCGACAAAAGGGTGCGGCCTGCACCTTCAATGGTTTTGGCATATTCCAGGATCTTTGCGTCTTTGCTTTCCCGAAGGATCATTTCATCCATACCCAGTACCGCATTGATGGGGGTGCGGATCTCATGGGACATATTGGCGATGAAGCTGGTCATGGCTTCATTTGATGCAATGGCTTTTTCCTCCTCTTTTTTTGCAAGTTTTGTAGCGCGCATTACGTTGATGAATTCGTTCTGCGATACGGGGTTGGAGAAATAGAAGCCTTGAAGATAATCAATATCAAAATCATGCGCCATATCGATCTGCTGCTGTGATTCGATACCGGAGATGATGATCTTCTTTTTCATCTTTTTGATCATGGCTATGGAAGAATCAAGAATGATCTGGCCGGTGTCGGAATTCTCCGCCTGCCGCAGGATCATTTTGTCGATCTTTACACAGTTGATATCCAGATGGAAAATGGAATGGATGTTGGAATAGCCCACGCCGTAATCATTGACCGTAAAGTTGCAGCCGAATTCCCGCAGAGTGTTAATGAAGGAATCAAGGGCTTTAAAATCCGTAGCGGCAGCGGACTCCATGATCTCAAAGGTGATCCGGCTTGGATCCACGTTATAACGGGAGATCAGACCGATGATCCGCTCTGCGTAATTTACCTGGATACACTGTACCACGGAAAGATTGATGCTCAGGCTTTCAATACCCATTTCAACGGGAATACCGCTGTTCAGGAACTTACATACTTCTTCGAGAACGAAATCTCCCAGATCAAAGATCAGCCCGCCTCTTTCCGCAATGGGAAGAAACTCATCCGGATACAGATCCCCCACTTCCTCATCGTGAAGACGCAACAGTGCTTCACCGGAGCAGATGGAAAGATTCCTGGAGGAATAAATAGGCTGATAAAAGACTTCAAAATTACGATTCCGCAGACCGTTTAAGATCAGTTTCTCGATTTTGCTCTGTTTTAAGATCTCATTGAGACCGAATCTTGTGATGACACCGTCTTCCGTGGGAATGTCATTTGTCAGCGTCGCATGGACCATGGACATGATTTCCGGAATATTGTGCAGCTCCGAAGGAATGCTGGCCAGTACCACGCATGCGTCAAAATGATTGAGTCTTCCCTGGAACTCCCAGCCTTTTTGAAACCGGTCGGAGATATTTTTCGAAATCTGCAGTGCATCATCATAGGTATTTTGATCATCAAGTACCACAAAAGTTCCCGGTCCCACATAATAGATGCTGTTTTTGTTGACCATGGTTGACAGATATTCCACGGTCATGACCGTCAGCTGCTCGATATTGGCAGGACCGATGATCTGCATCAGATTCAGAGGGTTTCGCATTTTAATGCAGATCACGTGAAAAGGAGATCCGACCCTGAGAAAAATAGAAAGATCCTGCAAAAGAGCGGCATGGTTCAGAATCCCGGTACGATGATCTACCCTGTCATCCTCATTTTCCACCGTGATCATGATACCGGTCATGGCAAGGGCTTCCGAAAACAGTTCGCAGTGAACACCCAAAAATACGAACTGGGTAATGGTGCCGATGGCTACGATGACAAAGAAATAGATCATAACCTGTTTGATCTTCGGAGTAATGGATTGCCAGAAAAAGAACAGAACCACAATGGCAAAAAGGAAATACATCACACTGACGCCGTACAAAAAGTAGATACCGGCGTTGCGCTGGTAAACGCGATCTGCGGCGGTGTGGGTGTATATGAAATGCGTCCAGGGATTTGTAATGGACACGAGGGTGGTAAGATACATGGGGAATTCGTAGATAATCCGTTTGTGGTAACCGAGTTTTTGATTGGCACCTGTGATGATGGAGACATAAAAACAAAAGAGGGGTGCCAGCAGAGGGTGGAACAGAAAATAAACATATTGGGCAACGACAAGGGCATAAAAAGCAGGATCACTTGTCGTACTGAGCGGTCTCGTAGCCGAGGTGACCATATTGCAGACAGCGGTGATCAAAATGTTGAAAAAGATCACTATGAAGATCTTATTGTGAATCCTTTTACGTTTTCCGTGAACGAAGGTGTAATACAGACAGGAAATACAGATAAAGATCGTCGAAATCTGAAATCCGGAACCCTCAATCACGGAGGCGATTGAATATCCTTCCATCCCTTGCCCTCACAATTGTGCTTACAATAATACAATCTTACAAGTTATTTTACTACAATGTGTGATAAAAAGCCATATTTTTGTGCAATTTCCGTAATATTTGCAATCCATATTTTTTTGTTCTATAATGAGTATTCTTGAGAACAACAGAAAAAAATATAATAAAAAAAAGAAGGAATAGAAATGGAAGCATATGAAGTATTTAAAGATCTTGCAATTCTGGTGATCGCAGCCAAGTTTTTCGGCCTTTTGGCAAGAAAGTGCAAGGCACCCCAGGTGGTGGGAGAGATCATCGCAGGTCTGCTGATCGGGCCCGGTATTTTGGGTCTTGTTTCCCAGACCCCCTTTATCGCCCAGATGGCTGAGATCGGTGTGGTGCTTTTGATGTTTTCGGCGGGACTGGGTACCAACCTTAAGGATCTGCTGAAAACAGGACCCATTGCATTTCTCATCGCCTGCTGCGGTGTCTTTGTCCCCTTAGGACTGGGCGCCCTGTTTTACTATTGTTATTATGGCTTTTCTCCCATGGGATCCATGGGATTTTACAAAGGAATCTTTATCGGAACCATTATGACAGCCACCTCCGTCAGTATCACGGTGTCGGCGCTAAAAGAAATGGGAAAACTCCAGACAAAGGTGGGGCAGACGATTCTTTCGGCAGCCATCATTGATGATGTGATCGGTATCATGGTGCTGACCTTTGTCATCGGTCTGAAGGATCCTTCCATGAAACCGCTGATCGTGGTGGTACAGACCTTCTTGTTTTTCCTGTTTTCTCTGGTTTTCGGTTTTATCAGTTATAAGATCTTTAAAAAAGTGGACAAGAGATATCCTCATACCCAGAGGATCCCCATTGCCGGACTTGCTTACTGCTTTGCCCTTTCCTATATCGCAGAGCGGTTTTTCGGGATCGCGGATATTACCGGTGCTTATTTTGCAGGTATCATCCTTTGCAGTATCAAGGATTCGGATTACATAGCGGAAAAAATGGATATCAACTCTTATATGCTTTTCGGACCTATCTTTTTTGCATCCATCGGTCTGAAAACGGATCTGGAACAAATGACCCTTCCTCTTTTGTGGTTCTCTCTGGGCTTTGTTGCAGTGGCACTGCTTTCCAAGATCATCGGATGCTCACTGGCAGCTAAGATCTGCCGGTTTAGATGGCGGGACAGTCTGATCATAGGCGTCGGTATGATGACAAGAGGCGAGGTGGCTCTGATCGTTTCCCAGAAAGGTCTTTCTGCGGGATTGATCGAACCCATCTACTTTACATCCGTGATCCTTTTGATCATTTGTTCTTCCATTCTGACACCCATTGTCATGAAACTGCTCTTTAAGAAAGAGGAAAAAAATGCATGAAATACATTATTTTTGACATCGGAAACGTGCTTGCGGATTTTCAATGGAAACAGTATTTAAACAGTCTGTTTTCAGATGAAAAGACCCGTGAGGTTTTAACCAAAGCGTATTGGGACTATGAACTGTGGAGAGAAATGGACCGCGGCGCCATGCCCCAGTCTACTATTAAAAGAGAACTTTTACGCATTGCCGCAGCGGAAGGCTATGAAAAGGAAATGCAGCTAAGCTATGAGAGGATCGGAGAATGTATCTGGCAGTTTTCCTATGCCAAAGACTGGATCCGCGAACTGAAGGCAGCGGGATATAAAGTATATTATCTTTCCAACTATTCCCGTTATCTTATTGCGGAAAATCCCCGGGCACTGGATTTTACGGAGCTGATGGATGGAGGGATCTATTCTTGTGATGTACAGCTTCTTAAGCCGGATTTGGCTATTTATGATATGCTTTGCAGACGCTATGAGCTCGATCCGAAAGAATGCCTGTTTTTGGATGATAAGCTGATCAACGTGATCGCTGCAAGAGAATGCGGTCTGCATTCTCTGGTATTTACAAATTACGAAGAAATGAAACCCGCTGTGGATGCATATCTGAAAGAACACTGACAGACAGAGGAAAAGAATATGAAAGAGATCCGGGCAAAACAGATCACCGATACTGTGGCAGAGCTTTGTATCAAAGCAAATCATTATCTGACGGAAGATATGAAAACCGTATTGTCACAGGCCAAAGAACAAGAAAGCTCACCTGTGGGACAGACCGTGCTTTCCCAGCTGGAAGAAAACCTGAAGATCGCAGGAGAGGACATGATCCCCATTTGTCAGGATACGGGTATGGCAGTGGTTTTTCTGGAGCTGGGACAGGAAGTTCATATTACAGAGGGTGACCTGACGGAGGCAGTAAATGAAGGGGTCCGTAAGGGCTATACCGAAGGATTTCTGCGCAAATCCGTAGTTTCGGATCCTTTGCTTCGGGAAAATACAAAAGACAATACACCGGCAGTGATCCATACCACCGTTACGGCGGGAGACAGTTTGAAGATCACCGTGGCACCGAAGGGCTTCGGAAGTGAAAACATGAGCCGCATTTTTATGCTGAAACCCGCTGACGGCGTGGAAGGTGTGAAAGAGGCCATTTTAACAGCAGTAAAAGATGCGGGTCCCAATGCCTGTCCGCCCATGGTAGTGGGAGTGGGTATCGGCGGAACCTTTGAAAAATGTGCGCTTTTGGCAAAACGCGCCCTTACCAGGGATGTGCTGAGCGTATCGCCGCTGCCTCATATCGCTGCTCTTGAAGAAGAGATGAAAGAAAAGATCAATCGCCTGGGCATCGGACCTGCGGGTTTGGGTGGCAATATCACCGCTCTGGCAGTAAATATCGAAACCTATCCGACCCATATAGCCGGTTTGCCGGTGGCAGTGAACATTTGCTGTCACGTAAACCGTCACGCGGTAGCTGTATTATAATCCTGCCGGAAAGCGGCGGATTTTTCCAGGGAGACAGTTCATGAAGAGAGACCTTTCCATCCATCGTCAGATTGCCGCATCGGCGGTAAAAAAACTGAGCTTTGAAGAAAAGCTGATGGCATTTGCGGGGACCGCTGCGGAAATGGAAAAAATCGGTCTGCCCCGGTTCTGGATCGGAGGGGAGGGTTCCCATGGGGTTCAGGCCCGAAACGATCAGGCGGGAGAACTGGGAAAGCCGGCTTATACCACTTTATTTCCCAACCCCATCGGAATGGCTTCTTCCCGGGACAAAGAGCTTTTGCGTGCCATCGGCAGGGTAGTGGGCACGGAAGCCCGCAGTCTTTATAATGATAGAAAAAACGGTTCCCTTTGCATCTGGGCTCCCACTGTAGATATGGAGCGGGATCCGAGGTGGGGAAGAAATGAAGAAGGTTACGGAGAAGATCCCCATCTTACCAGCCGTATGGCGGGAGAATACATTCTGGGTATGGCGGGGGAAGATCCGGACTATGTTTTATGCGGCGCCACGTTAAAGCATTTTTACGGCAACAACGTGGAGAAAAACCGTGTGACTGCAGACAGCAAGATCTCACAGCAGATGCAGGATGACTATTATATCCGTGTCTTTCGTGAAACCATCGAATATGCAACGCCTCTGGCGGCCATGTCTTCTTACAACATGGTAAACGGCCTTCCGTCTACCGTAAATCCCCAGCTTCGAAATCTTTTAAAAAAATGGGGCCTGACCCATATCGTATCCGATGCGGGAGCCCTGACCAATACGGTGGAGCCCCAAAGAATCGTTTCAAAGGAATCTCAGGGAGCTGCTCTGGCCATCAAAGCGGGGGTGGATTATTTCCCCGATGCCGTAGCCGGGGACAATATGCATCAGCGAAACGCTGTCAGGGAAGCCATCAAAGAAGGGCTGATGACAGAGGAAGATCTGGATGCATCCCTTACGGACAAGCTGACGGCTTATTCTGTTTTGGGGCTTTTTGAAGATCCTCTTCTTCCCCCTTCCCCTTATACCAAAGATACTTACAATATCACAAAAGTGGATACGAAGGAAAGCCGTGCGCTTGCAAGAAGCGCCGCCGGTGCCTGCAGCGTACTTCTGAAAAATGAAGGCGGAACGCTTCCTTTGCAAAAAGATCAGTCCGTGCTTTTACTGGGGCCTTTTGCGGACCGCTGCCCGCTGGACTGGTACAGCGGTTTTACCACAAAGATGGTTACTTTAAAAGATGCTATATCAGAGCAGCCGGATCAAAGCATTACGGCCGGAGAGGGACTGTATCCTGCGGTAAGGATCCGCTTATCCGGGGATACCTATGCCGGATTGCAGGAAGATAAACTGATACCGGTTTCCCGGGATCAGGCAGAAACCTTCCGCATCATGCTTTGGGACAGCAGCCGGATTACCTTCCGGTGTGAATCCTCCGGAAAACTTTTGTCCACGGACGGAGAGCTTTCCGAAAAGGAAAACGGCGGAAAAGAGCCGGTGATCCATCAGGGGCCTTTGGAGTGCTTTAGCTGGTTTTTCTGTGAGGCCTTTGAAACCTATGACAAAGACGGCAATACCATTTACTTTGAGGAAGATAATGCTCTGCATTTTTGGGAAGATGCCAGGATCTGCGGGATCAAAAACAGGGCGGGTAAGCTGCCGCTTACTTTTGAAACCGTAACCTGCGCCGAAGAGATCCTGGAAAAACAGCCTTCTGCAGAAGTGGTGGTTGCTGCTTTCGGCCTTCATCCCATCATCAACTGTAAGGAAGACTGGGACAGAACCAGTATCCGGATGCCCGTTTTCCAGCAGGCTCTTTTGGATCTGATATGTGAAAAATACGAAAAGACGGTTTTACTCCTTGCAGCCAATGCCCCTATCGCGGTGAAAAAACAGCAGGAAAGCAGCCGGATCCCGGCAATTCTTTGGGCGGCTTTGGGAAGTGAGGAATACGGAAACGGTCTTTGGGATGTGATCTTTGGCAGGATAAGTCCCTGCGGCAGGCTGCCCCAGACCTGGTATGCAGACGATGAGCAGCTGGGGGATATGGAAGAGTATGATATCCGGAAAAACAAAATGACCTATCTGTATTTTGATCAAACCCCTTTATATCCCTTCGGATACGGTCTGACCTATACCTCCTTTGAAAAAGAGATCTTAGGCACAGAGCCGGATGAAGAGGGCCATGAGAGCGTTACGGTGCGGATCAAAAATACGGGAAAAGCTGCGTCCGATGAAGTGGCTGAGGTTTACAGAGACCGGGAGGGAAGGCTGTATCTTTGGGAAGATGCAAGACCCCTTGACTGTCCTCTGGCAGGCTTTGCAAAGATAAAAGACATCAAACCGGGGCAGGAGTGCATCGCCCGGATCAGTTTATAAGGAGAATGTTATGAGAATTTTATATATGGTATTTCGAAATCTTTTGCGGATACCCATTATGTGGATCGGGCTGATGTATTACTATTTCACCGCCGACAAGCACCCCCAGAAGGGATATGATCATGTAAAAAAGATTGCGGAATATGGTATTCGCACGGGAAATGTGAAGATCGATGCACAGGGTCTTGAGAACATCCCCAAGGAATCGGGTTTTATCTATTATCCCAATCATCAGGGTATGTTTGATGTGATGGTCTTTTTGCACATCAGTCCCTTTCCCTTTGGTTTTGTAGCAAAAAAAGAAGTAAAAGACATCCATGTGCTAAAGCAGGTACTTCGGATCACCAAGTCAGAAGCCATCGACAGAAGCAATATCAAACAGTCACTGGGTGTGATCAACAGGGTGGCGGAAGGCGTAAAAAAGGGCCACAACTATCTGCTGTTTGCGGAAGGAACCAGAAGCCGCAAGGGCAATCAGCTTTTGGATTTTAAAGGCGGAAGTTTTAAGGCGGCCCAGAAGGCCAGATGCCCCATTGTACCTTGCGCTCTCATTGATTCCTTTATTCCTTTTGATGAGCGGTCCATTCGTAAAACCGTGGTAAAGATCCGTGTGCTCAAACCTCTTTACTATGAGGATTATAAGGAAATGAAAAGTACCGAGATCGCAGAGGAAGTAAAACGCAGGATACAAGAGGCCATTGATAAAGAACTGGCTTAGAGCTTGTTTACGGCGCCGGCAAACAGCGTCATTCCTTTTTCATCCCGGATCATAAAGACAAAGGGGACGTTGCACTTAAAGGTGTAGCGTGGAAGCTTTTTGGAAGGCCCTATGCTGGTTACTTTGGCAGTGATCTCCGTAACGGCAGCGGCTTCGGTACCTTCTTCATCTACTTTGATCTTGGTCCGCTGGGAAGCGGCATCTATGAGCAGGGGATCTTTTAAAATGTTTGTAACGGGAGAGGGAGAGCCAAGCAGATCTCCTGCTCCCAATGCAGGAAATATGTCTTTCAGGTCCACGGTTTCATCCAGCTCAAATCTGGGCAGATCCAAAACCGTGATATTATCGGTACCTGCTTTCGTAAGTTTTTTCAAAAAACGCTGACGATAGCTGTCACTTTTCTGATTCCATTTTTTCACACATTTCAGATCCGTTTTCTTTTTCGGAAGGATGATCACCATTTCCACCCGGGAAGGGATGGTTCCGTCTTCGGAAGCCTTTGCGGAATAAGGCAGGATAATACCCCGGAAGTTCTTATCGGCATAGTAACGGATCTTTTCTTCATAGACCTGATGCATCATGGGAACCTTTTTGGTTTTTCCCGATACGTTTTTAAATTTCTTGTTTTTGGTCAGCTCCGTTTTAAAGGGATATTGCCATTTTCCCTTAAAATAGGTGATATTCATCAGATCCGTATCGGTACTTTCATCCGCAATGGATTCATAATCGGATAAAAAGCCGCCTGTAGCGGTGCTGACATTCTGTTTGATCAGCTCTTTTTCCGCTGCCAGATTATGTTTGAAATCCGCGGTCCGCACAGTGGCATGATAAGCATCCGTCACAGCGGTAAGGTAGTCCGGCAAAACGGCTTCTTTTCCCCCCACCGATTTGTCTACCAGAAGCATATTTACGGAGCGGAAGGTGTTATCCGTTCCGAACCGGGCGCCCTCACTATAGGCTTTGTTTTGCTGCTGCAGATCCGCAAGATCCTTTGCACCCAAAAGAGTCAGCATATTTGCGCCGGCGGCGGTGTTTTCCGGAATACCGCAGGTAACAAGACCTAAGGCCTGGGAAAGACCGTAGGGAGAATATACGGCATTCTTTTTTGCAGGAAGGTTTTCTGCGTAGCGAAAGCCCATTTTGGTAACGGCTTTGGGAAGGTTTGGCTGATCCGCAGCCGATATCTGCCGGGGGTTCCAGGGCAGCAGCATAAGGCTTGCCAGTAAGATGGCAGTTATTCTTTTTCCTGTGCGAAAAGATTTTTTCATGGACGATCTCCTTTCTCTTTTTTTGTATCTGTTTTAAGTTCATCATACCTTTTTTTCCTTTGTAAATCCACCCCCGCTGTTTTTCTCCCGGCCCGGTGATGAAATGAAATGATCATAAGTTATCAGCACAGGCCGGGCGGTGACTGGCGAAATGATCTGCGTTGTGCTATGATAGCTAAGTAGGTACGGGGAGGGGTTCGGCATATGGAAAAAACATCGGCAAAACAGAAACCCGGGGCTACGGACAAGAAATACGTCCAATTTCAGATTTTCTTTTTTACAGCCACCATAGTGATCAACTTTATCCTGTCACGGGCAGCGGGCCGTTTGGGTCTGCCCCTTTATCTGGATAATGTTGGTACGCTTCTTGCGGCGGTTTTGGGAGGATATCTGCCGGGTATTGTGGTGGGATATCTGAACAATATCATCAATATGGGCGGCAATCCCGGTAATGCCTACTATGTGGTCCTTTCCACCCTGATCGCCGCCTGCGGGGCCTACTTCGGCCGGAAAGGGTATTTCAAAAAATTCGGAAAAGCCCTGCTGACAGTTCCCGTATTTGCATTTATCGGCGGTGTGCTGGGTTCCGTATTGACGTTCCTGCTCTACGGCTACGGAATGGGAGAAGGCATCAGCGCTCCCTTTGCCAGGGCTTTATTGGAAAGCGGAAAGCTGAATGTGTTCTGGGCCCAGATGATATCGGATGTGGCCATCGATCTGGTGGACAAACTCATCACCGTGATCCTGGCTTTTTTCCTGATCAAACTCATACCGGATCATTTAAAACCCGGACTCTGGCTGACAGGCTGGCGTCAGGCACCTCTTTCCGAAGCGGCATTAAACGATGCCCGCCATAATATCACAAGATCCTTTTCCCTGCGGGGAAAGATCATCGGTATCATTTCCGTGATCATGTTCTGTGTGGCGGTGGTTACCACCATCATCAGTTACATTCTGTATCAGAGCTTTGCCATGAAACAGTATACCTACAGCTGCCGGAGTGCAGCCAAGCTGGCGGCCATGCTCATCGATCCGGAAAAAACGGATGAGTATCTGTCCATGGACCCATCGGATCCGGCTTATCTTGCGGTGGAAGAAAAGTTAGAGGGCGTGCGGAACGGCAATCCGGATATCGAATATATCTATGTTTACAGGTTCACGCCGGAAGGCCCCCGGGTGCTCTTTGATCTGGATACGCCGGAAGTAAAGGGCGTGGATCCGGGAAATGTGATCGAACTGGAAGAGTACCTGACCCCCTACAAAGAGGACTTTCTTGCCGGAAAAGAAATCGAGCCTCTTTTGGATGATACCATTTACGGAAGACTTTTGACGGTGTTTGAACCGGTCTATGATCATAACGGAAACTGCGTTTGTTATGCGGCAGCGGATATCAGGGTAGAAGATATCAAGATCTCCACCCTGAACTATATGACAAAGGTATTTTCCCTGTTTGTGGGCTTTTATATTTTTGTGCTGGCCCTTTGCATCTGGCTTGTGGACTATCATCTGATCTATCCCATTGCCGCAATGACCCGCTCTGCCAGGAAATTTGCCTACGACAGCGAAGAAGCGAGGGAGATCAGCGTCTATCGCCTGCAGCATCTGGATATTGCCACGGGTGATGAGATCGAAAACCTGTATGAATCCCTCAGCAAGACCATTGCGGAAACCGTAGGATATCTGGAAGATGTGCAGGCAAAGGGTGAAGAGATCGCCCACATGCAAAACGGCCTGATCTACGTATTGGCGGACATGGTGGAAAGCCGGGACAAAAATACGGGAGATCACGTACGAAAGACAGCCGCCTATGTACGGCTCATTATGGAAAAAATGCGGGAAAAAGGCCTGTATAGCGATATGCTGACGGACGAATATATGGAAGATGTGGCCAATTCCGCACCTCTTCACGACGTAGGCAAGATCATGGTTTCGGATGTGATCCTGAATAAACCCGATCGCCTGACAGATGAAGAATATGAACTGATGAAACAGCATACCACCGCCGGCAGCAAGATCATTTCCAGTGCCATGGCGCTGGTTTCCAATACAGGTTATCTCCAGGAAGCCAAAAATCTGGCAACCTACCATCACGAACGATGGGATGGAAAAGGATATCCCAGCGGACTTGCGGGAGAAGCCATCCCCCTTTCTGCCCGGATCATGGCAGTGGCGGACGTTTTTGATGCACTGGTATCCAGGAGAAGCTACAAAGAGCCCTTCTCTTTTGAAAAATCCATGGAGATCATAGAAGAGGGAGCGGGCACCCAGTTTGATCCTCAGATCGCCCGGCTGTTTGTGGAAGCGGCCGATGCGGTACGGGAGGTGACAGCTGCCCACGAAGCGGCTCTGGAAAAGAGCTGACAAAGCATTCAGGCGGCAAAACGACCTGATAGAAGAAAGGAAGAAAAAACACATATGGAATATCATTTACAGGCACCCTTAACGAAAGAGGATATAGAAAAACTGCAGATCAGGGATACGGTTTATCTGACGGGAACCATCTATACTGCCAGAGATGCCGCCCATAAAAGAATGCAGGAAACCCTGGATAAAGGGGAGCAGCTTCCCTTTGATATCAGGGATAATCTGATCTATTACATGGGACCTTCACCTGCCAGAGAGGGACGCCCCATCGGATCCGCGGGACCCACCACTGCCAGCAGAATGGATAAGTATGCGCCTGCGCTTTTGGATCTGGGCCTGTCGGGAATGATCGGAAAAGGAAAAAGAAGCACCGCCGTAAAAGAGGCGGTGGTACGTAACAAGGCTGTATATTTTGCGGCCATCGGCGGTGCGGGAGCACTGCTGTCCAAGGCCATCACGGATTCCGAGGTGGTAGCCTACGAAGATCTGGGAACGGAAGCCATCAGAAAGCTTACGGTAAAGGAGTTTCCGGTGATCGTAGTCATGGACGCCCGGGGGCAGGATCTGTATGCCGTTGCCCCGGACGAATATGCGTCCATCTGATCAAACATATGCTTTAGACGGGGGTTTCATTTGGCTGGGACTGCGAGGATAATCGCAGTCTCAGTTTTTTCATGATATAAAAATAAGCGATAATGAGAAAAGCATCCGCCAGGATCCAGGCCAGAGGCGAAGCCGTACAGGCTGCGATATAACCGAAACGGGGCACCAGATAAAAGCCGGAAAAGGCTCTGGCGATCATTTCGAAAATGCCGGCACAGATGGCAAGGACGGAAAAGCCCATGCCCTGGATGAAGAACCGGATGATATTTACAAGGGCCAGCAAAAAGTAGCTGGCAGCATTGATCTTTAAATAAAGGGCCGTGTTTTCCAAAAGAACGGGGCTGGGATCTTTTAAGAAGATCCGCACCATATTGGTTCCCACGGTAAACATCACAAGGGCTGCGGCTACGGAGTAGCAAAAGCCGATGAGTACGGACCATTTCATGCCGGCGGAGATCCGGTCAAGGCGCCCGGCACCGATATTCTGGCCGCCGTAGGTGGCAGCGGTGGAACCGAGGGCATCAAAGGGGCAGGCCATAAACAGCTGTACCTTGATGGCTGTAGCGGAAGAAGCCACATAGGTGGAACCAAGGATATTTACGGAAGACTGCAGGATCACACTGCCGATGGCGGTGATGGAATACTGCAGACCCATGGGGATGCCCATATAAAGCAGATTATTCATGTGATGGAGACGGAATTTCCTATCCTCCGGTTCCATCTTCAGGATATCGAATTTTTTCTTCATGTAGAGGATACACAGGATGCCCGATACAGCCTGGGAGATCACGGTAGCCCAGGCAGGTCCGGCGATGCCGAAGCTTTTTACCGTCAAAAGATCCAGAATGATATTCAGACCGGAGGAGAGCAGCAGAAAATAAACCGGGGTCCGGCTGTCGCCCAAAGAGCGCATGATGCCGGAAGCCAGATTGTACATAACCGTAACGGGAATACCCAAAAACAAAATGGAAAGATACCGCCAGGATCCCTGTATGATATTATCCGGCGTCTGCATCAGATGCAGGATGTTCATACACTGAAAATAGACGATCACGGCAATGGAGATGGAGATCACGGCAGAAACATAGATGCTGTTTGTCAGGTATCTGCGCATGTTCCGATAGTCCCTGGCGCCAAAGGCCTGGGCTATGGGAATGGCAAAGCCGGTACAAAGGCCCATGCAAAAACCGATGATCATAAAGTTGATACTGCCGGTTGCGCCTACGGAGGCAAGGGCATCTTCACCGAGATACTGTCCGATGATGACGGTATCTGCCATGGAATAAAGCTGCTGAAACAGATACCCTACCAAAGTGGGCAGCATAAAAGAAAGAATATGAAAAAGCGGAGAGCCGGTAGTCATGTCTACCGTTTTTTTGCTTTTTGTTTGCATTTTTGTCACCTCAAAATCAGATCAGAAGGATACAATCATCACTCCGGGAAAAATTCCAGGATCTCATCTTCCCCGTCACCTGTGGCGCTCTCATCTTCGGAAGGTGTGCCGATCACGGGTAAGATGCTGCTAACAAGCTGACGGTAACGGTCCATCATGGGACCGTGCTCTTTTGCCAGAAGCTCCGCATCTGCTGCATCGGAGGCTTTTTCCAGCCTGGCTGCCATCTCGAACAGATCTGTGGCACCGATCATCTTTGAGGTACTCTTTAAGGAATGAACTATAACGGAGTATTGTTGCCAGTTTTGATCCGCATAATACAGTTCCAGTTTTTCGTCCTTTTCCCCGGCACTTCCCAGGTACTCGCCAAGCACGGAAAGATATAAAGCATCGTCGTTTTGGCAATAGCCCAGACCCGTTGCCGTATCTATTCCCGCAGATGAGAGCGTATCGTATATTTTGTCATTATCATTTGGCTTTGTCAACGATTTTTTCTCAGAGGTTTCCGCATCCCGGGTTTCCTCTTCCGGATCAGAAACAGTGCTGACGGTCTGAATCTTTTCCTTAGGAAGATATTTCAAAAGCATGGCTTCAAGGTCAGCGCTGTCAATGGGCTTGGTAAGATAATCCGTAAAACCTTTACTGATGTAGCGCTCTTTGGCGCCGCTTACCGCATCCGCTGTCAGGCAGATAAAAGGAGTATACCGGTTCGGACCGTAAGGGTCCTCAAGAATACGGCTCATGGCTTCCGTTCCCGTCATTTCCGGCATGCGCTGATCCATCAGGATGATGTCGTATTTTCCGAAGGCTGCCATTTCAATGGCTCTTCCGCCGTTATCCGCCGTATCGATGCGGATCCTGGTATCCTTCAAAAGACCCTTTACAACGATGAGATTCATGTGGGTATCATCCACCACCAGAATGGCTGCGTCCGGTGCCTGAAAGCTTTCTTTATAGGCTTTGCGGTGCAGCATGTTCTGTTCGAATTTTTCCTTAAAATCTCCCAGAGACTCCAGGGAAACGATTTTCTGAGGAAGGTTTACCACAAACTCCGAGCCCTTTCCATACACGCTGGAAACAGAGATCTGACCCTTCATCATGGTAATAAGAGACTTGGTAATGGCAAGTCCTAAGCCGGTTCCTTCTATTGTACTGTTGTTTTTCAGATCCATTCGTTCGAATTTGCTGAAGAGCTTTTCCTGATCCTCTTTTCGGATACCGATACCCGTATCTTTTACGGATACCGTAAGCGTAATGTTAGCGCCTTCCTTAGGCTGGGAACCGTGATCACCGGAAACCTTGAAATATACGCTGCCCTTTTTGGTGTATTTGACCGCATTGCTGAGCAGATTGATGAGAATCTGGCGAAGCCGCACTTCGTCTCCGAAGAGTTCATCGGGAAGAGTGGGGTCCACATCCACCTCAAAGTACAGCTCTTTTTCCCTGGCCTTATAAATAATGGTATTACAGATATCGTTCAGCACAGAACTGAGCTTGTAATTTTGCTCGATGATCTTCAGTTTTCCGGCTTCGATCTTGGAAAAGTCCAGAATATCATTGATGATGGACAAAAGGTTGGAGCCTGCACTTTCGATGTTGCCGGCAAAATTGCATATATCGGAAAAAACCTTACGGGTTGCGTTTTCTTCTTTCGGCGGGACGTCCCTGGATTTCAGGCTCTCCCGCAGGATCATTTCGTTCATTCCCAAAATGGCATTAATGGGGGTACGGATCTCATGGGACATGTTTGCCAGGAAATCGCTTTTGGCCGCATTGGAATGGTCTGCATCTTCTTTTGCTTTTTGCAGTTCTTCCATCTCTGCGTTTTTAAGAGCGTAGCGGATCACCATGATGATGGATACGGAAAAGATCATCAGTACAATGGAAAAGACAAAGAGCATCACGGCGATGATCTTGTAAGGATCGGCTTCTTCCGACTGGATCATGGACTTGGTCAGGATGTTTTTCATCCAGATTGCCATGATATATCCGCCTACACAAAAGAACAGAACCAGAAATACATACAGCGGACGAAGGATACGAAGCAGATTTGAGATCTGGGGAGACTGCTTTTTGGAGCGGATGGAAGAAAAGCCGCCGCAGTCTTTTACAACAGCAAAAGGAAGGATCAAAAAGGTCAGGCCCATAAGAATGCAGGCATAGTTGTAAGGATACAGCCAGTCATTGGGCCAGTCGAAACAGGAAGATGTCCACATGACGTATTCGATCACGATGTAATAAAAGACCACCCGGATCTCATGGGATACAAGGATGCCGTTTTTCCTGTTTTTTCTATAATAGATAAGAGCGTTTAAACTATGGCAGGCCACCAGGGTACATAAGATGCATTCCCACAGGTTGTTAAACAATCCGCCAAACTGCAGATACAGGCAGAACTGGGCTATATTTATGGGAATGGGGATCAGGGACCAGAAGGAAAAGAAGCGTTTTTCGTTTTTCCGTCTGTTCCATATGATCAAAAGCAGGGGAATATAGCAGAGGTTCCAGCCGAAATAAGCCAAAAATGAGGACACATTAGGATCACTTCCCATAAGAAGCGAGTAGGCACCCCAGTAATAATTGCTCAGAAGGTTACACAAAAGAGCCATTATGGCGTATTCATAATCTCTTTTGGGATTTTGCATGTGGAAGAACATGCAGATCATAAGACCCAGCACGTTGACGATCAGAGCATATACGTTCAATACCAGCTCTAACATAGGACTCCTCCTCTCTTATTAGAAAAGAACAAGGAAAGATACAGCTATTCTACCATTTATAAAGGGAAAAAGCCAGTAAATAAAATTATCGGAAAGTAGGATTTTGTGTTGACAAACCCAATCCCTTTTCATATAATAAGAAATGCGCCGCTCGTAGGCGGACAACTGAATCTTTGGTAAGGAATTCAGCAAGGAGAAATACTCAAGAGGCTGAAGAGGCGCCCCTGCTAAGGGTGTAGGTCGGGCAACCGGCGCGAGGGTTCAAATCCCTCTTTCTCCGCTCAGATTTGTGGTCTGATACACACCGAACCACATCATCTGGTACCCGGAAAACTTTTCCGAAAAAAATGTAAATTTGTTGTTGACAAGCCTAAACTGCGGTGTTACTATATCAGAGTTGCGGCAAACAAAAAGCAACAAAACAGCACTGGAAAGTGCTCAAGCACCTTGACAAATGAACAGCAATGCAACCCTGAAAGATTCTAAGTAAGAATTGTTCAGAGAACAAAACCTAAACAGTAATGAAGGTTAAAATTAGCCAAGCTTATTTTGACCGGATCATAAACTTTAACATGAGAGTTTG
>JAIKWF010000121.1 GCA_024685005.1 Lachnospiraceae bacterium
GTTCCAAGACGCTTGTATTCATAATCCCGACTGACTGTGCTGTGCTTTTCATCCGGAAGAAGATCGTTTGACGTAGTTGCGATAGCCTGTATCCCTGGCTTCTCATCATACGAAAGTACATGAATGGTTGTACCATCTTCCATTTTACCCATTTTACCAGACGCTAACACTGCTGCTGAATCCGGGCATGAAAAAGCGCCTGATCCATAGCCTCATTCGAAGCTATTAACAGACGCTCATCTCTTCCGGTCTTCTCTGTCCTCCGGTGTAAAGTTATAATTTAGCTCTTCGTGTTTGACTTATGATACTTCTTACTATATTTTCTATTCTCTATATCCCCAATCCTGCCATAGGGCACTATTTCGCCGAGAATAACTGTAATCCGTATAAATCCTTCTGATGAGGTAAAGATAAGTCATAAACAGGTTCACCTTTTGAACCGGTCAGAAAAAGATTTTTAATAATATTTCTAATCCTCCAGAGTCTCTCCCCAAACTATCTCAGCCCGATACTTTTCAGAAATATACTCGCAAAGCGCCGCCATATATTCCAGAGCCATCTGATACCGGACATCCACAGAAGGGCTCTTGAGCCATGCATCGCTCTTCTTTTCAGAGTCAAACGCTTCCTTTTCAAGTGCCTTAAGCTCCTTATAAAGCCGCCCACGTTCTGCGATCAGCTTATCAAAAGGCTCATGCCTGAACTCTTCAACATATGACTGTGGTGATATCATCATAAGAAAACGCCTCCCTTCTTCCGGACTTTATTCCTCCTTCGTTCTATCCTACGCATCTGCTTCAGCTGTATCTTCCACGCTGGATTTTATCCCGGCAATGATATCAAACAGCTCCACCGGAATCTCAAACGGCTCCGAAAAAGCATTGATCACAATGCCCTTTACATTCTTCTCATTATTCCTTGCCAGAACCATCGTTTCAAGGAAATACCTCTGCATCTTGGAAAACTGATTCCCGTATTCACCCATCTCTTCAGCAGTAGTAAATACAGGGAAGAAGAAATTATCACCGCTCTGCAGAATGTCTGGAACCATCCGAACTTCATCCTGGCTTGTAAAAGTATGACCTACCAGAGAATCTAGATCATTATTCTCAGCGGCTTTCAGTACCACTTTATCCATAGCCTCTGTGTCCGCATCACTGAAAATCGCAGTACACGGAACCCATACCCAGCTATCCCTGAGTATCCTTGCCAGCTTGATCAGATTCAACTGTGTATGGTTCCTGTTACAGATCTCCGTTGCTCTCTTAAGGAAGGAACCGTCTTCCAAAAGCTCTGCTGTAATCTCATCATCCGGCACGCGGTATTCCACATCGCCGTCTGCCTTAAAGATCATCTCCATCAGTTTCTTTGTCAGCAAGAAAAACTGACTCCACGGATTGATGATAAAACCATCTGCTTTAGATTCCAGACAGAACTTCATGGAAGTATCGATAAAGTTAGACATAACATGGCTCGACTCACCTTTTTTATATTCCGCGTGGGAAGTGAATGCCACATTCCATACCTTGCCATCCTTTGTGGTCAACGTCCGGAAAGCAAACTCATTTTCATTCTCTTCATTCACAAGTACCGGATGAATAAAGTGTCCATCCGCATGCATCCTCTGGCGGATAGCGTCCAATACCGCTACGAGATCATCCTTGCTACCATCAGTATAATACTTATCAATAGCGGCTTCGATCAGCTCATTTCCTTCAAGAAACCCGTCACGAAAAGAAGGCGTTTCGGTTTTCAGCTGCTCATCAAAGCGATCCAGCACCACAACCATATCTTCTCCAACTCTTTTTCTTGCTTCAGCCTTCAGCTCATCCGACATCCCGTAAAATGCTTCACCCATAGCCCCAGCGATAGCTGCAAGAGTATCAGTATCTCCGCCAAGAGAAACCGCATTCCGAACCACATCTTCATAAGACTCTCCATCAAAGAAGCTTCGAAGTGCCTTAGGAAGGGAATCCTGGCAAGACTCTACATGCTGATGACGCAATCTCATCTCTTCCAACGTCTCGGAATAGTCGTATCCAAACTCTCTGTCAATATAGTCCGCGATTTCTTCCTTCGACGCACCTGTACGTGCCATAAAGATCACTGCAGCAGTGCACTCAGCCCCCTTTATTCCTTCAGGATGATTATGTGAAATTTCTGCCGAAAGTCTGGCATATCTCCTTGTCTCATCTAGAGTGTCGTACAGCCAACCTACGGACGAAACTCTCATAGCCGATCCATTACCCCAGCTGCCATACGGCTTTGGATCTTTACTTCCAAGCCACAAAATGAACTTCTGACCGTATCCTGCCCATGGATACTTATTTCCCCACTTCTGCA
>JAIKWF010000129.1 GCA_024685005.1 Lachnospiraceae bacterium
TAGTCCTTTACCAGCCCGGTAAATCTTTTCTTATCATCTATCGCGCTCTCATATTTCCGGAGCATCGATTCAAATTTCTGTTCAAACATTTATCTGCCCCTTCAAACATTATTCCACTCCGAGAGCTTTAAATACCGCCTCTTCCGGCGACGAATAGAAGATCAGGCTGAATGCTCCCACAAGATCAGAAGGAACACTGCCCAGATCCGCAGCAGATGTCATCGGAAGCAGAACCTTCTTTGCACCGCTGTCCAGACATACCTGAAGCGTACTTGCAAGATTCTCAACCTTGATCAGAGTACCGCCGATCGTGATGTCTCCCAGTATTGCCAGACTGCTGAGCGGTGTCTTGTTAAGAGCCGCAGAGCATAAAGCGATAAGCGTTGTCATCGCAAGTCCCGGTGTCATGCCGATTCCCTGCATATCCTGATAGCTGACGATATAATCCCTTGTGGTCGTACTGATCTGACCTGAAATGGCGTTACCATTTGCTTTGATATAGTTAAATGCGGTATTCGGTCCCTGTTTGATTTCAGAACTGGTTCCAAGTCCTGTCAGCGTCAGCTTGCCGTTACCGGGCATCATCTGTGTTTCAAGCCGATAACATCCGATCATGCCGGTCTTTGACTTATTCACCGTATAAACGCAGCCCGGCTTACCCATTCCTTCAGGGATCAGCTTACCGCCACCCTGCTCCGGAACAGAGACATACTTCTCTTCAAAGGTCTCATTATCAAAATATGAGAAATTGACGTCATAGAACTCCATGCCGCCGATCTTCTTCAGCTGCTCTTTGACACGCCTTCTCAGTTCCAGAGAGATATCAATGACTTCCTGAATCTGTTCCTTCGTGGCTTCCCCATCCGGATATACCAGCTTCATAAAGCCGGACATCATCTTGCGGACAGCGATAGTATCACGCTGGTTCAAGTTGTTTCCCAGACGGAAGTATTTATCTACGATATCACTGTAGTTGTCCTTCCTCATTTCCTTCAGGAACTCTGACAGGTAATCTGTGATGAAACCATAGTCATTGGTAAAGGAGTCCGGCCTGTACTTCGGGATCTCCCAACCGGGAATATAGCAGTGGAAACGATCCAAAAACGCCGTATCCTGTCCCATTTCAGGTGGGAACGGATCAAAGAGGCTGGATGTCTTCAGTAAAGTCTCCACGCTCTGATTGATATTACCAACGAACACCATGGAAGCCTTCGCCTGTACCTGAGCCTTTCCTACAGAGAACTGGCCGGAAGCCATATAGCCCTTCATAATCTGGATAACATCCTTTTCCTTGGGCTTAATACCGGCAACCTCATCAAAAGCAACTACATCCCACATACCGACAAGACCAACCTGTCCGTTGGACATGTTATAAAAGAGGTTCGCTCTCGTGGTCTGTCCACCGCCGATCAGAATGCTGTTCGGTGAAATCTGCTCATACACGTAGGATTTACCTGTGGATCTCGGACCCAGCTCGCAGAGATTGAAGTTATTCTCTACCAACGGGATCATACGGGCAAGCAGAAGCCATTTCACCCTGTCACTGAACTTATCAGGCTCCATACCGATGGATCTGAGCAGAATATCAATCCACTCTTCCTTCGTGAATGCTTTCCTGCCGTTCTTCGCCTCATCCATATCGATATGAGGCATCTGGATCGGAGTCAGCTTACGGATACGGATAGGCTGCGTATTCTTCTTATCCTCTTCGATGAACTCATAGTCCAACTGAAGGATACACCAGATACCGCCGCAGAGAAGCCTGTCATAACTCTTAATGTAATCAGGGCTGATCGGGATATTCTTAATACCCAGATTCATAAAGGTAGCTTCATACCGGTCTTCCTTTGTATTCAGCACAACCGTGATCCTGTCGATTACCGTGTAGCTCCCGCGTTCACGGAGCAATGCCAGGATCTTCTGGGCTTCATCCGGACGCACGTAATTATCCCGGAGTATACGCTTCACATTCTCAATTCCCTCATTGATGATCTCTTCATCATCGGAATTGCAGTACTGTCCGAGAAGATATTCCAGCACATACACGGGAACATTCGCACCCTCACGGATCTGTTTCGTAAGATCCTTTCTGACGATCCTACCGTCATAATATTGACGGAGCTTCATCTTGATCTCTTCCCTTAAGTCATCTGTCTCGCTCATCCTCTCACGATCCTCTACTCCGCTAAATTCTTCTGTGTTTCTAAATTCGTCCATGATTATGTCTCCCTGTATTCTTTTCTAAACACAATTTCATGAATAACGATTCGCCACTGTTAATGGAAGAACCATTTCATAAGCCGCTTTTAGTTTCTCTACAAAATCAAGCAATACTCCTACACGTGAATAATCAAAATATAGATAGTTCAAAAATTTCGTATTCTTGATAAAATCCCATATTTCTCCCTGCATTTCTTCACCAAAAACTGACTTCAAATCATCATTGCTAAATTGTTTCTCTAATGTTGTGAATAGATTCTTTATCTTATCAGCCGTATATAATGCCGTCTCTTCATGGCGATCCATACCTCGCCAAAAATCCAAATGACTATTCTCATTAACAATGATTTCTCTTATGAATTTGTAGTAATAACTCTCTGGTGCAAAATAACCAGGTGCAAAAATGATATTCGGCTTATGTTCTCTATCATTTAATCCTTTTTCTTTGGGATTAAAAAACGTATCAAGGTAATCACACACCCTTGGCTGATTCTC
The DNA here is from genome assembly GCA_024685005.1 of Lachnospiraceae bacterium. Classification (GTDB taxonomy): domain Bacteria; phylum Bacillota; class Clostridia; order Lachnospirales; family Lachnospiraceae; genus RGIG7926. The sequence goes on from JAIKWF010000129.1 coordinate 2,716, forward strand.
TTTGTCTGGCAGTCTCGCATCACCATCAAGCATAATGATAACTCTATCAAAATAACGATCTGCCTTTGCCAAGTCTAACAATTCATCACATCCGCAATGTGTCACAATTTGATTAATGTCATCTCTGATATTTTGGAAGTCTTCTAAATC
>JAIKWF010000014.1 GCA_024685005.1 Lachnospiraceae bacterium
TGGGAGACAGGGTGAGACACGTGAAATTCGGCGAAGGCATCGTTAAAAACATGGAGCCGGGACCGAGAGATACAAAAGTTACCGTTGAGTTTGAGCAATGCGGCACCAAGATCATGTATGCCGCTTTTGCCAAACTGGAAAAGGTCTGATCATAGCTGAAAAAAAGAGCATCCCGGCGGGATGCTCTTTTTGAGTATTGCGTTGACCGCTTCTATTTTTTCTTTGTCTTCCCGGAAGCCTTGCTGCTTTTGAAGGACATCCTCCTGGTTGCGCCCTTCTTCAGGAGAATCCTTTTATAACTCTTCGCCTTTTTGGAGGGAAGTCTGAATACGGCCTTTCCGGCAATGCCCTTGAAAGCTTTGGCACCGACGGTTTTCTTCTTCAGCTTTGTTGTTTTGATGGTGACGGATTTGAGCTTCTTACACTTGAAGAACGCTTTCTGTCCGATGGACTTTATATTTTTTCCAATGACCACAGAGGAAAGAGTGGTATCACCACTGAAGGCTCCGTCTTCAATACTTACCACCGCATAGGTGACGCTATTGGCTTTGATCGTGGCGGGGATGGTGAATTTTTTCACAGGATTTGCAAGCCTTTTGAAACTAACGGACGGCTTTCCCGCCGCTTCGGTGATGACGTAAATGCCACCGCCTGATTCAAGAGTTCCAAGGGCAGGAGTCTCTTTTTTGACCACCGGGACGTCCTTCCAGAGGGCCTTGATGGTGGTATTGCCGCTGATCACGATCCGACTTCCGGGAGTACCCCGGTCATAACCGCCAAACGTTTTTCCGGCGGGAGCGGTAAAGGCGCAGGCAGGCAGAGTATAGGTGTAGCCGGAGGGAACCACAAGATCCGCCATGGTTCCGTTTCCGCCGTTCGCATCGAAATGGATGGTACAGTTTTCCGTAACGATCAGAGGGAAGGTAATATCAATCGCCTCATCGCCGGAGCCGAAGGCAGAGGTTACATGATCCGCACTCGGAGTAACATAATCCGTTGTAATACCGCCGTTTTTCAACGACTCCAGATCCATGGTATAGCCTTCAGCAGCTTCAAGGCACACGGTGATCAGATAGGCGCGCCCTGCCTTATAGGTGGTAAGATCTTCTCCGGTCGGACCGTCGGTATTGACGACCGAGAAAGATGAGAGTTTTACGTTCGGGTCAGAGATCCGGATATCGGATTCTTTTGGAAAGGCCTTACCGTTTAAGGGAAGACCGATCCCGGTAACAGACAGTTTGGAGATGGGCTTTTTTAAATCGGAAAATGTAAAGTTTGCTACTAGAAATCGCTCGTCATCTTCTGCTCTCTCTGCAAGCCAGGCAGAAGAGCTGTCGCAGTCGATAGTCGTATTGCGGGTGAACTGCCACAGAGAAGTCGCCTTTGCATGTACGGTAAGGGTATAAATCCCACCTAGTTTGAAGGTTTCGTTTTCTGCCAGCTTTCTTCCGGATGACGTTTCGGTCCAGTAAGCATCACTGATGGTGTACCGGTCCGGATTTGCAGGCTGAAGAGTATTGGTGGAAGAAGTTTTTCCTGCAACAGGGGACTTCACACCGTTTATCGTAAACTGCTCAATATCGGACAGGAGACTGTAAGTAATGTAAGCGGTCATGCCGGTATCCTGTGCTTCATCAAGATCTTTGATCTCAATCTTTTCCACGCCCAGAGGACTGGCGGTTTCCACTTTCGTAGCGGAAGTAAAGCAATATCCATACTCGGAATATAAATTGATGGCCAGGGCATATTTGTATCCGGATTTGATCTTTTCGGATCCAAGAGGCGTGGCCTCCCCGGTATCCGGATTGATTTTATACCAATTATAGCCTGAGTAATCCAATGCGCAATTGCCCTCGGTTGTGCTCGGCGACGAAGAGCATGAGATGGCGCTGGGGGCTTTTTCGCCCTTTTTCGGGTACTGAACATCTATGGTGATCTTTGTGATCGGGGTAATTGCTGCATAGACGGTGCTTTTAAATATAAAGACCAGCCCCAGGCAAAGCAATAAGCCCAACAAAAGACCGGAGATTCTTTGTTTCATTCGGTTCCTCCTTGGTTGAATACATATGGGTGTTAACAGTGTCATCTTGTTGATGTGTTGAAAGCAAACTGTTCGCTGCTTACAGACATGTCGTAAGCGTTAACGGACACAAATCATTGTATCAAATTCAGTCTATGGCCGCAACATCGGAAAAGGGAAAAAAAAGTAGTCAGAACGGCGATTTTATGCTACTATAATGGTAACTGTTTCGACAGGATAACATTATCAGAAAGGTGGGGTTTAAAATGAATAAAGCGAGAATTGAGGATGTTGTCTCCATGATTAAGGCAGGAAATATGATCCAGAGAGAGGAAGAAGAGAAGAAAGCCTCCCGCACCATCGTCTGGATCCTGGCAGTGATCGGTGCAATTGCAGCAGTAGCAGCTATTGCTTATGCCGTTTATCTGTATTTTACGCCGGATTACCTTGAAGACTTCGATGAAGATTTCGATGATGATTTTGATGATGATTTCTTTGACGATCTGGATGAGGACAAGGAGAAAGCTCCGGCAAAGAGTGACAAGAAGGACTGATCAAAGATCCGAAAAAGTTGAGGTAAGAAAAGGAGCGGGATTCGGTTGAATCCCGCATTTCTTATGTGCAGTCTTTTTGTGGTAAAAAAGAGAACAGATCGAAAACGGATCAATAATACGAAGAATAGAGATGAGGTTAACATAACGTGAAAAAAGGCGATATCCTACAGGGCATAGTGCAGAAGGTTTCTTTTCCAAATATCGGAATCGTGGATTGCAATGGAGAAAAAGTGCAGGTGAAAAACGTGATCCCCGGTCAACGTGTTGAACTGCGGATTACAAAAAAGCGAAGCGGACGGCCCGTTGGAATGCTGTTGCAGGTCCTGGAACAGGGGCCGGGGCAGATCCCTTCGGATTGCCCGCACTTCGATCCGGTAGCCGGATGCGGTGGCTGTAATTATCGGACTATGTCCAAAGAAGACCAGCTGTTGATGAAAAAAGAGCAGGTGGCGGAGATCTTGAGAGAAGTTTACATAAATCCGGACGATCCGAAAAACAAAGAGGACGGATTCGACCGGATCTTTGAAGGGATCAAGTCTTCTCCGAAGCATACGGAATTTCGCAACAAGATGGAGTTTTCTTTCGGTGATTCCTACAAGGATGGCCCGCTGGCACTGGGCATGCATAAGCGGGGCGGGTTTTATGATATCCTCACCGTGGATTGCTGCCGGTTGGTGGACGATGATTTTCGCCTGATCTTAAGGAGCGTGTTGCATTATACGAGTAAGCTTTCGCTAACTTTTTTTCACCGGATGAGACAAGAAGGCTATTTGCGTCACCTTCTGGTCAGAAAGGCGGAAAGAACAGGGGAAATTCTGATCGCTTTGGTGACAACCTCAGCGTATGACAGATCCTCAGCGGGAGATATGGACGCAGCTGATATTACTGAGGAGGAGATGCTGCGCGGACTTGTTGGCGAGTTATGTAAACTCAAGAGTCATCGAAGCGAGACGCTTTCGGACGGTGATGGCAGTGCTCATCTTTCAGGTACGATTGCCGGGATCATTCACATTGTCAATGATGCGGTGGCAGATGTGGTAAGGTGTGACAAGAGCACTCTGCTATATGGTCAGGATCATATTACGGAGGAACTTTTGGGCATGCGGTTTAAGATTTCTCCGTTTTCCTTTTTTCAGACCAATACAGGGGGAGCCGAAGTACTCTATGAGACAGTAAGAGAGTACTGCCGATCTGCAGGCACAGACTACAATGAATCAGGGAATTCGACTGGAAGCAAGAAGCCGGTGATCTTCGATCTGTATTCCGGAACGGGAACCATAGCGCAGATGATGGCACCGGTAGCGAGCAAGGTAGTGGGCGTTGAGATCGTGGAAGAAGCTGTGGAGGCAGCAAAGGAGAATGCTAAACAGAATGGCTTACACAACTGTGAATTCATTGCCGGCGATGTATTGAAAGTGATTGATGAGATCGGGGACAGACCGGATCTTATCATCCTTGATCCGCCCAGAGACGGGATTCACCCCAAGGCACTGCCCAAGATCCTGGCATATGGTGTAAAGAACATCGTCTATATTTCCTGCAAGCCCACAAGCCTTGCAAGAGACTTGGCGATCATGCAGGAGGCGGGATATTATCCAAGACGAATCTGTGCCGTGGATCTCTTCCCCGGTACAGTACACGTTGAGACGATTGTTTCTTTGGTCAACATCGGTGCAAAGCCTGATTTTACGGTACCTGTGAAGGTTGATGTAGATGATTATTACAGGACGATTGGAGAGGAAAATCGCCATTTTCTGGAAAATAGGCAGCTTGCGGATGAAAAGAAAAAGGACAAAGATTCCGAGAGTAAATGAAACAGATTATGTAATTTTGAAAGAAAAGAGCACCCGGTTTAAGGTGCTCTTTTAAAAATATCTTTTTACAGACTGTCAAGAAAACTCATGGCGGCATCATATACATCATTGTCTATGGATTCTTCTTCAGATACTATATTCCGGGGCTTAGGGGAGGGGGCAACCAGAACGCCCTGAAGCCGTTTTACTATTAAATCTACCAATTCATCAGGTTCCATGGCGGATATTCCACCGGATAAGTATCTCCGAAGGGCTTCCTTCATCATATCGCTTGCAGACAGAAAACCATAGGTCTTATGATCACAGAGGGCATCATAAAGCCTCATTTCTTCAACATTGTTCTTATAAAATCGGATGTATTTCCTTATCAGATTCATAATCAGCCTCCAAGTTTATGTCGAATCAGGTTTTCATAGCCCTTTGCATTGATATGAACATCATCAAAGATCAGACAGTTTTTCATATCTGCTTCCGGGAGAAAATGTTTCATTATGGCTGCACCGCCACCGATAAAGACAAACTGCGTCAGATCCGGATTGAAATTAAGCGCCCTAATCTGATCCATCAGTGATGTGACATATCCGCGCAGCCCTGTTTTGATGACAGAGAGGTAATCCGCCGGAATATCGGAGGTTCCATAAACCATGACATCTTTGATGGTAGTTTCATCTGCATCCTGTCCGAAGCGCTGTCTCAGAGCTTCGTTAATATCATTCATACAGGTTATAGTACCCATAGGCAGGGACTTACATCTCGTCTGATCAGGTATATAAGCTGAAAGCGGAAGGATATCTACTGTCCAGGAACCGATATCGATTACTAATGCGGATCTGTGAAAATCCTTCATAAAGGCTACGACTCCGGCATATCCTTGCGGGAAAATATCCACGGAAGCCAGATTGATCGCATATGAGATATCTTCATACTTGAACGATAATACTTTGGATCTGTTGTAATAATCCCAAAAGGCCTGTTTCTCCGCACCCATTCTTGTAAGCGGTACTCCTACGCCCAGATGTACCTCGGCAGATGTGAGACCGTCCTTTCTTAATTCCTCTGCAATACCGGCCATGGTCAATACCCGCATACATTCATCTTCAGTCTTTGATTTCTGAACTGACATTTTCCCACTTCCAATTGCATAAAAGCTGCCTTGTGATTCTATTACTCGGGTGGAAAGGGGCGGTTTTCCGGGAAGTTTCTTGACTCCTGAAGAAAAGCAGCACCGAGAGGTTTTGGTATTGCCATATCCTACATCTACACCAATTATTCTTTTTAGCATAATAGCTCCTCCTTGTCTTGCGTGAATTGTGTTCTTGATTTGATTGTTTCAAGAAGTAAGTAGTCAATGTTTTGGGAAATCCCGACATTTTTTTTAGAATCTCACAATGAAGAAATAGAAGTTGTCGGAAAAGATATTGCAGTAAAGGGAAAATAAGAATATAATCAGGGCAACCCATCCCTGCCCCGGGAGGGGGACTTTGTTCATAGCGTTACCTTTCTTAGACCTCTGCCTTGGCTGATTCGTGAGACAGATAAGGAGAAAACAGATGGGAAATAAGAAAAACGAACGCAAACTGACAATGCTTCATGCAAGAGGATACGAGTATAACAGAAGGATCCCTTCGGTCACGCTTTCAGGTGTATGGCTCAAAAATTGCGATTTTGCGCCGGGTGATAAGATCAAGGTTGTGCCAAAGAAAGGGAAACTTATACTGATCAAGACTGAAGCAGCACAGTAAGAAAGAAACGGTGTCGGGATTTTCCGGCACCGTTTTTACAAGCAATCCAGATCATCAAGCGAATCTAAAAACTCTCCATTCATATCGAAAACAACAGCTTTATAGCGCATCTTTCATTCTCCATCGCAGGTGTCATTATGATGAAACAATGGTCATTTGTGCAAGAGTAAATTCCAGCAATCTGAAATTATGTAAACCAATAGCGAACAATCATTCGGAATTGAGGCGTTTTTATAGTACACGTCATCGGATAGGATTTAGACAAATAACGTCTTAGAATGCAAAACTAAACCTGTACTTTGACAACTGAATATCGCCTAAAAAGTCTAGTTTACTGTTGCAATGAGCTCTGATAAGATGCATCTGTCGATCACTATCTGCGGATAGGAGCAGATATGAGTTATTACAAAAGATTTGGCCAGATGGATCTGACAGACAGAGTAGC
>JAIKWF010000018.1 GCA_024685005.1 Lachnospiraceae bacterium
GGAAGCAGACCCGCCCTCGCAGCCACGATTATGACAGAGGACGCTAAGGCAGAAGAATACACCGCAGTAAGTCCCTGCGGTGCATACATAGAAACGCCCTGCAAGTATGTGGCTTGCAGGGCGTTATCCCATCTTTATGCATTTTTAATTCTAAGGCATAGTACCTTAATGCCATCTTTGCAACTCGCGAAATACAATGTGCTCACAGTATTTGAAAGGAGGCAGAATATGGTTATTCGTTTTTTAGGAAAGAAACTATCCTCCTTTCAAATTATCATCTTTGGATTTTTGGGATTAATACTGATTGGAACAGCTCTGCTGATGCTTCCCTTTGCAGTAAAGGAGGGCAGCAGCGCGTCACTCGAGGATGCCCTGTTCACATCCACATCCGCTGTGTGCGTTACAGGATTGGTCGTGAGAGATACCGCTTCATACTGGTCCGGGTTTGGTCAGGCCGTGATTCTGATCCTGATCCAAATCGGAGGTCTGGGGATCGTATCCGTCGCAGCATTCATTGCGATGCTTTCCGGGAGAAAGATTACTCTGCTGCAGCGCAGCATGCTTCAGGACAGCTTATCAGCCCATCAAATCGGCGGGATCGTAAAAACGACAGGTTTTGTCTTTAAGATCGCACTGGTTGCCGAGCTTTCCGGCACACTGATCATGCTTCCTGTATTTTGCGGGCGGTATGGTCTTTCCGGAATATGGATGTCCGTTTTTCATTCCGTATCAGCATTCTGCAACGCAGGCTTTGACATTATGGGCGACAAGACAGGCCCTTTTTCCTCTCTGACATCCTTTGCTTCGAATCCCGGAATCGTGATTCCGATTTGTTTGCTGATCATCATTGGAGGGATAGGATTCCTTACCTGGGAAGATATTGCCACCAACAAGCTTCACATTCGCAGCTACCGTATGCAAAGTAAAGTCGTTCTTGCAACAACCGGAGCCCTGATTATCGTTCCAATGCTTCTTTTGCTTTTATTTGAGTATACCAGCGGAGCTGTCAAGGGCAGGGTCTTCCTCTCCCTGTTCCAGGCAATCACACCCAGAACCGCAGGCTTCAATACAGTTTCCTTTTCTTATCTGTCGGGGGCAGGAAGAATGCTGCTGGTTGTATTGATGCTGATCGGAGGATCCCCTGGATCGACTGCCGGAGGCATGAAGACAACAACAATTGCCGTTCTTTTTTCAGGTGCCTTCTCCGTATTTCGGAGGAAAAAAAGTGCGCAGCTGTTCGGAAGAAGAATAGAAGAAGGTACAATCAGAAATGCAATAACGCTCTTATTGATGTATCTGCTTCTGCCGATGATCGGGGCAGCCGTTATCAGCATAGTGGATGAGCTTTCGATCGGGACCTGCATTTTTGAGACAGTTTCTGCGATCGGAACGGTCGGCTTGTCGTTGGGGATTACCCCTTCGCTCAGCCTGGTTTCGCACCTGATACTTATTCTTTTCATGTTCTTCGGGCGAGTAGGCGGCCTGACATTGATTTATGCCGCTGTTAACAGCAAAAGCACCGACGTCTCTCAGAGGCCTGTAGAGAAGATAATCGTCGGATGAAGACGAGGAGGCACGGATATGAAATCCATACTGCTTATTGGCATCAACAATTTCGGAACCATGATTGCAAAGCAGCTGCACGATCTCGGGCATCAGGTCTTGGCTGTGGATCGGGACGAGGCGCGAATTAACGCGATTATTCCTTTGGTCACAGAAGCGCAGATCGGCGACAGCACGAACGAGGCTTTTCTGCGCTCTCTCGGAATCAACAATTTCGATGTCTGCATCGTGACAATAGGCAGCGACTTTCAGAGTTCACTGGAAACCACATCCCTCTTGAAAGAATTGGGTGGAAGACTTGTTGTATCCCGTGCCGACAGAGAGGTTCAGGCAAAATTCCTTCTGAGAAATGGGGCAGATGAGGTAATCAATCCCGAAAAGCAAATCGCCCAGTGGGCGGCGATACGTTATACGTCCAATCATATCTTAGATTATATCAATCTTGATGATGACCATGCAATCTACGAAGTGTCTGTTCCAAAGGACTGGATCGGAAAATCCATCGGGCAGATCGACATAAGGAAACGCTACGGAATCAATATTTTGGCGATAAAAGAGAACGGGAAAATGAATCTTTCTGTAACACCAGAAACAATTCTCAACGAGAATAAGACAATGCTCGTGCTTGGGGAGCGAAAATCTATGCAAAAGTGCTTTAAGATTTAGCCCTTTCTGTATCCCGTAGAGGAGGTGAATTCGCGTGGAAGACATCCTGTTGGCTATAATGATGCTTGCCATCTTCGCTTTCGGGTATTTTGTGGTAGACCGCTTTGGAAAATTCATGGATGAAAATTATCAATGGTATCAGGAACCTCAGATCCCATGCAGGAAGGTATATATTTCTGAGACCAAAGGAAAAAACAAAGACACAATTTCAAAAGAGGTCAATACAGTGCTGAATTCGCTTTCAAATGCAGATGACTTTGAAATCATCATCTGCAAGACAGTTGATCCGTGCATGATCGAGTACCTTGAAGAATCCGGCTGCGAGGTTAAATACGATTATCATGCAAGCTGAATACATTTTTGCAAAAAGTGGAAAAATGCTGCTGCCTGTGGTAAAATCTAAATTTAAGGAAGTGAAGGGGGGTGAAAGGATGAAAAAAGATATAGAGAGCGTTGAACGCATCCTTGTATGTCTGTCCTCCTCTCCTTCAAATCAGAAGGTCATAGATGCAGCCGCAAAGATGGCAGAGGCCTTCCATGCCGCGCTTACAGCCATCTATGTGAAGCCCTCCAATTATGATTCTCTTCCTGAATCAGACAAGATCCGCCTTCAAAACAACATAAAGTTCGCTGAGCAAAACGGCGCTACCATTATTAATGTTGTAGGCAATGATGTTCCTATTCAAATAGCCGAATACGCCCACATTTCCGGCACTACGAAAATCGTGGTAGGCCGGAGTGGTGCAAAAAGGCCGCACTTCTGGAGCAAGGCTTCTCTGACAGAACAGATCATTCTGAATGCGCCGGACGTGGATGTTTATATCATACCGGATTCTTCAGCGGATATAAAGCAACAAACCCAAAAACTTAACCTTACAAACCAGATCCACCCAACACGGAGGGATTCCCT
>JAIKWF010000027.1 GCA_024685005.1 Lachnospiraceae bacterium
TCTGCTCTTTGATGACGGCTGGGGAAACAACAGAGGTGTTTCATGGAGGTGCTCATTGGGAGCCTTCTGCAAGGAGAACATCCTGCAAAAGCTTTTTGGCGTGGGACCGGACAGCTTTGGGGAATATATCTACATGTATTATAAAGCGGATTTTGATCGGGTTTTGGGAAGCCATATATCTCAGGACTGCGCCCATAATGAATGGCTCAACACACTGATCAATCTGGGCATTTTGGGACTTGTCGCATACATGGGGATTTTTATCACGTCATTTAAAGCTTGCATGAACGAAGCGAAAAGGCACCCTTATTTGTATGGCATAGCAATAGCCATTGTGGCTTATTTCCTTCACAACTTTTTCTGCTATCAGCAGATCATCTGTACGCCCACTATTTTCATACTGATGGGTATGGCACGGTCTGTGATACGGTTTGGCTACGGGGATGAAGAGACGAAATGAACTGCAGGATAAACTTCGGAACAAGCTGTGGAATAAGCAGTGATATCCCTTGCACTTAGGGGATTTGTAGTGGTAAAATAAGTTAGTTTGCAGCACGGAAAAACGATAATCCGTGTATTAGGAGCGGTATGAATGAAAATCTGTTTGGTGGGATCCTCGGGAGGACATCTCGTTCATTTATATAAATTAAAGCCTTTCTGGTCAAAGCATGACAGGTTTTGGGTAACCTTTGAAAAAGAAGACGCTCGTTCTCTTCTTAAGGAGGAGCGGATGATTCCCTGTTTTTATCCGACCAACAGAAGCTTCAAGGGGCTTGTGATCAATACGAAGCTGGCGTGGAAGGTGCTGAGAGAAGAGAAGCCTGACCTGATCATTTCTTCGGGAGCAGCGTCTGCTGTCCCCTTTTTTTATCTGGGGAAACTAATGGGCGCAAAGACCGTTTATATCGAAGTCTTTGACCGTATCAACTATTCCACACTCTCCGGTCGACTGGCGTATCTGGTTGCGGACAGGTTCATTGTTCAGTGGGAGGATATGAAGAAAATTTATCCGAAGGCGATCAATTTGGGAAGTGTTTTTTAAAGGGGATATTCGGAGGAAAAATGATTTTTGTGACGGTAGGAACCCACGAGCAGCAGTTTGACAGGCTGGTGGAATATATGGATCAGTGGGCCGGCGAGCATGAAGAAAATGTGATCATTCAGACAGGTTATTCCCGATATAAGCCGGAAAACTGTCAATGGAAAAAACTTTATTCCTATGAGGAGATGGATAAGCTGACGGATGAGGCAAGAATTGTGATATCTCACGGCGGCCCTTCAAGCTTTATCATGTCCCTGCAGGCAGGGAAGATTCCCATTATCGTGCCAAGACAGGTTGTGTTTCGGGAACACATCAACGACCACCAGGTGGATTTTTGCAGAGAAGTGGAAAAGCGATGGGAAAATGTTATCGTTGTGGAAGAGATCGGCAAACTTGGTGATGTGATCGAAAGATATGACGAGATTACAAAGAATATGAAAAACAACTATGTAAGCAACAACGACAGGTTTTGCCTGGAGTTTGAGAGAATAGTTGAGGATCTGTAGAGAAAGACTGACGAATCTATGGCAGTGCAAAGGGACATAAAGAAGGAGCAAATAGCGGACAAAATGATGCTTATTCTGCTGATAGCGCAGGTAGGCTTTATTTTGTATGTGAATTTGTTCCGGGCGGATACCATCATCGATTTTGATTCCTCCAGTGCCTATCTGCATGAAATGGAAATGGGAAGCCAATGCAAACTTTTTCCGGCGGAGTATGGGTATCAAAATTCCCTGGATCTTGACAGCGCATCCATTCTGTCGGCGGCTCTCTATCATTTCATCGGAGATATTTTTATGGCAAGAGGGATCGCCAACAGTCTGATGATGGCACTCTATCTCTATGTTACCCATCTGGTGCTTCGAGGCGCGAGGCTTTCCGGAAGATGGAAAAGGTTCGGTATGCTGCTGTTTCTGATTCCCTACAGTGTGATCATGCTGGGGTATTGGCGGATGCTTTTTGGCGGCGGCGGATTCTTTGCCCTGCGGGCTTTGGTGCCGCTTCTTCTGATCAGCCTGCAGCAGGATCTGGACCGGGGAGAGAAGCTTATAAAATATGCCGGCAGAGCGGCTTTAACGCTGATCATCGTATTTCTTACGGGACTTAGCAGCGGGGCTTATATACTCCTCAGCGCAGTTTTCCCTTTTCTTTTGTGGGAGTTTTTTAGCGCCTTTTCAAAGGGCGATTATAAGTGCCTCAGATCGAAAAGAACTGCTCTGGCAATAGCGGCAGGCTTATCCGCAGCTTTGGGAATGGCGTTTAAAAACGCAATGGGCCTTTCTACCATTGCAGACGGAAAGTATATTCTTACATCAAACAAATGGATCGACGCGCTTTTATCAAGCTTTGCAGGACTCTTTGAACTCTTCGGTGGTCTTACCATTCATGAGCAGGTTAAGCTCTTTTCCCCGGAAGGGATCGGTACCGTCGTGAATTTTGCAGCTACCTGCATACTCATTACGGGCATCGTATATACCATTGTTTCCTGCAGGAAAAAACGAGAGCTGTCAAACATGCATGGGTATATTTTTACATTGCTGTTTGTCAACCTGATGATGTTTTGCTTTGTTGATCTGAAGTACGGAGAGAATGTATTTGAGAGCAGATTTTATCTGGTGCCCATCCTTCCGGCGTTTTTTCTGCTGGCAGGTATGATGGAGGATTTCCCGAAAAAAGGAAAGCTGAATAATGTGCAGATCCAAACCCTCCGAATCCTTGTGGTGGGGATCTTTGCAGCTTCTATGCTGTATGGTGATGCACAGCTTTTGTATGCCAAAAAGGCACTGGGCTCTGACAAGCTGAAGGAGCTGAATGCCATTCTGGAGGAGGAAGGTGTTCAGACGGCTATCACGCTGGGAGATGACAATAAGGTACTTGGCAGAAAGCTTCGCGTCTACGGAAAAAAGATGCATTATCTGGTACTGAGCGACGGGGCAGTCTCTGCAAGACAGACCACCTTCGGCGGCACTACAAGATACCTTGATAACGCCATGCAGCCGGGGAAGGTAGCTGTGATCGCTTCAGAAAAGGCCTTTAAGACCCTGCCGCAGTATCTGCAGAGTAATCTGAAATATCTAAGGGAATATGACGAAGTAAAGATCTATGTTGGAGATGAGAGTAGATTTGATTGTGTCGGAGGAATAGTGCCCCGGCGGGATACAGTGGTGGATTTTGCTTACTCCCCGGGTTATACTTATAAAAATGCGACGATGGATGAGACCGGCGCCCTTGTTATGGGAAACGGCGGCGGATCGTTGGAGAGTGTATACGACGGCGCAGAGGGAACATGGCATTATATAATCTATTACGATATTGCGGATGCTGAGGATGGGCCGGATGGATATGATGTGTCGGAACATAACGGTCAGGCAGACAATGACAATATGCCAGCTCGAGACGGTCAGGCAGATAATGACGATACGGCAGATGTTGCGGGCAGGCCGGATAGTGACGAACAGATGAATAAAGACGACCGGACAAAAAGTGGTAAGCAGTCGGATAGCAGCGCACATGCCCTGATTCAGATCGCTGACAAAAAGCCGGTCCGGATCATCCTTGATCCGGGTGCAGATTACGCCACCGCCGCACCGGTTAAAGTTAGCGCCGGCGAACAGGTGAAGTTTTCCATCCATGGATCGGAAGGATTGAAGATCCGAAGAATTGAGATCAGCCGGAACTGATAGGATTCGGGAACAAAAAGGCCAAAGGAGAGTAT
>JAIKWF010000052.1 GCA_024685005.1 Lachnospiraceae bacterium
AATGAAAAAAACAGGGATAATGCTTTGTCTTGCGTGCATCTTACTGTGGGGCTGCGGGAATCAAACGAATGATGTTGCGACTGATCCGGGAGAAAGTACTCCGGCAGCGACGGAAGCTACATTTGACGAAGGCGGCAACGTAGATGAGGATCAGCAGGATACTAAGGAGCAAGCCGAAGAAAAACAGGAGAATGACTTTACCGTCCTGAAAGTGGTAGCAGAAGACGGAACCAATCTGAGTGTCTATCTGACAGACGGCTATAGCTTAAATTCCGTAAAAAATGATGATACGGGAGAGTGGCTGGTCAAATCGGAGATGTAACGGAATCGGATCTGTTAAAGCCTGAAAGCGCCGAAAAAACGGCGCTTTTTTGGTGCTGCGTTCTTGACGCAAAAGATGCATTGCCGTATCATAGAAAAGGACGCATGTTTAGAGCACGCGAGATACTTAATAACCGAACGCCCACAGGATAATGGGGTTCTGTAAAGGGAGGTTTACCATGAACAATTTATTTGATCTGACAGGACAGGTAGCGATCGTTACCGGATGTTCCACAGGACTTGGCGTACAGATGGCCAAGGCACTGGCAAAGCAGGGCTGCAACATCGTGGCACTGGCAAGACGTAAAGAGCTGATCGATCAGGTGGCAAAAGAGATCGCCGACGAATTTGGCGTAAAAGCCATTGGTGTACGCTGCGACATCACCGATACCGCTATGGTAGAGGAAGCAGTTGATACCGTCATGAAGGAATTCGGACGCGTCGACATACTGATCAACAATGCAGGCACCGGCGGTGTTACACCTGCCGAAGACATGACAGACGATGTATTTAACAATGAGATCAATATCGATCTGGCAGGCACATTTAAAATGGCCAGGGCTGTTGCAAAGAAAGCCATGATCCCTGCAAAATACGGTCGCATCATCAACATCGCATCCATGTATGGCCTTGTAGGCAACAAGATCGCACCCTCATCCGCATACCATGCAGCAAAGGGCGGTGTTGTGAACCTGACAAGAGCACTTGCCTGCGAGTGGGGCAAATGCGGCATCACAGTAAACTCCATCTGTCCCGGATATTTTATTACACCACTTACCGAGGAGACCTTAAAGTCTGACTTCTTCAAAGAGTATAGCAAGGGAGCTATTCCTATGGAGCGTTATGGCGAAGAAGGCGAGCTCGATACCGCAGCAGTCTTCCTTTCAAGCAAGGCATCCACTTATGTAACAGGCGTTGCACTGCCCGTTGACGGTGGTTACACAGCTATGTAAGGACACCACCATGCTGAAGATCTTTCTGGCCGAAGACGAATTTGTCGTCCGAGAAGGCATTAAAAACAACATAGACTGGAGCGCTCACGGATATGAGTTTGTGGGAGAAGCATCCGACGGAGAGCTGGCCCTTCCCATGATCCGTAAGCAAAAACCGGACATTGTCATTACGGACATCAAGATGCCCTTTATGGACGGACTTGAGCTCTCCCGCCTCATCAAAAAGGAATTCCCCTGGATGGAGATCGTGATCCTGTCGGGGTATGCCGAGTTTGATTATGCAAGGGAAGCGATCCACATCGGCGTGGCCCACTATCTGAGCAAGCCCATCAGCGGCGATGCGCTGGTGGCAGAGATCGATAAGATCGCAGAAAAGGTGGAGCAGAGCAAACAGGAACGGCAGTTGCGGGAAAAATACGCAAAAGAGATGTCGGAAAATGTTCTGCGGGAGAAGACAGAACTTTTCACAAAGATCGTGGAAGGGAATCTGAGTGCCGGAGAGATCTTAGAGCAGGCGGATAAACTGTCCATGGATGTGTCGGCAACGGCCTATAACATTTTCCTGTTTAAGGCGGTTTCCACCCATCACGAAGAGGACGAGTATTCCGGCAGCGTGGTGCAGATTTATAAAAAACTCCAGGAGATCTTTGAAGAAGCGGGAGCTCTGGTGTTTGACCATACCATTGAAGGCAAGGCGATCCTGTTTAAGGCGGACTCTCCGGAAAATCTGGAGGGCATCATCAAAAACAGCATCGACAAGCTTCTTTCGGTAATGAAGGAATATGACTATGTGAATTATTATGGCGGTATCGGCGTTTGCGTCAGTCGTCTGACCCAGGTGCATGAGGCTTATGAGCGGGCTTCCCATGCCTATGCCCACCGGTATATGACAGACGAAAGCAGGATCTACGAGTATGCGGAGATCGCTGATATGACCGCCAGCTTCCCTCAGGAAGACTTTAACTTAAGCTCTGTCAATCCCAGTTATCTGGACAGAAACAGGATCCAGGAGTTTTTGCGGAAAGGTTCCGAACAGGAAGCGGTTTATTTTGTGGATGAATTCTTTGCAAGACTGGGGGAAAATGCCATGCATTCCACCATGTTCCGCCAGTACATTGCAACGGATGTCTATTTTGCCGTGGCGGCCTTTCTGGAAGAACACGGTCTGGAGCGGGATGTGATCAGACCATTTGATCTGGCCTCCGGAGAGGTATCGGATCCGGATAAAACCCGCAGTTATATTTTAGAGCTGATCAAGAGCGGCGTTAAGACAAGGGATCATCAGGCATCCAACCGCTATGCGGATATGATCGGGGAAGTCAGATCCTATATCGAGGAGCATTATGCGGATGAGGATATTTCCCTGAATACACTGGCCAGCCGGGTGAATTTTTCTCCCAATCATCTGAGCATGATCTTCAGTGCCCAGACAGGAGAAACCTTTATCAAGTATCTGACGGATTATCGGATGGAGAAGGCAAAAGAGCTGTTGCGCTGCACCTCCAAACGGAGCGTGGATATCAGCGTGGAGGTTGGCTACAAGGATCCCCACTATTTTTCCTATCTGTTTAAAAAGACGCAGGGCATGACCCCTACCCAATACCGAAACAACGGACATTCCGGAGAGGAAGAGTAAAATATGAGGGCCCTGAAACGCTTTTATGATAAAACCTCACTGGCCACCAGGATCCGTGTTTCCTATTTTATCATCCTGCTTCCCGTGGTGCTGTTCATGTGTCTGATGCTCTATACCATGAACGTAAAGAACAGGCGCTATGATGAGCTGATCAATGATGTGGACAGAGCCAGTCAGTTTTCCCTGGATTTCAAAAAGGATTTCGACTACGAGATCTATCTGGTGATCGTAGAGTCCAAAACCTTTGGGGAGTCTGAGCTGGAGAACATGCTGAGTGACGCCTCCAAGGTAGTGGATGATCTGGAGCAGAGCGCGAACATCAACAGCGAGAATGTGGCAAGGCTGAAGGACGTTCGAAAGTATCTGCGAAATCTGAGGACCTATGCTTCCCGTATCGAGCAGAATCTGAAGGATGGGGACAAATACGAGGAAAACATCGAGATCTGGGAAAATGATGTGCAGATCGTGACCTATCTGGTCCGGGAGACGATTTTGCAGTTTATCTATTATGAGCTGCAGGATCTGCGCCAGTCCCGATCGGAGATGAATGCTTTTTATACCACCATGTCGTCCTATATCATCGTTGGGGCGCTGGGCGTAGGTATTCTGGTGGTCTTCATTTCCTACTACATCTCCCAGTCCATTACAAGCCCTGTCAGAGAGCTTTCCAAACTGACGGAAAAAGTGGCAAGGGGCGATCTGACTGCCAGATCCCGGGTGGATTCCGGTTCCGAGATCGCGGTCCTTAGCGAATCCTTTAACGAAATGATCGACCGGATCAGCCGTCTGCTGGATCAGGTAAAATCCGAGCAGGAAAGCCTTCGAAAGGCGGAGCTGGAGCTTTTGCAGGCACAGATCAACCCGCATTTTTTGTATAATACCCTGGATACCATCGTCTGGCTGGCGGAAGCCGGAGATCGGGTCAGCGTTGTGAGCATGGTGGGCAGCCTTTCCAAGTTCTTTCGTACCAGTCTCGGTGAGGGAAAAGAAGAAGTGACCATCAAAGATGAGCTAGATCATGTCCGCAGCTACCTGGAGATCCAGCAGGTCAGATATCAGGATATCCTGACCTATTCCATTGATGTACCTGAGGAAGCTTTTTCGGCGCCGGTTCCCAAGATCACATTGCAGCCTCTGGTTGAGAATGCTCTCTATCACGGGATCAAGAACAAAAGAGGAATGGGAACCATTAAGATTACCGGCAAGATCGAGAACAAATGCCTTTATCTGCTCATTGAAGATAACGGCATCGGTATGAGCCCGGAGAGAGTGGTGCAGATCAGCAGCCGGATGAACGATCCTGCCCCTTCCGGGGATTCGGACGGCAAAGTGGAAATGTTCGGCCTTTCCAATGTCAACGAACGGATCCGGCGTAAATACGGGCAGCGGTACGGCATTCACATCGACAGTACCTACAATGTGGGAACTACCGTTACGCTGTTGCTGCCACTTAGCTGATCCCTTTGGCATGATCCCTTTGGATTTTTTCACATTTCACATCGCAGGCTTAAAAAATTCACACAAAAAAAGAAAAAATTAAACTCAGCGGATGATTTTATAAAAAAATTGAACCATCTGCTGAGTTTTCTTCATTTATTCCTTCCATTTTTCGTTCTATCATAGGATCATCAAAGGAATTGTCCTTTGTGTAATCTTAAGAAAAAGGGAGAGAAGATTATGAAAAAGAAAGTATTGTCAGTAATTCTTGCATCTACCATGGCTTTCTCACTGATCGCTTGTGGCGGCGAAGCAGCAGCACCCGCTCCGGCAGCAGAGGAGCCTGCAGCTGAAGAGGCTGAAGAGCCTGCAGCAGAAGAAGAAGCACCCGCTGAGGAAGAAGCAGCAGAGGAAGAAGCAGCTGAGGAAGAAGCAACTGAGGAAGAAGCTCCTGCAGCTTCCGGTGAGCTGATCAACGTAGGTTTCGCACAGGTTGGACATGAGTCCGATTGGCGTACCGCTTCCACCAAGTCCTGCCAGGATGTTTTCTCTGAGGCAAATGGTTACAACTTAAGCTTCGTTGACTGCGACAATGATTCCGCAGCACAGCTTGAGGCAGTAAGATCCTTCATCGAGCAGGATGTTGATTACATCATCATCGATCCTATCGTATCCACCGGTTGGGACACCGTACTTGGTGAGTGCGAAGACGCAGGTATCCCTGTAGTAGTTATCGACCGTACCATTGATGATTCCGATAAGTATGTATCCTGGGTAGGATCTGACTTCCTTACCGAGGGTAAAGCAGCCGGCGAATGGCTGAAAGCTTACGCTGAGAAGAAGGGTATCTCCGAGATCAACGCTCTGATCATCCAGGGTACCACCGGTTCCTCCGCACAGATCGGACGTACCGACGGTTTCTCCGAAGTAGCTGAAAGAGAAGGCTGGACCATCCTTGACAAGCAGACCGGTGACTTCACCGAGGCTGGTGGACAGGAAGTTATGGAGTCCTTCTGCAAATCTTATGAAGGCAAGTTCAACGTAGTTGTTTGCGAGAACGATAACGAGGCATTTGGTGCTATGACCGCTATGGACAACGCAGGTGTATCCTATGGTCCTGACGGCGACGTTATCCTGATCTCCTATGATGCTTGTACTGCAGGTCTTAAGGAAGTACAGGCAGGCAAGATCACTGCTGACTTCGAGTGCAACCCTCTTGCAGCTCCTACTGTAGAGAAAGTTATCCAGACTCTTCAGTCCGGCGGAACTCCTGAGGCTCAGATCCTTGTTCCTGATAACTGGTATGCACTGAAAGACCAGATCGTTGACTTCTCCGTTGACGGAAATGCACAGTCCATGACAGAAGTAACCGACGCAGTTATCGAAGCACAGTACTAAGAAACAGCGAAACTCATTTGAAAGGGGAGGGAGCTTATACTCCCTTCCCTTTTTCATCACAAACGAAAGGAGTACATCGTGGAAGATAATGTGGTTTTGACTGCGAGACAGATATCCATGACATTTCCCGGCGTAAAGGCCCTGGACCATGTTGATTTCACCCTCCGCAAAGGAGAGATCCATGCGCTGATGGGAGAAAACGGTGCAGGAAAGTCAACACTGATCAAATGCCTTACCGGAATCAATGATTTTGAAGAAGGAGAGATCCACGTAGACGGTATTTCCGGGCCCGTGAAGAATCACTCCACGAGAGATGCCCAGGAAGTGGGAATCTCAACGGTTTATCAGGAGGTAAATCTTTGCCCGAATCTTTCCGTTGCAGAGAATCTTTTCATCGGAAGAGAGCCCATGACAAAGCTGGGAACGATTGACAGAAGAAGCTATGTGAGCAGAGCCCAGACCATTATGGATGAGCTGGGAGTTGCTGTAGATGTGACCAGAAACCTGGAATACTATTCCCTGGCGATCCAGCAGATGGTTGCCATTGCCCGCGCGGTGGATATGGATTGTAAGGTTCTGATCCTGGACGAGCCCACTTCCTCCCTGGATGATGAAGAAGTGGAAAAATTATTCGGCGTTATGCGTATGCTCAAGAGCAAAGGCGTGGGAATCATTTTCGTAACGCATTTCCTCGAGCAGGTATATGAAGTATGTGACCGGATCACGGTACTCAGAAACGGTCAGCTGGTAGGAGAGTATCCCATTGTCGATCTGCCGAGATTGAAACTGGTAGCAGCCATGATGGGTAAGGATTTTGATGATCTGCAGTCCATCAAAACCGATGACAATGCTTCCATCAGTGATGAAATCGAAATCTCGGCAAGGGGACTTGGGCATACCGGAACAGTCAAGCCCTTCGACCTTGATATACATAAAGGAGAGGTTGTGGGCGTCGGCGGCCTTCTGGGCAGCGGCCGAAGCGAGCTGGCACGTGCCATCTACGGTGCCGATAAAGCCAATTCCGGAAGCCTGAAGGTAAAAGGAAAAGACGTTAAGATCAACCAGCCTATCGATGCCATGAATCTTGGCATGGGAATGCTTCCCGACGACAGAAAAGCTGAGGGAATCATCGCAGACCTTTCCATCAGAGAGAATATCATGCTGGCTCTCCAGTCCAAGAACGGAATGTTCAAGCTGATGACAAGAGCGCAGCAAAATGAGCTGGCGGACAAATACATTGAACTTTTGTCCATTAAGACACCCAGCCGTGAAACGCTCGTAAAGCAGCTTTCCGGTGGAAACCAGCAGAAGGTGATCCTTGCAAGATGGCTGGCTACGGATCCGGACTTTTTGATCCTGGACGAGCCTACCAGAGGTATTGACGTAGGTACCAAGACTGAGATCCAGAAGCTGGTACTGGAGCTTGCAAAGGAAGGAAAAAGCATCATGTTCATCTCTTCGGAGATTGCCGAGATGCTTCGTACCTGCAGCCGTATGATCATCATGCGTGACGGCGAAAAGGTAGATGAGATCAAAGATGATCTGACGGAGGAAAATGTAATGAAATCGATAGCGGGAGGTGACAAGAAATGAAAGACAAAAAATTGATCTCAAAGATCAAAAAGTCACAGCTTCTGTTACCTGTCGTGGCAATGCTTCTGGTTATGGCCGTAAACATCATTCACGATGCAGCAACCGGAGCGGGGGCCTTCTCATTTTTCAAGATCACCCTGCAGCAGACCACCGGAAACGGAACGATCCTCTACGGACGTATCATTGATATCTTAAACAGAGGATCGGAAGCAGCACTTCTGGCCCTGGGTATGACCCTTGTGGTATCGGCTTCCGCCGGAACGGATATCTCCGTAGGATCTGTCATGAGTTTATGTGCGTCCTATTGCTGTATGCTTTTGGCAGGATACGGCGTATCTTCCGTAAATGAGCTGGCAAAGCCTCTTTGGCTGGGAATCATCGCAGGTATCCTCCTTGGCTGCCTTTGCGGTGCCTTCAACGGATTTTTGGTGGCGAGACTGAACATTCAGCCCATGGTGGCCACGCTGATCCTATATTCGGCGGCCCGTGCCATCGGACTTTTGGTTTGTAATGACCTGATCGTATATGTACGTAATGACAGCTTCGGATTCTTCGGCAGCTTCTTAGGACCGATCCCCACACCCATTATCATTACGGCGATCTGTATTGCGATTTTGTCTTTGATCCTGAAAAAGACAGCTCTGGGGATGTATATCCAGTCCGTTGGTATCAATGCAAGAGCATCCCGTATCGCAGGTCTGAATTCCAAGCGGATCATTCATCTGGCTTACATCGTTTGCGGTCTCTTTGCAGGAATCGCAGGTGTTGTGGCTTCCTCCCGTATCACTTCGGCGGACTCCAACAACATCGGACTGTATCTGGAAATGGATGCCATTCTGGCAGTAGCTCTGGGAGGTAACTCCCTTGGCGGCGGTAAGTTTAACCTGGCAGGTTCCATCATCGGAGCCTACACCATCCAGGCCATCACCACCACCCTGTATGCTCTTGGCGTTTCCACCAACCAGGCACCGGTATTTAAAGCCATCATCGTTATCATCATCGTAGCGATTCAGGCACCTCCGGTTAAGGCGTATATGCGGAAAAAGAGCTTGAGCAAAACAGCAAAGGGGGTGGCATAAGATGAAAAACAAGAAAGTAAGTCTGAACAGTAATACCATCCTTCTTCTGATCACCATCGTGCTGTTTATCGTGTTGTACGGCATGGGATGCATCATGTATGGGAATAAGGGATTTACCCATCTGCAGACATTTTTGAACATTCTGATCACAAATGCGGGACTGATCTGTATCGCCTGCGGTATGACCTGCGTTATGCTGACGGCGGGAATCGATATCTCTGTCGGCGGACTGGTTGCCATGGACTGCATGATGATCGCAGTGGGACTGAATAAAGGAATTCCGGCACCGCTTATGGTGGGCCTTGTGATCCTGACAGGTATCATCTTTGGTCTGGTACAGGGATTTTTCGTAGGATATCTGGAGATCCAGCCCTTTATCGTATCCATGGCCGGCATGTTCTTTACCAGAGGTATGACAGCCGTGATCTCCACAGATCAGGTATCCGTTACCGAAAAGAGCTCGCCTCTTTACTATGCATGGGCCAATTATAAGATCAAACTTCCCTTCGGCGGATATATGAACAACAAGGGTAAGGAAGTATTGCCTTACATCCGTATCAATGTGGTGATCGCCCTGATCGTATTGGTAGTGATCTTCTTTATGCTCCGTCATACCAAATTCGGCCGCAGCCTTTATGCGGTAGGCGGCAGCGAGCAGTCAGCAGCTATGATGGGTCTGAATGTAAAGAGCGTAAAGATGAAGGCCTATGTGCTTTCTTCCTTCCTTTGCTCCATCGGCGGCATCTGCTTTTCCTTAAATACCATGTCCGGCTCCGTACAGCAGGCACTGGGACTTGAGATGGACGCTATCTCTTCGGCGGTTATCGGTGGTACTCTTTTGACCGGTGGTGTGGGAAATGTGATCGGATCCTTCTTTGGTGTACTGATCAACGGTACCATTTCATCCATCGTTAAGACCAACGGTAAGCTGGCAAGCTCCTGGCCCAACATTCTTACGGCAGGACTGCTGTTTATGTTCATTGTGATCCAGAGCGTGTTTGCAGCGATCAGAAGTAAGAAGACCCGGTAACACACGTTGATTTTTACTCGTCGGAGTACTATAATAGCACTTATGAAAACGAGCAAAAAATATTTAAGCTTCATAGTGGTAATGATGCTTATCCTGTCCGGCTGCTCAGCGCCCGGACAGGCTTTGCATGTGCAAACGTCCCCGGAAGATTCCGGGGAAGTATTGCCGGAAGATCTGCAGGAAACTGAGAGTAAAAACAAAGTGACCGTGGGTTTTTCCCAGGTGGGTGCCGAGTCCGACTGGCGTAATATCAATACCGACTCCATGAAAACCTCTTTATCCGGAGAAGGATATGATCTGATCTATGACGACGGACAGCAGAAACAGGCAAACCAGATCACGGCCATCCGCACCTTTATCCAAAAGGAAGTGGATTACATCGTACTGGCGCCTGTGATCGAAGACGGCTGGAATACCGTGCTGACAGAGGCAAAGGATGCGGGGATCCCGGTGATCCTGGTAGACCGTATGGTCAGCGATGACGATACGGATCTGTTTACCTGCTGGGTTGGTTCGGATTTTGAGCTGGAAGGAAAAAAAGTCTGCCAGTGGCTTTCTGATTTTTGTGATGCCAATTCCATCAGCGGTAATGAGATCAATATCATCAATATCAAAGGAACGGAAGGTGCTTCCGCAGAGCGGGGCAGGACCAGAGCCCTTCGGATGGCGGTTGCCCGGCACGGATGGAACCTTTTGGATGAACGCTCCGGCGAGTTTACCCAGGCCAAGGGCCGGGAGGTTATGACCGGATTCTTAGGCAGATTTGACAACATCAATGTGGTGTATTGCGAGAATGATAACGAAGCCTTTGGAGCCATTGATGCCATAGAGGCAGCAGGTAAAAAGGTGGGAAGCGATATCAAAAACGGAGAGATCATGGTGCTGGCATTTGACGGTACCTCCGATCAGGCAGTGGAAGCTGTCAGGTCCGGCAAGATCTCCTGCATCGGAGAATGTAATCCTCTTCACGGACCCAGAGTGGAAAAGATCATACGAAATCTGCAGCAGGGCATCGTACCCGATAAGTACCAATATGTGGATGAGGGGATCTTCAGCGCAGTGGAAAGCGTAAAAGAAGTGACGGTGGATGAGGAAACCTACTCCGTAAAACTGCCGTAAGACGGAAGACAGAAACCGGTAAAGAGACAAAAAAAGATACAAAAAAGAGCCGCCTGAATTAACAGGTGGCTCTTTTCATCAGGATCATTCGCCTCTTTCATCACCCCAGAAAAACAGGGCAACAGTACCGGGGCCCGTATGGGCGCCGATGGTGGTTCCGATGTCAAAATGCTCGACTTTACCTTTCAGATGGGGCATACCGGCTTCGATGAGATTGGAAAGTGCTTTTGCATCCTCTCTGCAGTCTGAGTTTGAAATATAGCATTTATCGCTGTAGTCCGCACCGCCCTGCGCATGTGTCAGCATCTGATGCCAGGTTTCCTGGATTACCTTGCTTTTGCCCCGGACCTTATGACCGGCCACAAGGCGGCCCCTGTTGTCCACATAAAGAAGAGGGCAGATATTTAAAAGACCACCCAGAGTACCGGCAGTCTTGGAGACACGTCCGCCACGGATCAGATAGGTCAGATCTGTTGTGAAAAACCAGTGGTTCAGCTTCAGTTTGTTGTCGTTGGCCCAGGCTTCCAGTTCATCGATGCCCCTGCCATCGTCCCGCAGATCGGCCAGTTTATCCATCAAAAGACCATAACCTGCTGAGGCGGCAAGAGAGTCCACGATACGGATCCTGCGGTCGGGATATTTTTCCGAAAGCTCCTCAGCGGCCAGCCTTGCGGAGTTTACCGCGCCTGAGATACCGGAGGAAAGGGATACATGGAGGATATCCTTACCTTCCTTCAGCATGGGCTCAAAATAATCGATGAATTCCCCCATGGTAACCTGACTGGTTTTGGTATCGGCACCTTTTCGCATGGCATCATAAA
Source organism: Lachnospiraceae bacterium (assembly GCA_024685005.1). GTDB lineage: Bacteria > Bacillota > Clostridia > Lachnospirales > Lachnospiraceae > RGIG7926. The sequence continues at coordinate 11,388 of JAIKWF010000052.1, forward strand.
AGTCCTTGAGAGGAATGGTCTGTCCGAAATCATCGGCATACTGTTTGCCGTCCAGTTCATAATGAAAAAAGATGCAGGAGATGCTGCGCTTTTCAAAATGCTCTTTTGAAAGATCTGCGGTAGAGCAGGCGCTCAGTACATATTCACTCAATGTTCAGTTTCCTTTCAGGTTGATTAATAATATATGAAATGTACCCCTCAGATTAGTCCCCACTAACAGAATATAAACCATACGGTTGGGAAAGTCAATAGATATAAGATAAAAAACCGTATGACGTAGTATTAAAAACCGCATGAGGCGCTAAAACCGCGTGTGCAAGCTATTTAAAGACCTTGGAAAAACAAAAGTTTGGCTATTATCAAAGGCGGTTTTGTGGTACAATGTTACAGAATGCGGCTTTAGAAAGGTTTCATTTAAAAACGTTGTGGCGCAGAGCCGCTGCATAGGAATACAGAAACAGGAGGAAACAGAAATGATCAAGTTGTATGATGAAGGCGTGTATCTGGTAAAGGGTCAGGAGATCATTCCGGATGACGGACAGGCAATGGAAGCGGTAAAAGCAAAAACGGGAACAGAGATTTCCAAAGAGGATGCTGCGAAAAACACCATTGCTTACGGTATTTTGAAAGACCACAATACCTCCGGCAATATGGAAAAGCTGAAGATCAAATTTGACAAGCTGACCAGCCATGATATCACTTTTGTCGGGATCATTCAGACAGCCAGAGCATCAGGGCTGCAGAAGTTTCCTATTCCTTATGTACTGACCAACTGCCACAATTCTCTGTGTGCCGTAGGCGGTACCATCAATGAAGATGACCACATGTTTGGTCTTACCTGCGCCAAGAAATACGGCGGCGTCTATGTTCCCCCTCATCAGGCAGTTATCCATCAGTTTGCAAGAGAGATGCTTGCAGGCGGCGGAAAGATGATCTTAGGATCAGATTCCCATACCCGCTACGGTGCCCTTGGTACCATGGCCATGGGCGAGGGCGGACCGGAGCTGGTAAAACAGCTTCTTTCCCAGACCTATGATATCAATATGCCCGGCGTGATCGCTGTGTATCTGGAGGGAGAGCCGGTTTGCGGCGTCGGACCCCAGGATGTGGCCCTTGCCATTATCGGCGCTGTTTTCGAGAAAGGCTATGTAAAGAATAAAGTAATGGAATTCGTGGGCCCCGGTGTGAAATCCCTGTCTGCTGATTTCAGGATCGGAATCGACGTTATGACCACTGAGACCACCTGTCTTTCCTCTATCTGGGAGACAGATGAGACCATCAAAGAATTTTACGAGATCCACGGAAGAAGTGAGGACTTCGGATCCGAGCTGCATCCGGGAGACGTGACATACTATGACGGCTGCATCCGGGTAGATCTGTCCAAGATCCGTCCCATGATCGCAATGCCCTTCCACCCCAGCAACACCTATACCATCGATGAAGTCAATGCCAACCTTTCCGATGTGCTTGCGGACGTGGAAAAAAGAGCCCTTGTCAGCTTGGATGGCGCAGTAGATTACAGCCTGCAGGATAAAGTAAGGGACGGCAAATTCTATGTGGATCAGGGGATCATCGCCGGATGTGCCGGCGGCGGATTTGAGAATATCTGCGCTGCAGCGGATATCCTGAAAGGAAAATATATCGGATCTGACGGCTTCACCCTGTCCGTATATCCGGCATCCATGCCCATTTACATGGAACTGATCAAAAACGGATGCGCAGCAACCATCTTAGAGACCGGCGCGGTGATCAAGACAGCATTCTGCGGTCCCTGCTTCGGCGCAGGAGATACACCGGCGAATAATGCCTTTTCCATCCGTCACTCCACACGTAACTTCCCGAACCGTGAAGGCTCCAAGCTTCAGAACGGCCAGATCGCATCCGTGGCACTGATGGATGCAAGATCCATTGCGGCAACCGCAGCCAACGGCGGAAAGTTAACACCGGCTACCGAATTTAACGGAACCTTTACCGGTTACAGTTATCATTTTGATAAACAGATCTATGAGAACAGAGTCTTCGACAGCAAGGGTGTAGCAGATCCGGATACTGAGATCCAGTTTGGCCCCAACATCAAGGACTGGCCTACCATGGTGGCTCTGACAGACCATCTGGTACTTCGTGTGGTATCCGAGATCCATGACCCCGTAACCACCACGGATGAGCTGATCCCGTCGGGAGAGACTTCCTCCTACAGATCCAATCCTCTGGGCCTTGCGGAGTTTGCCCTTTCCAGAAAGGACCCCGCTTATGTGGGAAGAGCCAAAGAAGTGCAGAAGGTAGAAAAAGCAAGAGAAGCCTTTGTTGCCGGCGAAAGCACGGAAAAGCCCTGCCAGGCACTGGACGGTTTTCACGATATGATGCAGGTGATCAAAGGAAAGTTCCCGGATCTGACACCTGAGAAATTCGGCGTGGGCTCCACCATTTTTGCAGTTAAGCCCGGAGACGGTTCTGCCAGAGAGCAGGCAGCAAGCTGCCAGAAGGTACTGGGCGGCTGGGCCAACATTGCCAACGAATATGCTACCAAGCGGTATCGCTCCAACCTGATCAACTGGGGTATGCTTCCCCTGCTGATCCCGGCAGGCGAGTTGCCTTTTGCTAACCTTGACTATATCTTCCTTCCCAACATCCGCAAGGAAGTTGAGGAGAAGGCAGAAAGCATCGAGGCTTACGCAGTTAAGGGAGATAAACTTGTACCCTTCACCATGACTCTGGGCGAGCTTACCGACGAGGAGCGCCAAATTATATTGAAAGGGTGCTTAATTAATTACAACCGGGTATAAGCATAGAAAAAGTAAGTCTGCAAAAATGATTACGAGGATATTGTATATCGAGGAGATAATTGAAAAGTAATTGCGCAAATGAAAGAAGGACAGAGTAAAAAGAGAACAGCTATTTTTGTTATCATATTGATCCATATAATGACAATAGCTGCATATATTTGGTGCAGTATTCAGCCGCAATTTGCTGTGGAGGACCAAATAAAAGGCTTTTTCTACGGGTGTATTTTGGCTTTTTATGTTGTAGCAATACTATGTTCGATTGCAGTCTTGGATGATCAAAAACGAGATCAAATTGAAGACGGAAGAAAGAAATTTTCAGTATGGCATTTGTTCTCTTTGATATTTACGATTGCAAATGTTGTTATGCTATCATATGAACAGATTGCAACGAGTATGAAATACAATTATGAAATAGACTCGGTTAAATTGCTTCCATTATATTTTGTATTTCCGGTTTGTGCTGGAGCTATTCTGTCTTCTGCGCTTGGATTTAAACGGCAAAGGGGGATAATAGTAAGTATTTGCTTATTTGTAAATCTGGCGTTTTTGTTCGTGGCAGCCAAAACGCTGATACAGGCTATACCGGCATTCTTGGTCTTTTTGCCATTTATATCGTGAAATGGAGCAGAATTGACTTTACCTGGAAAAAGGAGTAAATTTATACATTTGAAGGAGGGTAATTTTTATGGGAGATGTAGTAAGCTTTAAGTGTCCTTGTTGTGTGGCTCCGCTGGAGTTTAATGGGGATCAGGGACAGATGACCTGCGAGTATTGCGGCTCCACCTTTACCATGGAACAGGTGAAGGAAGCACAGCAGGCCGACAGCCTGGAGGGGGACGCTTCCGAAATGACCTGGAGTTCCGGAGAACCGGAAATGATCAAGGGCGAAGACGGCAAAGTAGCCGGATATCTGTGTCCGTCCTGCAGCGGTGAGATCATCGCCAATGAAAAAACGGCAGCCACAGAGTGCCCTTTTTGCGGGAATCAGGCCATTATTCCCCAGTCCTTTGACGGAATGTATAAGCCCGACGGGATGATCCCGTTTGCTATCGACAAGTCCCATGCAGAGGAAAAGCTGCGTGAGTTTTATAAAGGAAAAAAATTACTTCCTAGTAGTTTTACGGATAATAACCATATCAAAGCCATCAGCGGTATGTATATTCCTTTTTGGCTGGCAAGTGCCAAGGCTTCGGGTACGGTTGCTTTTGATGCAGTAAAGAAAAAGACGGAAAACAGTCCGAAAGGAACCGTAGAGATCTCAGATCATTACATGGTTACCCGTAAAGGTACCCTTGATTTTGAAAGGATTCCCGCAGATGCTTCCAGCGAGATGGATGATGCCCTTATGGACTCTCTTGAGCCTTACGATCTGAGTAAGATCGTGCCCTATGATGCAGCATATTTTTCAGGATATATGGCTGACCGGTACGATGTGAAGGCAGAAGATATCAAAGAACGCGTAAACAAGCGGATCCGCTCCACCTTCGAAAGCGAAATGCGAGGTACCGTAAAGGGCTATGATACCGTAACCAAGAAAAATGATTCCGTTACGGTAAAAGACGGCAAGACGGAATATGCCTTTTTGCCGGTATGGATGCTGAGCACCAAATACAATGATGAGGTTTACACCTTTGCCATGAACGGACAAACAGGAAAGATCTCCGGATCTTTGCCCATCGATAACGGCAAATACTGGAAACAGGTGGCTGTTACAACAGCTATTGTCTTTGCCATCATGTTTGCGCTGTTCTATTTTGGCGTGATCGGAGCCGGCGGATTTGCGGCAAAGAGCCTGGCTATCAGTCTGGTGATAGGCGCTGTCATCGGCTTTATCAGAGGCGGAATGCTTAAGAGCGCCATGAGTAATGTACATATTAAGACAGAAGCCGGCCGCTACGCGGTGGAAGGTTCCCTGCATCTGACAGGAAAGACGGATGTCTTTATGTATTCTAAGAGAGAGTTGAAGAGTAATAATTCGTAAGCAAAGGAAACTATATGAAGGAAAAAAACGCCTCCGTAAGTATAAAACCGGATTACAGATATGGGATCACATTTCTCCTTGCTTTTATTCTTAGGTTTATAAATTATTTTCGTTTTACAGAGTTTTCTTTTCGAAGTGATGACTTTGGAACGCTGATCTATCCGGCGCTGCTGGCGGGAAGGGACTGGGAAAATGTAGTTCAGGGTCTGGAGAGCTATTACGGTTTTGGGTATTATTGGATATTTGCGCCCTTGTTTTATCTGATCAAAGACCCGAAAGTATTGCATATGACCATTGCCATGACGGGAAGTCTGTTTATAGTTCTGATTTCTGTCCTGATATACCGTATGCTGGTGCGTTATTGTGGCTTTGAAAGAGACATGTATACCTGTATTCTCGCGGTGCTGCCGACGCTTTTTCAGGGCGTGACCAGGACCGGAATGGCAGGTGGTTCATTCTGGTACAGAACAGATAATGAGGTTCCTCTGTTTTTGACCTGTTACATTATAGCATTCCATCTGGTCAAATCCCAAAGCCCTGAAAGGACGGAGAAACAAAGGAAAACAGATGCAGTGATCATGGCACTTTTGCTGTGCTACAGTCTGACCTTTCACGAGAGAGCGATGGCGATTGTACTGTCAGCGGTGATTTTGGAATTATTTATATTTTTGACCAAGAAAAAGTGGATGTTTCATCCGGGTTACTTTTTTCCAACACTTGTAGGAGGGTTTTTATGTGAGAGAATCCTGCGTAAGCTGGTGTTTATGGTAGTATGGGCAGGTGATAAGCCTTCCCACAATACAAGCGCGTTTACCAAGATGGGGCTTTGGATCATAAAAACGCCTACGGGAATTAAAAGCTTACTGGCAGTAGCATTTGGAAATCTTCATACAATGCTGATCAAAACCTTTGGTATACCGGTATTCGCAATGGTGCTGGTAGTGGTTTGGGGGGTGAAAAACCTTCCCGTACTACGCAAAAAATATTTTGCAGAGCATGAAGAGGTTCGATCGGAGTGGCCGGAACAGTCACTTCTGCTAATGGCATTTTTCGGAATCTGCTTTATGATAATATTGGTGGGCCTGGCATTTCGCTGGGGAGGCTTTTTATATCCTGCGATCGGAAAAGGAAAGATTTCATATCATTACAAGGGCATTTCCTATGACAGGTATTATTATACTTTCACGGGTCCGATCCTTTTGGGTCTTCTTTGCTATCTGAAAGAACATGGAATGAAAAAGGGGCAGATCCTGGCAGCCTGGGTGGTTCTTTTTGTATCAGAAGCGGGTTTTTTGGCATTGCCATTCAGAATGTATAAAAACGCAGATGCTATTGAAGGCAATAGTTACGTGTCAAGGATATTGGGATATAATTTTTATCACCGTAGGGCAAATGGCCTAATGACGGAAAGCTTTCTGATCATGGGTGTTGTGATGCTGGTCATAACGGTTGCTTTACTTGTGAAAGCCCAAAAAAAGAAGCTGTTTTTAGGGATAGCTGCGTCGGCTATGGTTTTGGTCATCTTTTTCGACCGGCTGGACTGGATCACATTTCAAAAACCGGAAATAATATATCTGAAGCAGGAAAAAGTCATATCTGTCCTTGATACACTTGAAGAAGAGAATATTCTTCCGGAACGTGTATATATCGCGGTAAGGAAACCGCTTTACAATGTTATTTTTGCGGATCAGAGCATAGAATACTATGCAGGTATTCCGGATGATGAGCGGTTTAATGATGAAAATCTGATCATTCTGCAGAAGAAAAATAAAGAAATCAGAGCGGATGCCCGAAAACTGGAAGAAGGTGGGTATAATAGAATAGAGATAGATGAGGTCTTGTATTATACCAATAGTGAAAAGATATTACATGAGCTGGAACAGATCAGGTAGATTTAAGGATTAACGAGAGGAGATGACAGATTTGGAAGCGGTTGCTGAGCACATTCAGGAAGAGCTCAATGTGCAAACTGTTTTTACCATACCCATATTCGGCGGGATCGGCGTTGCGGAGTCCGTTGTGGTGACCTGGATCATAATGGGTGTTTTGATCCTGGTATCCATCCTTCTGACCAGAGGCTTTAAGACCCGGAATATCAGTAAGCGCCAGGCCGCGGTAGAGCTTTGCGTCACAAAGCTGTTAGGCCTGGTGGAAAGCATGCTGGGAGAGGAAGGCGCACAATACGCGGGTTACCTTACCACCGTGCTGCTTTATATCGGTGTGGCCAATATCATTGGTATATTCGGCTTTAAATCCCCCACAAAGGATCTGAATGTAACGCTGGCACTGGCGTTGATGAGTATTGTTCTGGTGCAGGCGGCCGCCATTCGGGCCAAGGGTGTGAAAGGCTGGCTGAAAGGGTTCACACAGCCCATAGCCGTGGTAACTCCATTTAATATTCTGGATCTGATCACAAGACCGCTGTCACTTTGCATGCGACTGTTTGGTAACGTGCTGGGTGCCTTCGTGATCATGAAACTGATCGAGCAGGTGCTTCCGGTGGTACTTCCGGCAGTATTTTCCCTGTATTTTGATCTGTTTGACGGGCTTTTGCAGGCCTATGTATTTGTGTTTCTGACCAGCCTCTATATCAAAGAGGCGATCGAAGAATAAAGAAAACAACCAATCAGTCCGAAAGGAAGCAGAAAGGAGATTTTAGTTATGAGTTCACTGATCGCAATTGGTGCAGGTATTGCCGTATTCGGAGCCCTGGGAGCAGGTATCGGTATCGGTATCGCAACAGGTAAAGCTGTGGAGGCTGTGGCAAGACAGCCGGAGGCAGACGGAAAGATCATGAAAAACCTGATCCTGGGATGTGCCCTTGCCGAGGCAACCGCTATCTACGGATTCGTAATCGCGATTATGATAATCATGTTCCTGAAATAATGTTACTATTCACAGTAGATAGGAACTGATACAACGTTTCGACATGCTTGCATGGGAGAAACGCTGTATCAATTCCTATCGTACCTGCGAAGCAGGAACTCCAGACGAATGAGTAATCGGAGCACGGAGTGCGGAGAAGCCGCAGGGCGGCGGATTACGAATGAGGAGGGAGTAACTGTGAATTACTGTGAACGAAGGAAAACAGAAGTAAAAAGGGATAAACAAATGCTTAGAATAGACATTAATCTGATCTTTACCGTGATCAACATCCTTTTACTGGCTTTGGCCTTCCGGATCTTTTTATTCGGACCGGTAAAAAAGATCATCGCCAAACGTCAGGAGGAAGCTGACGAAGAATATGAAAAAGCAAGGGTGAGCAGACAGGAAGCCGACGAACTGAAGGAGCAGTATAACACCACGCTTACCAAGCTTGAGGAAGAGAAAAAAGAGACCCTGATGACCGCACGCAAAAATGCAGATGCGGAATATCGTCGTATTGTCCAAAATGCAGAGGATAAGGCGGCAACCATCAGGTCCGACGCCCTGACCCAGGCTGAGAGCACCAGACATCAGGTGCTCAAAAGAGCGGAGCGGGAGATCGCCGACATGGTTTTGGAGGCTACGGAAAAAATGACCGGCAAAGCAGTATCCGGAAAGTCCGTCAACATGGCTCTTTATGACGAGTTTTTGAATAAGGCAGGTGACAAAAAGTGACGCAGCAGGTTGGAAACTACGCACAAATGCTGATCCAAAGCGGCATAGAGCAGGATATCCTGCAGCAGACGACCGGTATATTAGAGGCCATACCCGATCTTCGGGTGGAATTCGAAAACCCCGCGGAGCCTTTGGAAAAGAAGCACATGATCATTGACAGGGTATTTCCGGAATCCGTTCGGAATATTCTGAAGGTCCTTTGTGACAATCATGACTTCGGACTTTATGATGAGATCATCGAAGCCAGAAGCGAACTTTTGCAAAAGCCCAGAGAAGCATCCAAAAGAGCGGTACTGACCTATGTGGAAAAGCCTACGCAGGAGCAGCTTGACGGGATCAGAGCTTTTTTGGAAGCCCAGTCCAATACCACCGGGATCGAGATCGTATTAAAGGAAGACCCGGACCTAAAGAGCGGCTTTAAACTGAAATATGAAGCCAGAGAATATGACTGGAGTGAAAGCGGCAGGATCGATCAGCTTCGGGAGAATCTGATCCGTTCTGTGTTTAAGAATGGAAAAAATGACTTTACCGAAGAAGGTATCATATCCGTTTTGAAGTGCAGCGTGGAAGATTTCGAGCTGCAGGCAGCGGACATGGAAGTCGGTATGGTAGTCTGGGTAGGCGACGGCATCGCCAACGTGGACGGTATCGATCATGCGGCTTACGGTGAAGTTGTGGTCTTTGACTGCGGCGTGAAAGGTATGGTGCAGGACGTTCGAAGAGATGAGATCGGCGTTATCCTTTTCGGTCCCGATACAGAGCTTCATGAAGGAAGCCGTGTGGTAAGAACCGGCAGAATGGCCGGTGTTCCTGTGGGAAAAGAGTTCCTGGGACGCGTGGTCAATGCACTGGGAGAACCCATTGACGGACAGGGGGAGATCACCGGAGACGGTTTCCGCAGTATGGAATTCCCCGCACCCTCCATTGTGGATCGTAAATCCGTTTCCGTACCCATGGAAACAGGTATTCTGGCAATCGACTCCATGTTTCCCATCGGACGGGGACAAAGAGAGCTGATCATCGGAGACCGTCAGACGGGAAAAACATCCATCGCGCTGGATACCATCTTAAACCAGAAGGGCAAAAACGTGGTCTGCATCTATGTTGCCATCGGACAGAAGGCATCCACGGTGGCCCAGCTCGTAAATACCTTAAAGAAAAATGATGCCATGTCCTATACGACGGTATTTTGCGCAACGGCTTCCGAGCCTGCGCCGCTGCAGTATGTGGCTCCTTACAGCGCCACTGCTCTGGCAGAGTATTTCATGTACCGCGGTCAGGACGTTTTGATCGTATATGACGACCTTTCCAAACATGCGGTGGCATATCGTGCCATCTCCCTTCTTTTGGAAAGATCCCCGGGAAGAGAAGCATATCCGGGTGATGTTTTTTATCTGCATTCAAGACTGCTGGAGCGTTCCGCAAGACTGTCACCGGAAGCAGGCGGCGGTTCCATTACGGCGCTTCCCATCATAGAGACCCAGGCAGGGGACGTATCCGCATACATCCCCACCAACGTGATCTCCATCACGGACGGTCAGATCTATCTGGAAAGCGAATTGTTCAATGCAGGACAAAGACCCGCGGTGAACGTGGGACTTTCCGTATCCCGTGTGGGCGGTGCGGCCCAGACCAAAGCCATGAAAAAGGCAGCGGGCTCCATACGTATTGACCTTGCCCAGTACCGTGAAATGGAAGTCTTTACCCAGTTTTCCTCGGATCTGGACGAGAATACCAAAAAGCAGCTGGATCACGGAAGGGCTTTGATGGAGCTGCTGAAGCAGCCCATTGCCAATTCTCTTTCCATGCCCCAGCAGGTAGTGCTTTTAACCTGTGCCAATGCAGGTATATTTGAAAAGATCCCTACGGAAACAATTCCGGATTTCAAGAGTGAGCTCATCGCATACTTTGAGGAAAATTATCCCCGGATCTTAAGCGAACTGGAATCCTCGGGAATTTTGGACGATGAGGGCATCGCTTCCATCGTGGAAGCAGGCGGCAAATTTGCCGATGACGTGGCAGTATCCGAAGAGGAGCTGGAAGAAGACCGGCAGACAAAGGAAGAGGATACAGCCGGGGAAGAAAAAGAGACAGAATAAAAGGGCAGTGACATGGCGGGTGCAAAAGAGATTCAAAACCGCATAAAGAGTATTCAGGACACCATGAAGATCACCAAGGCAATGTACCTGATGTCCTCCATGAAGCTTCGCAAAGCCAAGGAAAAACTGCAGGATACGGAACCCTACTTCTTTGCGCTGGAGGAGGAGATCACGGACATTCTGCTGCATTTTCCCTCCATCGAAGATATATTCTTTGATAACAGAAGGCAGGACCGGCTGGAGACAACAAAGAAAAGAGCCTTTCTGGTCATGACCGGAGACAAGGGAATGGCAGGAGCCTATAACCACAATGTCTTAAAGGAAGCCCAGCGCCTCATCGATGAATCGGAAGTCCAGGGGCCCGACGGCAAAAAGTATGAAAACAGGCTGTTTGTGGTAGGTGAGCTGGGAAGAGCCCACTTCCGTGGCAGAGGATTTCCCATTGAGCCGGATTTTTATTTTTCCGCAAACAACCCTACCATGCATAGGGCCAGGGAGATCACCGGAAGACTGGTGGAGCTTTACAAAGACGAGCAGCTGGATGAGGTGTATCTGATCTACACCCGGATGATCAATTCCATGAAGGAAGAAGTTAGCATGCAGCAACTCCTTCCCCTGAAGACAAACGAATTCGTCAGGGCTGAGATCCGGGAAAAGATCGAGCAGGGTCTGCTGAATCCCGAGGTGATCGACGAGATGGATGACTGGTATCTGTTTTATCCCTCTCCCCGGGCGATCCTGGAGACACTGGTGTACAACTATCTGACAGGATATATTTACGGTGCGCTGGTGGAATCTTTTGCAAGTGAGGAAAACGCCAGAATGATGGCCATGCAGTCGGCAACGGACAATGCAAACGCCATGCTTTCGGAGCTTTCCATTGAATACAACAGAGTCAGACAGGCGGCTATCACACAGGAGATCACAGAGGTGATCAGCGGTGCGAAAGCCCTGAAAAAGAAAAAGCTGGCGGCGCAGAAGCGGAAAAAGAGTCAGAATACAAAGTAGTGAGAAGGAAAAATCATGGCAGAACAAATCGGTAAAATCGTACAGGTATCGGGTCCCGTAGTGGATGTGGAGTATGCAGACGGCCGGCTGCCGGCCATTATGGATGCACTCTATTGTACCTACCGCGGGAAAAAGCTGGTGATGGAAGTTGCCCAGCATATCGGCGGAAATGTGGTAAGATGCATCATGCTCGGTCCCAGCGAGGGACTGCACAGAGATATGGAGGTTGTAGCCACCGGCGCAGGCATCACGGTTCCCGTGGGAGAAAAGACCCTGGGAAGACTGTTTAACGTTTTGGGAGAAACCTTAGACGGCGGAGAGAGCCTGGAGCATGAGAATCACTGGTGTATCCACAGACAGCCGCCCACCTTTGAAGATCAAAGTCCCGTAGCACAGATGCTGGAGACGGGAATTAAAGTCATCGACCTTCTGGCGCCTTATTCCAAGGGCGGAAAGATCGGATTGTTCGGCGGCGCCGGTGTAGGAAAGACGGTGCTGATCCAGGAGCTGATCAATAACGTTGCAACACAGTCCGGCGGATATTCCATCTTTACCGGTGTGGGAGAACGTTCCCGTGAAGGTAACGATCTTTGGAACGAAATGAAGGAATCCGGCGTACTGTCCAAGACAGCCCTTGTATTCGGGCAGATGAACGAGCCCCCCGGGGCCAGAATGCGTGTTGCGGAAACAGGCCTTACCATGGCAGAGTATTTCCGGGATGTGCAGAATCAGGACGTGCTGCTTTTCATTGATAATATTTTCCGTTTTGTGCAGGCAGGTTCCGAAGTATCAGCTCTTTTGGGAAGAATGCCTTCTGCAGTGGGCTATCAGCCTACTCTGGCCAATGATCTGGGACTTTTGCAGGAGCGGATCGCTTCCACCAGAGAAGGATCTGTTACCAGTGTACAGGCGGTATACGTACCGGCGGATGACTTAACGGACCCCGCCCCCGCCACCACATTCTCACATTTGGATGCCACTACGGTGCTTTCCCGTAAGATCGTGGAGCAGGGTATTTATCCGGCGGTGGATCCTTTGGAATCCTCCTCCAGAATCCTGGAGCCCGATGTAGTGGGAGCCGAGCATTATCGCGTGGCCAGAGGCGTACAGGAAGCGCTGCAAAAGTACAAGGAGCTGCAGGATATCATTGCTATTCTGGGTATGGAAGAGCTTTCGGAGGCTGATAAACAGGTGGTCTTCAGAGCCAGAAAGATCCAAAGGTTCTTATCCCAGCCCTTCCATGTGGCTGAAAACTTCACCGGCGTGAAAGGTGTATTTGTACCGGTACAGGAGACCATCCACGGCTTTGCCGCTATTTTGGACGGAGAGATGGATTCTTATCCGGAAGCTGCCTTCTTTAATGTGGGCACCATTGATGATGTGGTCAAAAAAGCAAAAACCATGAAATAGTTTTTTCGGGGAAGTGACAGAGTATGAAACAGTTTCATTTGCGGGTGCTTGCCTGTAACAGAGTCTTTTACGAGGGAGAGTGCAATATGCTGATCTTTCCTTCGTTTGACGGAGAGATGGCCATTATGGCCGGACATGAACAGATGAGTACCGCCATTGAAGTAGGCGAGATCAGATTCAGACTGCCGGATGATACCTGGATGAGGGCTATCGTATCCGACGGTCTGCTTAAGGTGGAAAAAACCAAGGTCACGGTGCTTGTATACTCTGCAGAAAAACCGGAAGAGATCGATGCTTTTCTGGCAGAGCAGGAGATGGAAAAGGCAAAAGAGCAGCTGTCCCAAAAACAAAGTATCGTGGAGTATCATATTTCCAGAGCCAATCTGGCCCATGCCATGGCAAGGCTTCGCGGAGCCAGGGACTCAGTAAATATATAAGAGGTTGTTATGTATATCGCTATTATCTTATTATGGATCTTGTTAAACGGCCGTTTTACGGGAGAAATTCTGGTATTTGGAGTTCTTCTCGGTGTGGTCGTTTCTCTTTTTGCCTCCAGAGTGGTGGGGTATTCTTTGAAAAACGATCAGACCATTCGGAGGAATCTTCCTTTGTTTATCCATTATGCGGCGGTTTTGATCATAGAGATCATGAAGGCATCTTACGAGGTGACGCTTCTTTCTTTTGGCTTTAAAAAGCCGGATCCGGTGCTGATCGAGTTTCACTCCGGCTTTGAGACCAATATGCAAAATGTGCTGCTGGCGAACTCCATCACCCTGACACCGGGAACCATTACCGTATTTCAGGAGGGAGACCATTTTGTGGTGCATTGTCTGCGGAAAGAGTACGGAGAAGGAATTGAGGAGTGCGTGTTTGTGCAGCTGATACGGAAGATGAAAATGGAGTAACGTGGAGCTGTCACAGGGAAAGGAAACCAAATGAGCGTTGAATATGCATATCATCTTTTATTTATGGGAGTTCTGATCTGGTTTGCCGCATTGCTGGCGGCCTGTCTGGTAAGAACCGTGATCGGTCCGAGGATCACCGACCGGGTCCTTTCCGTCAATATGATCGGAACCATGGTGATCAGCTGTATCGTGGTACTCTCCGTCATGCTGAAGGAAAGTTACCTGGTGGATGTGGCGCTGATCTATGCCATGATCAGTTTTATTTCCGTGCTGATCCTGGCTTCCGTATATCTGCCAAGCCGTAAGGTGCGGGGACGGATCAGAGGCAGTGTAGAAGAGGAGACGGAGACAGAACCGCGCGGTGCAGAGCAGATCAGAGTACCGGAGAGGGAAAAAGAGGAAAGGGAAACAGCAAAAGCCGAGAAAACAGGAGCGCAAAGGGCAGAGACAAAGCCCGGGCAATCCGTGAAAAAACGCAGCAGTAAAGGCAAAAAAAGAGAGAAGATAGTTAGCAGGGAGTAACGACTTATGACAGCAGAATGGATCAGATTCGGATGTACGGCATTTTTTACCATAGTGGGAATGGTATTGTTCAGTGCAGCGGTTCTTGGGGCCAACCGTTTCGGTATTG
>JAIKWF010000054.1 GCA_024685005.1 Lachnospiraceae bacterium
CGGCAAAGTGATCTTGGCCTTCGGGGAAATGTCTACAAATGCACTCTTTCCGGGCTTCTTCAGGGATGTGGACTGTACCTTCACGGTTTTCAGCTTTTTGCAGCCGTAAAATGCCATGGTACCGATCTTCTTCACATTCGCCCCGATGGTGACGGATTTCAGGCTGGTGTTATACATAAAAGCACCGTCCTTGATGGCGGTCACCTTAATGGTCTGACCGTAGCGCTCTAAGGAAGCAGGGATCACAGCCTTGGTTTTGTTAGTGGCGATACCGGAAACAGTAGCTGTTATGCCTTTTGTATCACTGCTTAAAGTATAACGGATACCGCTCTTTTCATCGATGAACATACTGCTCATACCGGGTATGGATGTGGAGGATGCGGATCCATCGCTGCTTTGACTTAAAGACAGCGGCACGTCATTTTTCTCTCCCTTTGGAGGAAGAATGAATTTAACCTCATCGCAGGCTCCCGCTCCTGCTGCAGCTTTTGAAGCTGCATTAAGGATGAGGCTGTAGGTCCCGTTTACACTTCTTTCATCCATGGCCCATGCCATAATGATGGTATACTTGTTTCTCCAGGCCCCGGTTTTGGGATCCTTTAATCCTACCGGTCCGGAAACATAAAGAACATCATCTTTTCCGTTGGCATCCACATCCAGGTTCTTTACGAAAAATTCCTTGGCCGTATTCGCCGCATCCGTTGCGGTTGCACCTGCAGACGGATCCTTTTCCTGTACCTGTGTGGCCGTGCTGTCAGCATTTTGTGTCAGGGAAGAAAACTCCTCTGAATCCTTCGCCTTGATCTGACCTGATGCAATCGCTCCTTCAATGGCTTTTTGTATCTTGTCCGCTTCCTCTCCGAGCAAAAATCCGGTATAAGCTCCGGCAGAAGAATTTTTGGCGGACAGATCAAGTACTCCCACTACCGGTGCTGATGTATTTTCCGACACAGTTCCGTTTTGAGTGGGAACCGCCAAAGCAGGGCTTTGCGACAAAATTCCCGCCGCGATCGTAAGCGCCGCAGCTGCTAAAATGCGCTTTGTATTATTCTTCATAACTTTTTTCATCTTCATCGTCCTCTCTTTTTTATCAAGGCGATCCGGCAATGCATCGATCGTGCTGCCGTATTGCCGGCGGATCTGATAACCGCTACCTTTATCAGCTATTTTAGCTTGATTCTCCCGTCAGCACAAGATGCATTCAAAACTTTTCAATATTTCTTAACTTTTACCTTCTTTGTAAGCTTCAGCTTTTTGATCAGGGCTTTGTAATCCTTCACAAATTTTCCCGGTACCAAAAGTGTGATCTTACCCTTTATCCCCTGAAAGCTCTTTTTGGTAAGGCGGATCACTTCTTTTTTGTTTTTGATCTTAATCTTCTTAAGCTTCTTACAATTCTTCAAAGCTTTGGAAGAAACTGAAGTGATATTGCTTCCGAGTACAATAGAGGTTGCTTTCTTTTCCGAAGACAGTGCATTTTTATCAAAGGTGGTCACACTGTAGGTCACGCCGCCTACCGTAATGGTATCGGGGATCTTAACGGTTTTCTTCTTTCCCTGATACTTCTTCGGCAAGCTGTAGCTTACTTCCGGCGGATTGGTGCCGTCTCCCTGTTTTGTAACGGTATAAACGATCTTGGTTTTGCCGTCGGAAAGAGCTGTCCCCACAGCTTCACCGATCACTGTTTTTTCAACGTCTTTTTTCTCGGGATCCTTCGGTGCGTTGGGATCTTTCGGATCAACCGGTATGCTCTCCGCTTTGGCCCAGACAGCCTGAAGCTTTATATCCTTCGTGATCTTTTCGGAAAAATCGAAAATTTTCGACTGATCGCTCACCGAACCGGTGTCCAAAGTCCAACCTTTGAAGGTATAACCGGCTTTTTCGGGATCAGCAGGCTTTGCACAACTCTTTCCAACTCTAACTTCTTCTTCGGAAAGAAGCTGATTCCCATCCATGAACAGGATTTTGCAGGTATCAAATAATTTGATGACGATGCTGCCCACATCCGACAATCCGGAATCAAAGGAATAGGTGCCTTTTTCACAAAGATCTGCTCCTTTGGTACGCAACAATTTATTCTCGAATGAATAATACTTAGAATAATATAAATCCTTCTGGACATCAGATTTTCTAAGATCCACATGACCGTCTTTGTTCAGATCCATCCCGTCAGCGTAAAGTGTTGCTGTCGTTATGCCAAGTCTGTTCATATAGATCCGTGTTGTATCATAGTGATAAGCTCCAAAAAAACTTGTGCAAAATGCATCCGCATTCGCCTCACTGCCCGCTAAGGAAATAAGATCGGCACTTCCGGATCTAAGATCGATGACCGTGCTTTTTTTGGGATCATCTACGGTTTCTGCGGTTACCACCAGCTTTTTAATAATCTCTAAAGGCATTGTACTAAGTTTGTAATCAATAAAATCTATACCATATTCCTGCATACTGTCACAATCCTCCCCTCCTTCAGGAAGTTCGTCTCCGTATGCGATCATATGCAGAGATTTTACCCTTTTACCATTCATTTTATCCGTATTAAATGTGAATCGAATAGCTGGTACGCCGGTTTGCCACGTAATAGCCAAATCATCATTTATATAATCAGGCATATCTATTTCCGGCTTCCATACAGGAGTAATAGTTACACCATATTTATCCACATCAAATGTCTCACCGGGCTGCATATAGCTGCCACGTACCCTCCATGCCCAGAAGACTTTTCCTTCTTTTACAGGTGCTGCAGGCAAAGTGAAAGTAGTGTTTACAGGTAAATTCTGCTCCTCATAATCGCAGTCGGTGAATGTAACAGTGCCAAGATCAGCAATTTCCTGATAATTCAGTATAACGGTAAAATCCTGAGCCGGCATCTGGAAGTCAGTATAGGGATATCCATACGTGTTAATAGAATCGAAAAAGTATTTAAACCGTCCGGCTTCAGAGGCCTGATCATTCTGGTCATAAAATGTCGCGTCCGTAACGCTTACAGTCACCTTATATCCGGGCACCTGATTAACAATAAACTCGGCTCTGGCCCCTTCATAAATGGACAGTTTGTTCGTACCTTCATATTTGATTCCTTCATCATAATAAATAAATCTGGCACCACCACCCTTAGGGCAAAAATTTCCTGCAAAAGCGACACTTGCTTCATGCATCTCATGTCCCAGAGAGTCAAATTCCGGCTTTTTTAACTCCGGATCCGCATAAACCTCAGCAGGCGGCAATACTGCAGTGCAAAGTGCCAGCGTAAGGACTGCCGACAAAACTCTTTTTACTGTTTTGTTTCTCATTTTCATATGTGGGATTCCTCCTGTTACTTTGTTTCTGTTACATCTTTTCATATTTGCATGTATAGTCTGCAACATGCATTCCTGACTTTTTATTTTACCTGCTTGTGTTCAGGCATACAAGACATTTTGCGGATTTTGCAGAAGATATTGTAAAAAAAAGGCCGGCAAAAAAGCCGGCCTCTCAAAACATCTCACATATCTCATATGTGTTTTAAGTTCCTGAACAAAACTTATTTCACGATCCTGACGCGGAATACTCCATCGATGTTCTTTAACTTGTCCAGAGCATCTGCAGCAGGTGCTGCTTCCAGGTCCATCATGGTATAAGCGAATTCACCCTTGGATTTGTTGGCCATGTTGGTAATGTTTACGCCGGCATCACCGAATACAGCAGTAAACTTGGTGATCATATTTGCAACGTTCTTGTGGAAGATGGCAACGCGGCCTGCATCGGAGCAAAGTCCCAGATCAAGGGCCGGATAGTTAACGGAGTTTTTGATGTTACCGTTTTCCAGATAATCTCTCATCTCCTCTACTGCCATTACTGCACAGTTGTCTTCGGATTCTTCCGTAGATGCGCCAAGATGAGGTGTAACCACGCATCCGTCCACACCTGCTACGGTAGGATTGGCAAAATCAGTCATGTACTTTCTTACCTTACCGGCTTTAATAGCTTCGATGACAGCTTCTTCATCCATCAGGACGTCTCTTGCATAGTTCAAAAGGATCACGCCGTCTTTCATCTTGGAGATGGCTTCCTTATTGATCATTCCCTTGGTGGAATTAAGCAGGGGAACATGGATAGTGATGAAGTCGCAGTTTTCGTAGATCTCATTCACATCGATGACATGCTTTACGTTGCGGCTTAAGTTCCATGCTGCATTCACAGACAGATAAGGATCATAACCGTAAACATCCATGCCAAGGGCAAGTGCAGCATTTGCTACCTGTACACCGATGGCACCAAGACCGATGATACCAAGCTTTTTACCCTGGATCTCGGTTCCTGCGAATTTTTTCTTTTCCTTCTCAGCAGCCTTTGCGATATTTTCATCGGAAGCATCCTGCTTTACCCACTCAATACCGCCTACGATATCGCGGCAAGCCATCAGCATACCTGCGATCACAAGCTCTTTTACGCCGTTTGCGTTGGCACCGGGAGTGTTGAATACTACAATACCCTTCTCTGCACATTTCTCCAGAGGAATGTTGTTTACGCCTGCGCCGGCTCTTGCTACGGCAAGAAGGTTTTCAGGAAGGTCCATCTCATGCATGGAAGCACTGCGGACAAGAATACCTTCTGCTGCATTTACATCATCGGTCTTTTCGTAATTTGCGTCGAATCCGTCAAGGCCCACCTGAGCGATGGGGTTGAGGCAGTGATATTTGAACATTGGTTGTCTCCTTTATATGCTTGGTTGATAGTTATACTCCGCAGCCGGTAGAATCTGCACCCTCCGGCTTCAGCTCGAACAATACGGCGATCGCGCAGCGATCGTCTGCAACTCGCCGCCGAAGGGTCAGATCCCACCGTCTGCTCCTAGAAATCATTTCAATATGTTTGGTCATGCTAATCTTCCGGCTCCAGCTCGAACATGAATTATGCATTCTCAGCTTCGAATTTCTTCATGAACTCGACGAGCTTCTCAACGCCTTCCTTAGGCATTGCATTGTAGATGGATGCACGCATACCGCCAACGCTTCTGTGGCCTTTCAGGTTTACAAAGCCGGCTTCGGTTGCTTCTTTTACGAACTTCGCATCCAGCTCTTCGTTGCCGGTAACGAAAGGTACGTTCATCAGGGAACGGTCTTTTGCTACTACTGTACCCTTGAAGAGTTTGCTCTGATCCAGGAAGTCATAAAGCACTTTTGCCTTCTCTTCATTGCGCTCTTTCATCTTTGCAAGTCCGCCCTGGCTCTTAAGCCATTTGAATACTTTGCCGCAGATGTAGATGCCGTATGCAGGCGGGGTATTGTAAAGAGAATCCGCATCAGCATGGATCTTGTATTTAAGCATGGTAGGTGTTCCGGGAAGGGTATCTTCGGTGATCAGGTCTTCACGGATGATCACGATGACAACGCCTGCCGGTCCGATATTTTTCTGTACACCGCCGTAGATCACGCCGTATTTGGTCACGTCTACAGGCTCAGATAAGAAGCAGGAAGAAACGTCTGCAACCAGGGTGTGTCCCTTGGTATTGGGCAGTTCTTTATACTTGGTTCCGTAAATGGTATTGTTCTCGCAAATGTAAACATAGTCTACATCATCGGGAATATCCAGATCGGAGCAATCGGGAATATAGGAAAAAGTCTTGTCTGCGGAGGATGCAAGCTCAATGGCTTCTCCGTAGATCTTTGCTTCCTGATATGCTTTCTTTGCCCACTGTCCTGTTACGATATAGCCGGCTTTTTTGTTTTTCATCAGGTTCATGGGGATCATGGCAAACTGCTGACTTGCGCCTCCCTGTAAAAACAGAACCTTATAATTATCCGGAATATTCATAAGCTCGCGAAGGTCTGCTTCCGCATCTTTGATGATCTTGTCATAGACTTTGGATCTGTGGCTCATCTCCATAACGGACATGCCACTGCCCTGATAATCCATCATCTCATCTGCGGCTTCCTTCAGTACCTCTTCCGGCAGTACAGCCGGTCCTGCTGAAAAGTTGTAAACTCTGGACATTTTTCTTCCTCCTGCATAATTATACGTTTTATACACCTATGATATTGTAATCGCACAATGAGAATGCGTCAAGTGCGATTTTTATCCTGTCAGTAAAATAACAGTACCGGCGTTCCCTCTTCCACCATGGAATAAAGCTCTTTCACTTTGGCGATAGGAGTATTCACGCAGCCGTGTGAACCGCTGTGTTTATAAATGGTTCCGCCGAATTTACCACGCCAGTTTGCATCATGGATACCGATGCCGTTATAAACCTGCATCCAGTAATGCACAAAGCTTTCATAATCCGGACCGCGAAGGATCCTGTCTCTCTGTTTGCATTGGATATAAGCAACCCGTTCCGGCGTACCATGTCCGAGAGAGGTATTACCGGTAACAACATCCGTATCCAAAGCCAGCCTGCCGTTCTGATAATAATAAAGATGCTGGTTGGTCATATCCACTTCAATGTAGGTCCTGCCGATATCATCCGGTCCGGTAATATTGGAAAACGGCTTTTGGGAATATTCAGCCCTTCTGTCTACTTCTCTTCCGCCGCCAAGCTGTCCCGTTACGAACTCCAGCTCTTTTTTATAATCCACCTTACTGCCGTAGATCCCTTTGTTGATGGTGATCACATCACCTCTGGTAGCCTTGAAGGTTCTGGGCTTGCCTACTGTGCTGTACTGGTCGCAAAGATCTTTCATGTAGTCTTCCACAGCCTTTTCATCGATCTGCAGAGTATTGTGCTCGCTCATGAGGAAGGAATCATCCTCTTCGTCCTTCATGATCCAGTTACTGATCACGGCGCCGTTGATAATGGTTTTTCTGCCGCCGAAATCATAATTAATCTTGGTTTCCATATAGGGCTTGAGCTTTTCCCAAAGCTCTCTTGCCTTTCGCTGATCGGGGCTGAAGGTCTTGGGAGTGTCGTAGCACTCATCTTCCTTCAGCTCGATTTCGTAATTTCCGTCACGGATCTCACTTAAGATCTTTTCTTTTGCTTTTTCATGATTGAGCATGTTGGTGGTTTCATCATAGAGGAAGTATCCCACCGCACGGTTATAGCGGACCTCAATCGCCTTGCCCTTTACATCGGAATCATCTTTCAGGAAATTCTGCTGATCCAGAAAATCACCCAGCTTTTCCTCATCATAGGTGATCACGGGGAAAATGTCCCGGGAATCCACTTTGGCATTTTTGTCCACAAGATGCCTTACGAGCTCTTCCACGTTCTGCCCGTCTTTGATGGTTTCCAGATCCTCGTTGTAGTTTTCATCGTAATCGGCTTCTTCCATGGAAAATTTCAATTCCTTGCCGTTTTTATCGGTGACAACCACTTTCGGGTATTCCAGATTCTCTTTCAGTTTGTCATTCAACTGATCTACCGTAAGATCTGCTGCATATACATTGTTCACCGCAAGACCGGGCATATAGATATCGCGATAGTGGTAGGCCATATAGCCATACCCTGCCGCAGCGCCGACAAGCGGGATCAATATCAGCAGAGATAATACGATCAAAATGACTTTCTTCATCTGAAAACCTGCCTTACTCCTCTTTCAGATCAGAGGCATCAAACACATCACTGATGGGTTTTCCCGCAGGAACCATGGGGAACACCTTATCATCAGGATCGATGACGATCTCTAAAAGTACAGGTGCTTTTGCATCAATTGCTTCCTTGATGGCACCTGCCACATCTTCTTTCTTATCCACACGGATGGCTTTGCAGCCAAGAGCCTCTGCCACTTTGCAATAGTCCACCTTATCCGTCAGTACGGTCTGTGAATAACGCTTTCCGTAGAACAGTGTCTGCCACTGACGCACCATTCCCAGCACCTGGTTGTTGATCACAACCTGAATAATGGGGATATTGTAGCGGCTTGCGGTTGCAAGCTCATTCATGTTCATTCTAAAGCAGCCGTCTCCTGCAATATTGATGCAGATCTTATCGGGATTACCCACCTGGGCACCGATACATGCACCGAGTCCGTATCCCATGGTACCCAGACCGCCGGAGGATAAGAAGGTACGGGGCATTGTGTAATGATAATACTGCGCCGCCCACATCTGATGCTGTCCCACATCTGTGGTGATGATGGCTTTTCCTTCCGTAGCCTGATCGATCTGCTCCATTACGTAAGGGCAGGTAAGCACTTCCGTATTGTAGGAAAGAGGATACTTTTCTTTCAGCTCAGTGATCCTGTTCTTCCATTCCTTGTTGTCTTTTTTCTCCAGCTTATCATTCAGCTTACGAAGAACTGCCTTCAGATCGCCCACAACCGCAGCATCGGTACGGATATTTTTGTTGATCTCCGCTGCATCGATGTCAATGTGAAGGATTTTGGCATTGGATGCAAAGGTTGCGGGATTTCCGATCACGCGGTCGGAAAAACGTGCGCCCAAAGCAATGAGCAGGTCACATTCGGAAACTCCCAGATTGGAAGCCTTTGTGCCGTGCATACCGATCATTCCCGTGTACATGGGATTGTAACCGTCAAATGCACCTTTTCCCATCAGGGTATCGCAAACCGGGCAATCCATCTTTTCCTGGAAAATCGCCAGCTCTTTGCCGGCACCGGAAAGGATCACGCCGCCGCCCACATACAGGAAGGGCTTTTTCGCTTCATTGATAAGGGAAAGTGCAACTTCGATATCTTCATCCGTAAATCTGTTAACGATCTCGGTTTCCTGCTTCTTTTCCGGAATGTATTCCGTGGTGTTTGCGGTAACATCCTTGGTGATATCCACAAGTACAGGGCCGGGTCTTCCGCTTTTTGCGATCTTAAAAGCGTTGCGGAGCTTGGTCTGCAGGTTATTGATATCTTTCACGATATAATTATGCTTGGTAATGGGCATGGTTACACCTGCGATATCGATCTCCTGGAAGGTATCTTTTCCCAGTGCGGGAAGATTTACATTACAAGTGATGGCAACCATGGGAACGGAATCCATGTATGCTGTTGCGATACCTGTAACAAGGTTGGTGGCACCGGGGCCGCTTGTAGCCATACATACACCTACCTTACCGGTGGATCTTGCATAACCGTCAGCAGCATGGGCAGCGCCCTGCTCATGACTGGTCAGTACGTGTCTGATCTCATCCTGATGCTTGTACAACGCATCATAAATATTCAGGATCGTTCCGCCGGGATACCCGAAAACGGTATCTACGCCCTGCTCCTTTAAAACCTCGATTACGATTTCCGCACCTGTAAGTTGCATGATGTGTCTCCTTTTTATCCTTTATTCGGTCGGCTGTCGCTATGCATTCCCGGGTCACTATCCGGCAAATCGCGATCTTCATCGCAAAACGCATGAACATATTCTATGCTAAACGGGCAGGCTCATAAGAGCCATCCGGGCCCTATGAGCCTGAATTGCGCATCCCGCGCAATTCTCCCTGATTGGTAACTGCGTTTTCCGGAAGATCTGCAATTTGGCCGGGCTACGCTCGTCGCCCCGGAAATACATATACGACATCCGCCCCTCTTTATCATAGTCGATTAAAAATGTGCCAATTACGCTTGCGGAACCTCCAGGATCGCACCGCGGTTACCGCTGGTAACCATTGCGCAGTACCGCTTCAGATAACCGGTATTTACGGAAGGCTCCTTAGGCTGCCATTTTTCTTTCCGCTTTGCCATTTCCTCATCGGAAACCTTGATATCCAACTTCATATTGGGGATATCGATGGCAATGATATCGCCTTCTTCCACCAGGGCGATGGGGCCGCCCACTGCTGCTTCCGGAGAAACATGTCCGATGGAAGCGCCTCTGGAGGCACCGGAGAAACGTCCGTCCGTGATCAGGGCAACGCTTGCGCCAAGTCCCATACCTGCAATGGCGGATGTGGGGTTGAGCATCTCGCGCATGCCGGGACCGCCTTTGGGTCCTTCATAACGGATCACAACCACGTCTCCTTCTTTGATCTTGCCGCCGAGAATGGCGTCAATGGCATCTTCTTCACAGTCGAATACTCTGGCAGGTCCTTCATGTACCATCATCTCTTCCACTACGGCGGAGCGTTTTACAACGGAGCCGTCGGGAGCGAGGTTACCCTTCAGGACTGCAAGTCCGCCTGTTTTACTGTAAGGATTGGAAACAGGACGGATCACTTCTTCGTTCAGGTTCACTGCATTTGCAATATTCTCACCAATGGTCTTTCCGGTTACCGTCATGCAATCCTGATTCAAAAGACCGATGTCAGCCAGTTCTTTCATTACGGCATACACACCGCCGGCTTCGTTGAGGTCTTCCATATAGGTAGGACCTGCCGGTGCAAGGTGGCAAAGGTTCGGTGTCTTTTCGCTTATGGGGTTGGCAAATGCAATATCAAAATCAAATCCGATCTCATGAGCAATGGCCGGCAGATGGAGCATGGAGTTGGTAGAGCATCCCAGTGCCATATCCACGGTCAGCGCATTTAAGATGGACTCTTTTGTCATAATGTCTCTGGGGCGGATATTTTTCTTTAACAGATCCATAACGGCATATCCGGCCCGCTTTGCAAGTTTGATCCTTTCGGAATATACCGCAGGAATGGTTCCGTTACCGCGAAGGCCCATACCCAGTGCTTCTGTCAGGCAGTTCATGGAGTTGGCGGTATACATACCGGAGCAGGAACCGCAGGTAGGACATACTTTTTCTTCAAACTCAAGGAATCCGTTATCATCAAGGGTTCCTGCCGCATGGGCACCAACTGCCTCAAACATGGAGGATAAGCTGCGTTTCTTACCGCCTACACGTCCTGCCAGCATGGGACCGCCGGATACAAATACGGTAGGTACATTCACACGTGCCGCAGCCATCAGAAGGCCGGGTACGTTTTTGTCACAGTTGGGGATCATGACCAGGGCATCAAACTGATGGGCAATGGCCATGGCTTCGGTGGAATCAGCGATGAGATCACGGGTCACCAGAGAATACTTCATACCAATATGTCCCATGGCGATTCCGTCGCATACGGCAATGGCCGGGAACATCACAGGGGTTCCCCCTGCCTCGGCGACACCCAGTTTTACTGCTTCTGCAATCTTATCCAGGTTCATATGGCCGGGAACGATCTCGTTATAGGAGCACACAATGCCCACCATGGGCTTTTTGATCTCTTCTGCTGTAAATCCAAGTGCGTTTAAAAGGGAACGGGCAGGTGCCTGCTGGTCACCGCATTTCATATTATCGCTTTTCATAGTAATCCTCCTGAAGCTTCAACTGTATTTTTATCAGATTCTCTCGCAGATGGCATCTCCCATCTCTTTGGTACCGATCTGCGTTACTTTCTTCTTTCCTTCTTCATCCTGGGGCATAATGTCGATGGTACGAAGACCGTCTTTCAGCACCAGGGATACAGCATTTTCAATGGCATCCGCCTCTTTGTCAAGATCAAAGGTGAAACGGAGCATCATGGCTGCAGACAGGATGGTTGCAATGGGATTGGCAATGCCTTTTCCCGCAATATCAGGTGCGGAGCCGCCGCTGGGCTCGTACAGACCGAATTTGGTATCATTCAGGGAAGCGGAGGCTAACATTCCGATGGAACCGGTAACCATGCTGGCTTCATCGGAAAGGATGTCTCCGAACATATTCTCTGTCAGGATCACATCAAACTGTGCAGGGTCTTTTACCAGCTGCATGGCTGCATTGTCCACCAGCATATGCTCTAAGGTCACCTCAGGATAATCCTTTGCCACTTCTTCCGTAACTTTTCTCCAAAGCCTGGAGGAGTCCAGCACGTTGGCTTTATCTACGCTGGTCACTTTTTTCCTGCGCTTCATGGCAATATCAAAGGCCTTAATGGCGATCCGTCTGATCTCGCTTTCGGCATACACCAGGGTATCCATGGCTTTGGTCTGGCCGTCTTCTTCGTAGGTTTTGCGCTCTCCGAAGTACAGACCGCCTGTCAGCTCTCTCATGATCATCATGTCAAAGCCCTTGTCTGAAATCTCGCTTTTCAAAGGGCAGGCAGGTGCAAGCTCTTCGTAAAGAACTGCAGGACGCAGGTTGGCAAACAGATTCAGGGCTTTCCGAATCCCCAAAAGTCCTGCTTCCGGACGTTTTGAAGGCTCTAACTTGTACCAGGGGGATGTCTTGGCATCTCCGCCGATGGAACCCATGAGGACTGCATCCGCCGCTTTTGCCTTTGCAATAGTCTCTTCCGTTAAGGGAACGCCGTGAACATCTATGGATGCGCCTCCCATTAATACATCTTCAAATTGAAAGTTATGGCCGTATTTCTCAGCCACTTTATTTAATACCTTTTTAGCTTCGGCCACGATTTCGGGACCGATCCCGTCTCCGGGAATACATACGATATTAGCGTTCATGATCGCCCTCCCATAGGAATTTGCGCAAAGTTACAACGCGCTTTTTTTATCATACTCAAAAAGCGCGTTGTTTGCAAGTTTTTTCAATATTCGAACTTACCTATTTCACCTTGGCCTTTTTCGACAAACCGGCTTTTTTCAAAAGCTTTTTGTAGGATTTCTTCTTTTTCTTCGGAACCGTCACCTTCAGTTTCTTGTAATTCTTGCTGCCGGCGCCCTTAAAGGCTGCTTTTCCGATGGATCCCTTCTTCAGCTTTTTGGTCTTGATCTGGATCTGCTTTAAGTTCTTGCACTGATAAAATGCCTTGGAACCGATCTTGACGATCTGCTTGGGGATCACGACTTTGGTGATGTTTTTGTTCTTATAGAAGGCCTTGGCTGCAATCTCGGTCACCGCATATTTTCTGCCCCGGATGTAAATATATTCCGGAATGGTGACCACTTTCACCTTTCCGCCGGGTGCCTGCTGGTAGGTCACGTTTCCGAACACCCCGCCGGCCGGTGCATCGGGATTTACGCTTTTTACCTGATAGTTTCCGGTAGGATCCTGTACTTTTTCTTTTACGGTTGCGATCCGGCCGGGCTGATCAGGATCGTTTTGTCCCTTTTGTTGCTGTATCCATTTTTGATAATCGCCTTCGGATAAAACGATCAGGAGCTTTTCAGCACTTTTTCCACGATAGGTAGCGCTGATCTTGTAGGTGCCAGCCACAGCTGTGTTTACTGCGGATGCGTCGATCTTTGAAAATGCAGTTACATCCATGGCGAGTCCGTCGCTGAAGCTTGCTTTTACCTTAAGGGTCTTTGTATCAAATGGCGTACCGACCTGAATGACATCCGGCAAAAGCTTTATTTCGATGCCTTTCAGACTTCTTTCGATCTTTTGATCTCTTACGGTCATATAGACATATGCATCGTTGTCGCCGCCGTTTTCATCCGCATCGGAAGATGTGATCTCCACGTTATAAACCGCTTCATCCTTATAAGGCACATCAAAGAGTACCGGCGTTGACTGCATGGATCCCAGAGTTGCGATGGTATAGCTGTCAACCAGCTCTTTTTCAGCCTTTGAAAGATCGCTGCTGGCATCGGTGGCGCCTTTATCTACCTTATAAAGGCTGAGGGTGATGTCATGCATGTCTGAATAGCCATCGTTGTAGGCTGTTCCCTGTACGGCTGCCGTAACATTATCGCTGTATTTACCCCAGGAGATCTCCGAAAGTCCCACGTTTTTGTAGTCGATATTAAGTTCAGATGTCTGTCCGTCCACATAGTCCTTGGCAGGGATGGCAGCTCTTACTACATAGTTCTTTCCGATGCAGTCAGAGGGAAGTACAAAATTGTAGTCCACTTCCGTCTCCTGTCCGGCCAGCAGTTTTTCTTCCACACTCAGCTCGCCGATCTGATCGTTGGTGTCAGGATCTACGATCTGAAGAGTGACGCCGTCAATGGCGGATACGGAGGAATTCTTTACTTCCACCGTCAGCGGAAGTACTGCTCCCGGTACGATGTCTCTGCTGTCATAGATGCAATCGATCACATCCAGACTGTTGTGAGGCACGCTGGTAAATACTGCCACATGGTTGTTTCCGTAAAGAGCAGAGCTAATGGTTTCCGCATCGGGATCCGTAAGCTCGCTGTAAGAGATCGCTGCCCGCAGCTCATTATCTGCGATGGTGGCATCAAAACTGTTGATAGCCTGAGAAAGATCCGTTACCTTTGCAGCTACCGACCAGCTCTTGTTATCCGGATCGTATACATATCGCATCAGTTCATTAACTGCTCCGAGAGATGCGATACCCAGCACCTGCAGTTTTCCATCTTCGTCAATGACCTGATATCTGTCATCCTGCAGCACTGCCTCATTCGGCAGCAGCTTTTCAACATTAGCGAAGTTTCCGGCAGCGGGCTGGCTTCTGTAAACAGTACCGCTTTGATACCAGTAGATTCTGCCGCCGGCAGTTGTTACGTTGCTTTGCATCATGTTATCCTGTGTGATGGGGTGCGCTCCGATGTACACTTCCGTATCCGAAAGATCTTCAAGATCGCCGTCCATATCACGGATGGTGGCATAAACGGGAGAGCCGTTATGATAAACTGCCGCCATACTCATGACTGTTGAAACGTTCTCTTCCACAACTTCCGGCTCGCTCCAGACCGCATCCTCAAGGAGACTTCTCATGATGCAATTGTTTTTTCCTTCGCCGAAGGTATGATTGTCTAAATTCTTGACCCAGAAAACTGCTGCTTCGCCACCGTTTGCTGCGACAACGGGGTGCATATCGATATAGCCGTCATTAAGAGCTGTGATCTCTGTAGCAGTAAAGCTTTCCGTAGCGGTATCAAACACACCGGCACAGATTCCCATATTACTGGAGATATCATCTAAAGCCTGTTTTGTTGACGTATCATCCAATTTGTTAAAGGCAGGAATCGTTGTCCTTGCATTTTGCCATACCACATACGCTGTATTATCGTTTGCTACCAGGTACGGCGCATTGTCCATGGTTCCGTCATCATAGACCTTTGCAGGTGCCGACCACACAGAGCCGTCATAATAAGAATAATACAGGTTGATATGATCATAATCCGAATCCTCTGCATCGATCCAGACAGCAAGGGTGGTACCATCCTTAAAGGATACCAGCTTGGGAGCAGCGCCCTTAAAGCTGTTTGCTCTCAGCTCCTCCAAAGAACCAAGGTCGGATTCGCTCTGTGCTGTAATACCCTCTTCTTCCAGATAGGACAGATCCATGGCGTGGTATGCGGAAAGATCCAGTGCATTTTGGGTCGGATCGATCATTTCCTCTGTTTCCGCACCGTTTTGCGCAGAAAGGGTATTGGGATGATCGGGAACACCGTTGTTGATATCTACCATTTTCAGTGATTTCGACTCCCATTCATATTCCGCAAAGAGGAACTGAAATTTCACATAGCCGTTACCATCCAGAGACAGACTCATGTAAGGCTTTCCTGTCATATAAGTCTTTAGTTTCGGATTCAGTTTCAGTTTCACGCCGCCGCTCAGGCCTACGACACCTGAAACGCCTACACCGACGCCGCCGTTTGCCGTTACTTTGAAATCAACGGAAAGCAGGCAGGTGAAATCCTGTGCCGCACCGGTGGCACGGGCCAGATTCACCATTGCTTCCAGTTCGCCTTTTATGCCGGCTTCCCAGAAGAAAGGAATGAAGTTCACGATAGGGATTGGAATGAAAAACTGTCCCGACCACTTAGCGGAGATCTCAGGCTGCAGGATAATGCCGCCTTCGAGGAAATGGAGCTGTCCGCCGTCAATATAGCCTTCCATATAACCTACAACGGAAATATCCGCATCAAAGCCGAATTTCCCTTTGGGTTTTGCCTTTTGATTTTTGTAGATCTTGTCGATATTCTTCAGCTTTTTAAAAGCGCCTTTTACTTCCGCAACAGAACTGCTTGCAGTTTCGCCGGGATGTTTGATGAATGTCTTGTAGATATCTTTGATATCATCACAGACATTGGTAACTTCCTTATTGGTGCTGGTCTTGCCTCTCTTACGATAATTCTTTTTCGTAGTCTCGTTGTGAACGCCGGCAACTTCCAATCCGATGGCAACTTTTACTTTTCCTTTTTCCACACTGACGGAAAGAGGCAGTTTTTCCAAGGTCTTCAGATCAATGGAGACTTCTTTTCCGCCTACAAAAGGAACGTTGTCGGGAATAGTGATGTTGGAGCTGCTTCCGAAACTGAATTTCGTATCTTTCATAAAAGCGCTCTTTGGCACGATCTGCAGTTTTTTCTTTACGGCATTGCCGCTTTCATCTTTTGCAATGATATAAATATCGTCGCTGACATCAAAGGTATCGCTGAGGACGGTTTCCAGCACATTGCCGGTAAAGGCAACGGACTTGGTCTCCTGGGCAAGATAAATGGTACCTTTTTGTGCTTTGCCCCAGTCCACATCCGCAGAGATCTTGGTCTTGTCCTTTTTATCAAGGGCGATCTCCACTTCACTGTCCAGAACATTGGTGGAATCGATCCAGACATCATAAATGATGGGATTGTCCGTTTCTTTTTCCAGATAGACTTCGTAATGGTTGTTGGCAAGGTCGGTTACGGAGACGGTGCGGGTTCTGTATCCTGCTTTGGAAACAGTCACATCACCGGCATTGCCCAAAGGAACCTTGGCCACACCGTTTTTGGCGGTCTTATAATCCGTATTGTAGTAATTTACAACGGCACCGTCTGATAAAACCATATCTTCTTCATTGGCGCCGGGGTCATTTTTGTTTTCATAAACCGTTACGTTTTTATTGGGAAACAGCTTGGCAGGGGCTTTTCCCACAGTCACCTTACAAGTGGCCGATCCTCCCGGTGTACGGGCTGTGATTACGCACTCTCCCATGGCCATACCGGTGACAACGCCGTCTGCACCAACTTTTGCAATGGCTGGATTGGAAGAGATCCAGGTCACTGTTTTATCCGTTGCTTTATATCCGGAAGTAAAACGCAACGTCAGGCGCTCTGCATATCCCGGATAAGAGATCATGGCAGATTTATTC
>JAIKWF010000070.1 GCA_024685005.1 Lachnospiraceae bacterium
CCGCCCGAAGCCCCACTTCCTTAAAACGTTTTATCACATCTTCGTTGGCTGCCACATAATCGGCCCGGCCGTAAATCAGATATTTTTTATGGATGCCTCTTTGTTCCAGAAGGTCACAGAAGGCAAGGATCCGCTCCCTTCCCACGAGAAAATCATCATCCACGATGTAAATCTCCGTCTCGGGGATCCGGGAAAGCTCATTTACGATATCCTCAAGATCCCTTGCAAAATACTGATCGTCCATGATCTGCCGGCAGAAGCAGAATTTACAATTGTAAGGACAGCCGAAGGAGGTCTTGATCAGCGTACAGTTTCTGTGAAACATGTAATAGTATTTCGAACGGTATTGTTTCACTTTGTCCCTGTCAGGATAAAGATACTGAAAGGTGGTATCTTTCTTCGGCGGTTTTTTTCCGGGAACATAGATGCACTCTATTTCGGACGTTTCATCTTCCTCCCGGCCCGTCTGTCCGTCGTCCTTCTTCCCCTGCTCCAGTTTATTTAATATGTCGATAAAAGTCCGAATGCCGTTTGCCCGGATAATATAATCAACATAGGGGGATTCAAAGTCTGCAGGATTTACCTCCGCATGCACGCCGCCTATGATGGTCACGATCTGAGGATTTACTTCCTTGGCCTCTTTCGCATAGCCTTTCATGATATTCACATGGGAAATATACCCTGTGATCCCCACAACATCCGGGTTGTAGTGCTTCACAAAGTAGGACACACTTTTTTTCTCGATGATCATATCTACGATGGTGCAGGTATGTCCCAGCGCTTCGATATTTGCTGAGATATACTCCAGCTCCAAAGGCTCGCAGATCATCACATTCTGAAGACCTATGGTCTCTTTATCCGGCCTGGGTCTGAAAAGAAGTACCTTCAACTTTTACTCCTTAAACACATGAAATTGCGGAAAATCATACTTATACTCAAGCATATGTTTTCCCGCCATGGCAAACAGGTTCAAAAACGGATTGGAATGGTGGGCGTAAAAATATTTCTTCTTAAGCTGCGCCCCGAATTTCAGTTTGGTCTTTTCCGAGGTCTGGCCAAAATCGATGATCCGCAGGTTTTTCTCAAAAGCATATTCCACGATCTTTAAGAGCATGTAAAAATACAGATCCGCATTGTCACCGCCCGGCTCATAATCCATGCCGCACAGCATAAAGACAAGCTCTTTGCCATTCTCTTTTAACAGTACAAATCCGGCGGGCTGTCCCTCTCTGAAAAATACGATCTTCTCCCCATCCGCCTGATCAAAAAACTCTTTGTTTAAGCACTCCAGTTTATATTCGGATTTTTCGTAGGTCTGAAGATACAAAGGATGCACGTCCGTATCATCCCCTTTGATCCTTTTAACCTCAATATCGCTGCAGTTTTTGATCGCAATACGGATCCTTCTTCTGTAGGGACTTCTGAGCGCGCTTATATAGGTCTCTATGTCATTTATGCCTTCGGGGATCACAAGTTCGCAGGTGGGAAGGGTCTCCCCGAAGCTCATTCCTTTGATGTCCGTTTTTTCGTCAAGATTCAGGACCAGCTTACAGCCCTTTATGGTCTTGATGTAGGAAAGCATCCATTTTACATTGTTGGTAAGAAACCCGCTGCAGCTTAACGAGCAGGGAAAAGCCACCGTCTGGATATTCATAAACCATTCAGCTTTTCCGTATGTAAACAGATTCATTCTGTTTTCATAGACCGTAAAAAACGCGTAGTTTACATCATCCTCAATAAAGTAATACCTCTGCCTTAGCGGATTGGCCACATTTAAAAGTGTAAGCATGGAAAGCTGAAACGGAAAGGGCAGATCATCTTTCCCCTGAAACAAAGCAGCCGCAGACCTTGCTTTTTTCATGTACGCAAAAATCCGTTCCGGATCTTCGCTGCTGTATTCTTGAAAGGATGTATCAAATGTCTTTTTCATAAACCACGTATTCTTTGTAAAGCTCATCGCAGAATGCCCGACAGAAGCTGTTTGAGTCTTCGTTATCTGCCAGGATCCAGGAGGATTCCACCTGACTTACGCCGTAATTTGAAAGAATGTCATAAACATGGGCGATCAGTGCAAAGGGAAGCCCCACGCCCCTGTACTCTTCCAATACGCCGTATTCCATCACCTTGGCGGTTTTGATCCTTTTGTTTTCGAAAAGATTTTTAAAGTAATGCTTTGTTCCAAGGGCTTCTCCGGGTTTTGCGAGCTCGTTATAATCAGGGTACCAGAGAATAAAGCCTGCGGGCTCACCGTTCTGAAAGGCGAAGATCAGAGAATCCTCCTTCATGAAAAGAAAAAGCTCCTTTAACATTTCCGCATCATCTTTCGGATCCCGGGCAAAATAGTATTTGTGATCCATAAAGCACCGGTTATTCAGATCCGTATAGATCTTCGTATCTTTTTCGAACTGCTTTTTGTCAAAGGGCCTGAATTCATATTCACGGTTCAGCTTTTCCAGGATCTTTTGATAGCGCATGAGCCTTCCGTCCAGAGAATGGGTAAAATAGGAATTCAGCTTCACTTCCCCAAACCCCATCCCACGGAAATAATCGTTGTAAAACTTCGGATTACCGGGGGACGAAAAAGAATTGGCGCTTTCAAAATGGGAATCCTGTAAGCCCAGGCCATAATTCACATGTCCGTAAAGGCCCACCACCAGTCTTTCGCACCCTTTACGCTTTCCGGTTTTTTCCGCTTCCCCTACAAGAAGGGCAGCCGCTTCTCTTGTGTCATTCAATGCCTCAAAAAAGCAAAGCTGCACATACTCCGGGAGACTGTCTGCCACCGCAATGATCCCCTCACAAAGGATCTCCTCCCTGTCATCAACCACCATAACAGGGGAAAAGGATAAGCTTTTC
The DNA here is from genome assembly GCA_024685005.1 of Lachnospiraceae bacterium. Lineage (GTDB taxonomy): Bacteria > Bacillota > Clostridia > Lachnospirales > Lachnospiraceae > RGIG7926. Next base: position 2,857 of record JAIKWF010000070.1, read on the forward strand.
ATAAAATGCAGTTTCCCGGAAAAGATTTCCTTTAGCATAAAATAGTGATTGTCTATATAAAGGTTCCGATCCCGGTAGACCCTGCTTCTGAATGCCAGAAACTTCTTCTGATCACTCCCGTTTTCACAAACTTTGATTTTCATTGGCTTTCACTTTCAGCGCTTCAAAATAATCGCTTATATCTTTTACCGTTTCCATACTTCTGTAAGAACATTCTTCTATTTCCAGACCGAATCTGTCCTCTGCAACAAAAGCCAGTTCCATAAGATCAAAGGAACTCAGTCCCAGATCCTTTTTGAAGTTTGATTCGGGCTTTACATTTTCAATGCCGTAATTCTCTTTTAAAATCCTGACGATCTCTTCAAACATAGGCTGCTCTCTCTCATTCTTTCATTTTCTTACTGTGCATACGCACTTCTTATGATCTTTTTGGAACTGTTCTTTTGAAGTTCGCACTTGCTAACTTCAAAGTCGATGATCTGCATATAGGATGGCAGATCTTTATTTACAGCTGCTATATCATCCTGCAGCGCACTTTCTTTTTCCGGTTCATGCAGAACAATGATGGCATACAGGATATTGCTTCTTCCGTTTACTTTCCTTGCTGTCACAATGCTTTCTTTTACGTAAGGGATCGAATTGATCCTGCTTTCCAAAAGCTCCGGAGGAACATTTTTTCCGTTTTCAAGAATGATCAGATTTTTCTTTCTGCCGGTGACAAAGATCACTTTTCCCTCTGTGCGTCCAATGTCCCCGGTGGCAAGATATCCGTCCCGCATAACGGCTTTGGTGGCTTCCTCGTTTTTGTAGTAGCCCAGCATTACGCAGGGCCCTTTTACAAGGATCTCTCCGTCCTCTGCGATTTTCACTTCAATGTTTTTCATAATGGTCCCGGCGCTTCCCACCACATTGTTTCCCGTTCTTGATACCGCAATGGTGGGAGAACACTCGGTTAATCCGTACCCGTTTAGGATCGTAATGCCGATCTCGTCAAATTTTTTGACATACTCCGCATTCAGCGGCGCTCCGCCGTTTACCACAAGCCGCAGATTTTTGCAGAGCAGCTTCCCGAAAAATACGTGCCTCAGATCTATTTTGAATTTTCTGAAAAAACTGCAGATCCTGATGGCCCTGTTAAAAGTCTTTTCCTTATTCTGCCTTTTTACTTCCCTTATGATGCCGTCGTACATTCCCTCGATCACCATGGGAACCGCGCCAAAGAAAAACGGATCGAAGATCCTTAAATCCCGAAGCAGATATTTCATTTTCAGGTTCAGGCACAGCGTGGTGCCGTTATAAAGCGTGGCCAGCATACAGGGGTTAAATCCATATGTATGATTCATGGGCAGGAAGGCAAAGGTGGGATTTTTCAGGACATTGTTTTCAAGGGTACCGCGGATATTTGTGATGACATTGTACTGACTGAGCATGACACCCTTCATCTTTCCGTCCGTACCGGAGGTGGAAGCCAGCACAGCAAACCTGTCTTTATCCGTATCTTTGACATATTCAAAAAAGTCCTGAATGCATTTTTCCCCATCAGCGGATCCGCCCCGGGTTAGCCTCCTGAAACTTTCATCGTCTATATTATAAACCATGAGATCATCCGGTTTTGCAAACCCGTCGCCCTGAATCTTCTGTTTCGTCTCATCCGTAACAAAGAGACAGTCGATATCAAAGTCCCTTACGCATTGGGAAAGATTTTGGGCCGTCATCTCCTTATCCAGGGGTACGATCACATTCTTCATGACCGTTGCCAGATAGATGGTGATATATTCGTAGCGGTTTTCGGAAAAAATGCCGATATGCTTTCCTTCCATCCCCTTTTCTTTATAAAAAAGGCCGATCAGGGCTGTTTCTTTTATCATTTCCGCATAAGAAATATCCCTGATCTGCTCTTTTTCCCTGAAACGGATAGCTGTCGTCTCAGCCTTTGTCTCATATCTGCCTTTCAGCATTTCATAGAAGTTATCGTAAATGACCGTATCAAGATAAGGATAATCCATATTTTCCCCCGCTGCAGCAGATTATGTCATTCTCTATACTTTCAGTTATACCTTTGATCGACGGAATGGTCAATGCTCAAAACCCTATCGACACCTTTCCCCCTCCGTTTTCGCCATTGGCCAGCGCGATGGTCCCCCCGTGTTTCTCCGCTGCCTTTTTGGCAGAAAAAAGTCCGATTCCGTAATGGGTACCGCCGGTGCGGCTGCTGTCTCCCATGAAAAACTGCTCCGTTCCATGCAGCAGTGCCTCCTCGGAAAAGCCGCTGCCCGTATCTTCCACAACGAATGTTAGCCTGCCCTTACCATCTTTATCCGCCCGGTCCGAAACGGCCACTTTGACGGTGCCCCCCTCCGGGGTATGCTCCGCTGCGTTTTTCACAATGTTCATCACCGCTCTGACCAGCTGATCATAAACTACATTCACGTTTTCTGCACTGACGGATTCTTCCCATTCATACTTCAGATTGTAGACCTCCGTCAGTCCCGCCACCTGCTTTTTAATGTCCCCAAGAAGGCTCTTTGTATCCACAGATTTTGCAGGCACATCATAGCCCACCTCCGACTTGGTAACTTCGATGAGGGTTTCCACGTAGTTTTGGATCTGCATTGCGCTTCCTGCAATATAATCCGCATATCCTTTCTGCTCGCCGGAAAGCTCCGTTTCCTGCAAAAGGCCTGCATTTCCCCGCACCACGGTAAGAGGGGTTTTGATATCGTGGGCCAAAGCAGACATCTGTCTGTTTTTTTCCGCCTCTGCTTTCCACTGGGTCTCCAGGGAAGTCTTCAATTCGCTTCGCAGATCGTCTATGGAAGTAAGGCATTCATCTATCTCCTTTACCCCGGCAAATGTGGTCTCATAATCCAGGTCCTGCCGGCGGATCTTATCTACCGCATCCATAACGGGAAGCATCATTTTTTTCATTTTTCTTCCAAACCGGAGGGAACAGATGATAATGAGCAAAAGACATCCCACCGCGATCACCAAAGTCATCATGGTCTGCGGTTCTATCAGGTGTTCCTTCAAAAATTCCGACTTATACTGGGCCGAAAGGACGTATTGAAACACCACATACTCATGACTTCGAACGATGACCTTATAGTAATACGGATCCATCACATTTTCGTGGATCACCGCATTCCAGGCATGCCCCATGGACTCTTCATCCATGTTGCCCCCCAGGACCGTTCCGTCTGCATCAAAAATCGCATAACGGCAGACGTCCGGGATCATATCCTGTGTCACAACCTTCGCATCTTTTATTTCCTGATAGTTTTTTCCGATCATGATCTCCGGATAGTTAGCAGGGTAGATCTGTCCGATATCGATCAAAAATATAAAAATGCCAAAGATCACGACAGAATACACCACAAGGGATACCACCATGATCACCACATACCGGAGGAAAAGCCTTCCCAGGGTTTTCTGTTTTCGTTTTACTCTGTCCATTTGTATCCAATCCCCCAAACCGTCTTGATGGGCATATAGTCATAGTTGGAAAGCTTTGTTCTGATATTTTTGATATGGGTGGTGATGGTATTATCATTGCTCTCATTATCAAACCCGAAGACGCTTTCCAGAATCTGTTCCTTGGAAAAAACCTGGCCGTGATTTTTTGCCAGGAATTCGCAGATCTCATATTCCGCCTTGGTCAGGGTGATCTGCTCATCATCCACCATCATCATTTTTTCCGACAGGTTAAAGCAGATCCGTCCCACCGCCAGTCTTGCAAAATGCTCTCGCTTCTCCCTTCGAAGATGTGCGCCGATCCTTGCCCGAAGCTCCATTACCCCGAAGGGTTTGCAGATGTAATCGTCTGCTCCCAGTGCAAGGCCGTTTACAAGGCTGCCCTCTTCCGTTTTTGCGGTGATAAAAAGGATGGGGCAATCCACCAGATTCCGGATCTTCGTACACAGCTCGAACCCGTCGATGCCCGGCATCATAATATCCAAAAGGATCAGATCATATTGATTGATCTTATCAAGCTCCAGCTTCGTCGGGTCACCGGTTTTGGTGACCTCGTGTCCGTCTTTACCAAGGATCGCTCCGATCATATCAAGAATTGCCACATCATCATCTACTGCAAGTATCCTTGCCATATAAAACCTCTACTCTGAAATTTTTCTTCCTTCCCAACGGGAAGCCCAAACTATATAATACACCATACTTGCCATTGTAACCACTGCAAAAATCGTAAGGGCAGCTCCCTGATTCCCCCCCTGCAGATACGTGGTGGGGAATCTTGCTGTCCAGGCAACAGGAACATATTTCCAGATGATACTGCCAAGGCCTGTCATCATCAGTGCGCTTACCAGTCCTCCCAGAATGCCTACGCCCACGGATGCTCCTTTGCCGAAGCAAAATGCGATGATCATCTGCCAGATATAGAGCGGAATCCCTGCGATCCAGATCAGGGCAGCTGATAAAAAGTAAGCCTTAGCTGACTGCTGTACTCCTGAAACATGCATTCCCGCGCCAAACAGAAGAGCTGTTAAAAACAGGGAGCAGAAGCTGTACATGTTCAGAATGACCACCTTTGATACCAGCGCTGTGATCTTATGTCTTGCGGAAAGAATATTCTGATATTCTCCTGCATTCTGCTCAAGCTCCACCAGATTCGCGGTAAAGATGCCGATCAACACCGGGAAACCTGCTCCGATGGCCTCAAAAAAGGCAGAGATTTTTGCAGCATCATTCCAGCTGTTTCCCTTGTAATATGCAAGGAACACTGCGCTGATCAGCACCGGGATCACAATATGTGCATATGTGATGGGAAGGCGTTTCATTTTAAGGCTGTCAACTCTAAGACTTTTAAGTAACATGATCATTTTACCTCTCTTTTATCAAACCAGTTCAAATACAAAACCGTACCAATTACAAACCATACAAGGGAAATCAGGATTCCCGGAAGGATCACCGATGCATCCATCAAAGGGTTGCCGGCTTCAAGGCGAAGTCCGTTGGGCATAATGTGAAGCAGCGGGCATGCAACTCTCATGGGAATTGCAGATACCAGAAAGATCCATTTGGAAGTCGGTGCAAACAAAATTCCGGCTACGGTGATCACCAGGCAGGCGATCAGTTCAACGATCATTCCGAAACGCTCGCTGAGGAACAAAAACAGGGGAATCTCCCACATTGAAACCACAGTCAGAGCAATGACTGCTGCTACAGCTCCCGCAGTGGGAACGCAGGTTGTAAGGACTTTGCCGCCGATGGTAGCACCTGCAAATACGATGGTATTTGCCACCAGCATGATCACTGCCATAAAAAGGATCTTACCTAGCATCAGCTTTTTTCTTCCTGTGGAAAGGGTCATCAGGTTATAGTATTTGGTTTTTTTCTCCCTTACTACGGACAGGTAGCTGATGATTGCAAGCATTCCCGGAAGAAGCAGGGTGTACCACCAGTTCCAAACGCTTTCGGAGTAGGCATTTGTCATATTCATTGTCAGGACAAATGCCAGTCCCAGAACGATCACCGGAAATACCGGGATCAGTAACATACTCATTGTTCTTTTCGTTTTTAAATATTCGGCTTTCATAATGTTAAGCATATGCTACAGCCTCCCTTCTGTTGTTTTTTACCACATCCATAAACAATGTCTCCAGGTCGGTATCCTGATCCAGCGGACCTTCATATCCCAGGACCCCCTCCGAAATGATTCCTACGTGATCCGCGATCTGCTGCACCTCCGAGAGAATGTGACTCGAAAGGATCACTGTGATTCCCTGTTTCGGGAAGGAGCGGATCAGCTCTCTTAATTCCTCAATTCCTATGGGGTCAAGACCGTTTGTGGGCTCATCCAAGATCAAAAGCTTGGGATTTCCCAAAAGAGCCATGGCGATTCCCAGTCGCTGCTTCATCCCCAGTGAAAACTGTCCGGCCTTCTTTTTTCCCGCATTTTCCAAAGATACGATCCTCAAAACCTCATCGATGCGTTCATCGGATACTCCCAGCAGAAGTGCTCTGACCTTCAGGTTTTCTCTTGCCGAAAGGTTTTCGTAGATCGGTGGGTTCTCGATAAGGGCTCCGATCTCGGAAAGTGCATCCCTGTTCCACTCTTTTCCGTCGAAGCTGATCTGTCCTTCCGTGGGCTTTAAGATCCCGGTGATCATCTTCAGTGTTGTGGACTTTCCCGCACCGTTGGGTCCCAGCAGTCCATAGACCTGACCTTTGGGAATGTTCAGCGACACGCCGTTTACGGCTGTCTGTTTTTTGAATTTCTTTGTCAGATTATTTGTTCTTAACATTTTCCCTTCCTCACTTTCTATTTTTCTCAGATGCCAAAAGCTCTGTTTTTGTCGGTTGTTTCGGTGTATTTCCTTCTGACAATCAGAACTATATGGGATAAAAATAAAGATTTTATAAAGATGGATATTTTTTGAAAATAATTTTTGATAATTCCGGATCACTAATTGCAAATCAGCGCAAAAAATGCTAAAAGATTAGTAGTAAAACACTTGCAATACAAAGGAAACTCAAGCTATGAAAAAGAATCTGATCAACATCTTACTTCTGATACTATCCTATGGGATCCTGTTTTTTCTCCCCGGCAAATTAGGAGTTCTTGCTTATACCATATTCGGGATATCGATCCTTCTGTTTATAATAGGGTATTTCCGCCTGGCTTCGGATCTGGACCTGGGAAATAAGATCGGTTATAAACCTGCTTATTTTCTACATATATTCCTGGGACTGATGGCCTTTACCCTCTGCGCTGCTTATCTCTACGTTTCCCGGGGAAGCGATAAAAGCCTGATCGTCTCTTTTCTTTTAATAATGGAAGGGCTCGTATTTCTGGGCACCTCCGGAGGTGATGTGGTCAACATCCGCGTAGAAAGGCTTACCAGCCGCATATTGTACGGATACGCCGCCCTCCTTGCTTTCTTTGCGGTATTTATTCTCGCAGACCAGAAAACCGAAGGCGTAACCGGCGCATTTTTGGTTCTCATCGCATGCGCTGCCACCATCATCATGGGGATTATCAGACGATACAAACTGGAAGTAGTGGGGCTGGATCTGCCCATTAGGGAACTGTATTCAAAGTTTGAAACCCTGGAGACGGATCTGGGATTCCCCTGGCTGGGAACAGTGGGCAGACGCAAGGATTGCATCCTGTACGGTCCGAATGAAGATGGTTTTTCCGTCTTCGGATACTACAAAAAACCGGGGAAATTCTATTTAGAGCTGGCCGATGCCGGCAAAAAAGAAATGAACATAGATGAATCGAATATTCTGGAACGTTATCAGGAAATGTTTGATGACTTCGTGAACACGGGGATAGTCCACTGGTTCAATAAAGAAGGGGAGGAAATCCTCCCCCGCTGACGCTTTCACTTAAAATACTTCTGATAGTTTTCCACCAGATCTTTTGCCTCTTTCAGGCCGGCGCCGGTCACTTCCCTGCAGGCCTGAATTGCTTCGATCATGCGGCCCTCGCCTGCCAGAGAGATGATCCGCTCCCGATCCTGGGGCGTTATCATGGCAGCAAATTTCTCAAGTGATGCTTCGTCCACTACACTAGCTGCCTGCTGAATCATTTCTTTTTTCTTTCCGAACAATTTTTCAAACATAGTATTCTCTCCTTTTTCTCTTTTTATTGTTTCCTTATTCACAATGGTCTTAAAACTCCGTCCCTATAGGCCTTCTCCAAGAGGCCATTGGCCTCGGGTTCGATCAAAATGACCCTACAACCCCGTCCCCAAGGTTCGTTTGTTTTCTTCCAGGAACTTCAGAATCTGTTCTTTGTCCCGAATAGCCGTGGTTGCTCCCACCGCTGTGCTGCAGACTGCTCCGCAGGCGTTGGCAAAAGCAAGTGCCTTCCGATCATCGCATCCCTCCAGCTTCATGGCCGCAAAGCCTGCCACAAAGCTATCTCCAGCTCCCGTTGCATCCACTGCATCAATGGCAAAGGCAGGATACCGGATGGTTTCCCGGGCATTTTTGAAAAAGCAACCCTTGCTGCCCAGTTTGATGATCACGTTCTTTACGCCGCATCCCAAAAAGACATCCGCCATGGCCTCGGGGTCTTCCTGCTTCGTATAAAACTTCGCTTCATCCTCATTGGGGGTGATGTAATCCACAAACCCAAGCGAATCCCCGATCTCTTCCAGGGTGATCTGCCTGAAATTGGGAAGCTTTGTATCCGCAAAGATCATCATCCCTGCCGACGATGCTTTTTGCAGCACCTGCCGTACCACCTCCGGATCGTTAAAAGGCGCCCGAAACAGCGAACCCAAAATCATCGTCTTTGCATTCAAAAACCGGTCTTCATATTGCTCCGGATGAAAATTATATTTATGAGCTTCATTGGTAATGGACTGCCTGCTGCCATCCTTATTTACGAACATGGTGGTGATGGGGGTGGGATGCTCGCAGCTTCTAATCACCCGGGAAACATCCACGCCGAAATCTTTCAGCGTATTCACCACCAGATCTCCTGCCGGGTCTGTTCCGAGGCTGCACAGGATCTCTGTTTTCAATCCCATCTTTGCCGCCGTTGCCGCTTCATTTACCGCCTCGCCCCCCACATTCAGCGAGCCCGATCCTGCCCTATAGCCGGATGCGGACACAGGTTTCGGATCAAATCCTTTTATGATGGAGTCCAAAAGGGCTGTTCCGATGCATACCAGGTCGTATTCTTTTTCCTGATTCATAACTTTCTCCTGTCTTCCCGCAGCGTCTTTCATTGCATGCTCTGCCGCATGTTCCATGATATGTTCCGCGGCATGTTCCATTGTATATTCCGCTGTAAAAAATGACCCTCTGACTCCGTCCCCAAGCTCCCTCGGCCCAGAGGCCACAGCCAAGCTTCCTCGGCCCAGAGACCACACCCAAGTCCCCCTGCACGCAAAAACTGCCGTCCAAAGGCGGCAGTCTGCTTGGAAAAACGCATAATGGAGAGACATCTATATATTAAACCCCAACCGGAAGATACATCTGGATATCGCGATCTTCCATATCAAGGTTGAAGTATCTGCAAAGTTTATGAATAAACCCTCTGTCCATGGACAGATATGCCTTCAGATACTCGTAATGGGAACAACCGTTGCACCGGCCGTAAAGCTTTTCGACCTTCACATAATCCATCAGGGCTACGATGTCGTCCCAGAGCTCATTACACAAGTCTCTTAGTTTCATATAATCTTCCACCCCGCCTTTCTTTGTTTGATTTATGGCAAGTCTATCATGCAATTGTGAATAAATCGCAAGGATATTATGAAGATTTTATGATTTTTCCTTTAGCGTTTTTCAAAGCAGCTGTTTTATCCTGCTTAAAACTTGGATCCGATGGCCAAAATCAGTCCGAACAGATTTACCAGGGTGGTGATGATCAAAACGATGGATAAAATGATCTTTGACTTTATTCCTTTCCCTGTGGCGAGGCCGATGATCGCTGCCACAAAAGAAATGGTATTGGATAAAAGCAGCCAGATCGCCAGACCTTTTCCCCATAAAACGGCCCAGATATTCATTGCCTGAATGCCATTTATGTCCCCGAAAAAAGCAAAGGCGTAGATCAAAAACATGATCACCACCTGGATCACAAGCATAACGGTCAAAAACACCGCAAATTTACTCTTTTTCTCTATCATAATTCCCTCCTACTTTTAATAACACAATCAAGATTATACCATATAGTCCTCCCTCCTACAAAAAAAGATATACCCCACGGGGCATATCTTTTTTTGTATCTATAACCGCAACGCTTAGGAGGCTATTTCCAACAAAGCCATTTCCTGTATCATTTCTTCACGGTCCAGATGCAGATACTTGCCGAGTGTCAGCAGAAAATCCGGATCCAGTCTCAAATACCTGTGCAGTGCATCCATCCTTGAATATCCTCCCACCGGAAGGACCAGTTTTTCCAGGATCCGCACATCCATCAGTGATACGATATCGTCCCAAAAGTCTCTGCAAAGATCACGTAAGCTCATCATCCTCCTCCCTTCCGCCAAAGGCTGTTTGTGTCTGTTATCGTCTGTCAGCTTATATGGCATTTCTGGGCTTTACAAACATGGAAACCACAAGTCCGATAATGATAAGGGGCAGTGCCACCTGTACCAGTCCTGCCACAATGGCTCCGATGAGAATTACCGGGAAAAGCACCAGGGTAAATACCAGTTTTGAAATACCCCATGCAGCTTTCAGTGCCCAAACAACTATCCTTACTGCAAAAGCCAGTACAAAAATCACAAATAATAATGTCAACATATTCTTTTCCTCCTCGCTGTTGTCTGCTTTGTTTACGGCCTGCCATCTACGAATTTTTTCGTCGCCGGTTCTTATACTCATATAATAAGGGATCACCCCGCTCTTTTCAGCAGGATGATCCCCACGTTTTTTGTTTCTTTTCTGTATTTTTCCCACAATGTGATCTGTTTTGCGGTATATTTCCGCAAATGTCCCGCAGTCTGCGGCAGGCTCCTCTGCAGCCGGTTACAAACCCCTTATTCTGCCTCGGGATCCAGCACCAGTTTTTCCACACCTTCGGATATAAGAAGTATCATTTTTGCAGCATATAGGAATATTATACCACAAAATCGAAAAAAGAGCGCCTCAGTCCGCAAACATCACTCTGCGATTACTCCCCAAAACGGATGGTCAGATATCCCTCCGCGAATTTTGCCCCGGCGATGTCTTTTCCCACAAAAGCCGCAGGCACCGGGAACCTGCGCTGCTCGTTCCACACACCCAGGATCAGTTCGTTTTTATCCTGCTTTAAAACAAGCTCGTCCTTCCCTGCAAAGGGCAGATAAACCCGCAGGGTATTTTCAGCGGGGTCAGTCACGTAAATATCCTCCCGGAACAATACCGCATTCGGATCCTGCTGCCCAAACAGCGTCTTTCCCACCCGGGAAAGCACTTCCAAAGTCCGCAGTTCCCCGGGCAAAAGCTCCACCCTGAATTTCGGCACTTCGCTGAAGCTTTCTTCAATCTGCAAAAGCCCCTCCTCCTGCTTTTTGATCCATTTGTCAAAATAGCCCTCCATGGCCTGCTCCGGGTAGATATGATTGACAATGACGGCATCCACATGATAGCCATACAGATACAGACAGGTGAAATTATGCTTTGCCTCGTTGATAACGATCTTTTCAGGGGTGGTAACGACCCGAAGGCTCACCACGTCACGATCCAACATCAGATTCTGCAGCCGCAGCATCCTGTCCATCAGCTGCTCGATATCGTCAAACACAGCCATCTCGGGCATGGGCACCTTCATCAGCTTTTCCACCGCCGGTCCCACCGCTTTTACGCCGGCCTTTTTAAATGGAAGCACCTTGCTGATCATGGCCGCAAACCGCTCCGGATACTTTAAAAGGGATAAGGTTTCGCCGGTGGGAGCACAGTCAACAATGATAGTATCGTACTCACCGCTTTCATACAGATCCAGGATTTTGCACATGGAAAAAAGCTCCTCCAGCCCCGGAAAAACCAAAAGCTCTTCTGTTTCGATGCCGCTGCCGCCTTTTAAAGTCAAAAGTTCCTTAAAATAGCCCTTCAGATTCCCCCAGGCCTTCTCTCCTTCGGCCACGGAATCGATCTCCATGGCAAAGAGGTTATCCGTAATCCTTGTGGGATCCTTTTCCACCTTGCAGTCAAAGGAATCCCCCAGACTGTGGGCCTGATCCGTACTCATGATCAGCACCTTTTTCCCCTGCTCCGCTATGGTGCAGGCTGTGGCTGCCGCCACACTGGTCTTCCCCACGCCGCCTTTACCTGTATAAATGATCACTCTCATATTGCACCTGCTTTCTGCTTCATGCATATTGTTTTCTGCATTCCTTTCTTTTAATTCCTGTCTTCCGTTTTCTCTTTCAAAAAGTTGTGGTATGCTAACTAATTAACTTATAAAACAGTCAGGAAATAGTGACTCTTCTCACGCCTTGATGATTAGGATCTGCTGCCCTATTCTTGTCCGGCCGCTCCTCTCTCCTCCCCTTGCAGGCGGCAAAGCAGGCAGCTGCACTACCGGCCATGTACTCCTTCGCCATCATCTCCAGCTCCTTTCCGATCACGGAAAGATGCCCTTCCATGCCCTCCGGAAGCAGCTCCAAAATGGCTTTTTTCTGATATTCTCCCGCTCTTTTCAGTTTCCCCCGCATCTCTTCTGAGAGCATATCCGACATAATATTTGTTAGCATAGGCTCACTCTCCTTTCCCGAACCGGATGGTAAGCTTCCCATCTTCAAAAGATGCTCCCATCACCTCATAAGTGCGAAGCACATTGGGAAGCGGAATATTACGCTTAAAATTCCCTACTTTGATCACAACATCCGTGGCTGCCTGATACAGATCCACATCCTGTTTCTCCACGCCGGGGATGGATACCAGAAGATCATAGCCATCCTCTGTCTGCGTAAAGCATTCCCGGTCACTGATGATCTTTTGATCAAAAACCTCTTCCTCTTTCAGCACATCATCCACGATCCTTTGAATATTGTCGATCCCCTTCAGCTCCTCGTCATACCAGGGAATCTCATAAATGGGAAGCGCCCCGAAGGTATCCCTGATCGCCACGATATACTCACTCTGGATCCGGATCCACTGATCAAAAAAAGCATTGTCCATATCCGCCGGCAGGATCCGGTTGATATACAAGCCGTCCACATTGAAGTTGTAAAGGTTCAGGTACATATAGTTTCTTTTTGTCTCTTCCACCACCATTTTTTCAGGGGTGGTGACAATGCGAAGGCTGGTGATCTCCCGATCCTTTAAAAGTTCCTGCAGATGAATCAGCTTCATAAACAGCTTCTCTATATCATTCATAGCCTGTTTGTTGGGCATTTCCACCTTAAACACATGCTTGGACACCGGCGAGATCACCCGCACCCCCACTTTTCCAATGGGAAAAAGCTTTTCCATATACCAGGTCAAAAGTTCCGGGAATTTCAGAAGGGATAAGGTTTCACCTGTGGGAGCGCAATCTACAATAATGCGATCATATTTGCCCGACTCCTGCAGATCCGCGATCCGGAGAAGGGAAAACAGCTCTTCTGTCCCGGGAATCATCCCCAGCTCAGAAAGATCCATATCCCCCGTCCCCGTCATAAGCTTCGTAACATACTCCATGATCTGGGGATACTCGTTTTCCATTACATAACCGGGGTCGATCTCATACAGATCCAGATTTGGCAGGACATTCACGATATCCTTCTCCCCTTTGATCTCAAAGATATCACTTAAGTTGTGGGCCATATCCGTACTCACCAGAATGGTTCTTTGCCCCATGGAGGCACTCTTTAGCGCATGTGCTGCGGATACGCTGCTTTTTCCCACGCCGCCTTTTCCGGTAAAAATGTAGATTTTGCTCATCCTGCTACCTTCTTTCTTGTATGTTTATCCTGATTTCCTATTCTTCTGTGTTCGTTCTTAGTCTATATCTACATTTCGTTTCCCTTACTTCGGGCGTCGAACACTTCCGCTCTCGAAGTATTTGTTTTTATCTAAGGCAGCCGAAGCTGCCCTGTCACTCTCTTCCTCACTGTTATTGTTACTCTTGCTAACTATAGTATTGCCCGGTATTGTTACTCCCGCTAACTATATTGTCGCCCTATATTGTTACTCTGGCTAACTATATTGTTGTCCGGTATGATTGCCGTCACCGTTGTAATCCGTTAGCATGATGTTGCTTACTCTATTGTGATCTTCCTGACCTTACTCTTCTTTGCTTCCTGCTTCTTCTCATCCTGCAGAACCGTTTTCACCTTGGCCATAACCGATTCCACTGCCCGGATCTCATCTTTGCTCAGGGCTCCCATGATCTTCACCCCGTAATGCATCAGCTGCTGCATCAGCTGCTGAAAGCGGAGCTTCCCGTTCTCACTGAAAGTGATCAGCACAACCCGCTTATCCTCTTTCGATCTGGTACGGGAGACCATATCACTTTTCTCCATCCGGCCTATGATGCCTGTTGCCGTGTTCAGAGGAGCGTGGATATACTCGGCGATCTCGGACATGTTCACTTCGTTTTTTCGGTACAAAAGCCACAGGATCATCACTTCATTCTTGGAACAATTCAGAAAAACATTGTTCCAAATATCCATGGAAAGCAGATCCTTGATCTCTTCCACATAATCCGAAAAGCCATCCAAAAGGCTGTTTGCTTCGTTTGACCCGTTCACACTAAACTCCTCTGTTCTTACATTTCAAATACTTCGTCCTTCGAACTAATTTAATTCTACTCCCGAAGTTTTTTCTTGTCAAGACTTTTTATTTGCATAATAATACGCTCTCTCTCTTGACAAAGCTGCATATATTAGGTATATTATTCATTGTTATGCGAGGAGGCAAACGAAAGTTGCCTCCTTTTTTTCAGTAATAGCCGAAGAAAGGCAGGAGGAATTATTATGAAAAAGAAAATCTTAACCGCAATGTGCTGCATGCTTACAGTAGCAGCTTTGGCAGGCTGCGGCGCAGCCAAAGAAGACGCAGCTGACAGTGCCGCTGCAGAAAAGGCGCCCACCATTGATATCTCAGATGCTACGCTTCTTAGCGACGGCGTTCTGAACGTAGGATGCGAAGTCGGCTATCCCCCCTTCGAGGATTTTGCTGATGACGGAAAAACCCCCGTTGGTTTTGATATCGACATCATCACCGCCGTTGCCGACAAGCTGGGCCTTGAAGTTAACATCATCAACACCGCATGGGACGGAATTTTTGCCGGAATCGGTGTAAACTATGACGTAGCCTGCTCCGCAGTGACCATTACACCGGAGCGCCAGGAGACCATGATCTTCTCCGATCCCTACATCAACAACTATCAGGCAGTTGTCCTCATGGCAGACGATGACAAACAGATCAGCTCTTTCAATGATCTGAACGGCATGTCCATCGCCCTGCAGAAAGAGACCACTTCCGATATCCTTATGAGTGACTACAAGTCCACCGGCACCATCGATGTGCAGATCGTGGCAAATGAAAAGATCACCAGCTGCTTTACCCAGCTGCAGAACGGCGAAGTAGATGCAGTCGTTGTAGACAGCACCGTAGCGGACGGCTATATCAACAGCTCCGACGATTTCAAGATCGCATACAAAGATGAAGCTGAGGCTGAGCAGTTCGGTATCGCCATCGGTAAAGAAAACACCGGTCTGCAGACTGCCATCAATCAGGCATTAAAAGAGCTTGAAGAGGAAGGCTATATCAAAGAAACCTATGATTACTGGTTCGGAGCAGCCGCTGAATAAGACGGGAATAAGACAGGAATAAGACATAAGTTTACCGGAGATAAGGAAATGAATGATTTTAGTCTCAAAAAATATCCCAAACAGATCATAACCGCAGCCGTGATCCTGCTGATCGTGGTTGTTCTGGCGATTTTAAAGCCCGGGGAGCAGGAACTTTTGTCCCGCACTTCCCCCGAGATGCAAAAGCTGATTGAGGCAGACCAGCATAGCAGCAGAAAACGCGTGACGGTTACCTACAACAGCCTTCTTGTCATCAATTACGCATCCCTTTCCACTTCCGGTGCGAAAGAGATGAGCGAAAAATACGTAGGCTTTTTAGGTAACGTTTATCCGGCGGATGAAGGTCCTGCAAAAATTGCCGGTCAGATGGTCAATTATACCTATCGTATGCTGGGTGTAAAAGAAAACCTGATGCACGGTGCCAAGCTGACGATTCTTTTGACTACCCTGACGGTTGTCTTCGGGATTCTGCTCGGAACGCTGCTGGCCCTTGGAAAGATCAGCAAGCGGAAGATTTTATCAAAGCTTTCCGGCGCCTACATCTTTTTCTTCCGTGGTACTCCCCTTCTGATCCAGATGTTTGTGGTGTACTTCACGGTGCCGGGAATCTTCGGATTTGCCTGGAGAGATCTGTTTAATGCATCAGATGCGGAAGCAGTGTACAAAGGTGCATTCCTCGCCGCACTCATCGCCTTTTCCTTAAACTCCGGTGCTTATTGTGCCGAGATCGTACGAAGTGCCATCCAGTCTATCGACAAAGGACAGTTCGAGGCCTCCAAGGCGCTGGGCATGAATTACGCCCAGACCATGTCGCGGATCATCATACCCCAGTCCATACGGCGTATGATCCCCAATGTCAGCAACGAGTTTATCATGATCTTAAAAGATGCGTCCCTGGTATTCGCCATTTCCCTGATGGATATCACAACCATCTCCAAGAACATCATGACATCGGAAGGTTCGTATCTTGTGTTTATTCCGGCCCTGGTGATCTACCTGGTCATCACCGCATTCTTCGGATTTATTTTTGACAAGATCGAAAAGAAATTCTCTGTCTACGAGTAGGAGGTCCGGCCTTGAACGATAATTACGAATATATACTGAAAACCGAACACGTAAGCAAGAAATTCGGGGATCTCGAGGTCCTCAAGGACATTAATCTGTCTGTGAAAAAAGGAGAAGTGATCTGCATCATCGGCCCTTCCGGCGCCGGCAAATCCACTTTTCTTCGTTCCCTAAACCAGCTCGAGAAGATCACCAGCGGCAAGATCTTCGTCAGAGACGAACTGTTTTTACACCGGGAAAACGACCACACCGTGGATAAGCTCCCTCGCGAAAAACAGCAGCAGCTGCTTTTGGAAATGGGAATGGTATTCCAGCGCTTTAACCTTTTCCCCCACAAAACCGTTTTACAGAATGTATGCGAAGCACCCATCGTTGTGAAAAAGGAGAAAAAGGAAGAAGTAGTGGCCCGTGCCAAAGAGCTGCTTGAGCGCGTAGGCCTTTCCGATAAGGCAGATGCCTATCCCAGCCGCTTATCCGGCGGCCAGCAGCAGCGCGTAGCCATCGCAAGAGCCCTTGCCATGAATCCGGAGATCATGCTCTTTGATGAGCCCACTTCTGCACTGGATCCGGAGCTTGTTGGAGATGTACTTCAGGTTATGAAAGAGCTGGCCCGGTCGGGCATGACCATGCTGGTGGTAACCCACGAGATGGGATTTGCAAGAGAAGTGGCAGACCGAGTGCTCTTTATGGCAGACGGCATCATCGCCGAAGAAGGCACGCCGGAAGAGATCTTTACAAACCCGAAAGCGGAACGTACCCAGAACTTCCTCAGTGCGATCCTGGATGCATAAAACGTTGACCGCACCACTTCTATCCAAGACCATGAGCACAAACACGATGAACATGAATACGGCTGCATCAGCCATTACATGGACTCTGTGTAAGGAGATGAAAAAACATGTCCAGGAATACAAAATATTCCCTTCTTCTGCTGCTGACGGCAGCGATCTGGGGATTTGCATTTGTAGCACAATCGGCCGGCGGTGATGCTGTCGGCCCTTTTACATTTAACAGTCTGCGAAGCCTCCTTGGCGCCGCAGCCCTCTGCCCCGTCATATGGTTTCTGGACAGACTGGGATACGGGAAAAAACCCGCAACAAAAGCAGAGCAGAAAAAGCTGCTGCTCTCCGGGTCTCTCATTGGCATCGTATTATTCCTTGCCACCAACTGCCAGCAGCTGGGCATCACCTACGGCAGAAGCGCCGGAAAAGCCGGCTTTCTGACTGCCTGCTACCTCGTGCTGGTCCCGGTGATCGGAACCTTTCTCGGAAAAAAAAGCGGCCTCCACATATGGGTAGCCGTTTTTCTTGCCATGTCCGGAATCTTTCTGCTCTCATCTCCGGACCGCTCCGGCATCTCTATGCCGGATCTGTTGCTTCTCTTCAGTGCCCTTTGCTTTGCCGTGCAGATCCTGCTCATCGACCGGTCTGTGGCAGATGTGGACGGCGTACGCATGGCAGCTATTCAGTTTCTCGTATGTGGGATCCTCTCGTTTCCCCCTATGCTCCTGTTCGAGCAGGATAACTGGGCGGCCGCCGGAGGTTTTATCAAAGCGTTCTCAAGCCCTGATGCGCTGGTATCCATCCTGTACGCGGGACTTCTTTCCTGCGGCGTGGCTTATACCCTGCAGATCATCGGCCAGAAAAATGTGCCGCCTACCCTGGCATCACTTCTGATGAGCTTTGAATCCGTATTTTGCGTGCTGGGGGGCTGGCTCCTTTTAGGAGAACGCCTTACCCTGAAGCAGTTTGCCGGCTGCAGCATCGTGTTCGCAGCGATCTTGCTGGCGCAGTTCGGGGAGATGCTGC
>JAIKWF010000091.1 GCA_024685005.1 Lachnospiraceae bacterium
ACGACCTTCTGTCCGGGCTTGATGGAATCCTTGTGCATCTCCACTACCGCACTGCCGTATTCGAGATCATAAGCCTGCTCGATGGTCTCTAATGGAAGCTTTCCCTTTTTTCTGACCGGAACAAAGGCCTTGTGCATCTCATAGGCGATCGGCACACCGAACATAAAGCCTCTGGATTCGGTGCCAACGACCACATCGAAGTCCACACCCTTTAGCTTGTCCATCATGGAATCAATGGCAAGCGCCAGTCCGTCCGGCTCCATCAGCACGCTGGTCACATCCCGAAAGATGATGCCCGGCTCCGGAAAATCCGGAATGGCCCGTACATACTCCTCTAACTGTTTCATCCTTTTGTCCTCCCTTTTTGGTTTCTGTTACTTAACGGTCACCTTAATGGTCTTATACAATCCGTTCTGTGCGTAGATATAAACGTTGGCTGTGCCCTTCTTCAGTCCGGTCAGCTTGATCTTACGCTTCTGGGCTTTTTTCCCGCTCAGATCCGTAACCTTTACGACATCCGGCTGATCTGACTCTACACCTATGGCTTTGTGTCTCTTGATCCGCTTATGCTGTTTATTGACTTCAGTTGCGAAGATGGTAACGCTGCCTTTCTCTTTCAGTGAAAGCTTCTTTTTCATCGCTTTCTTTTTGCTATCTGCAATCCTGTAAATCTTCAGATCTGTTGCATCGCCTGTCTTTTTATTCAGCGTAGTCACATGAATACGTTTGGTCTTGGCCAAAGCCTCCTGACCGTCAGCCGTATTCTTATATGCCACAACATAGAACTTGTAATAGCTGGCCTTTTTCAGCTTTTTTGCAGTATAGGAGGTAGTGCCTGCATCCGTCTCTGCCATTCTCGCAAAGTAGCGCTTTACGCCACCGGAGTTACACTGAGAACCGTAAACCAGATATCCGTCGGCTCCTTCTACCGGCCTCCACTTGATCTGCACGCTGTTTTTGGTAACCTTTGCGATTCTCGGGAACAGAATAGAGAACTTTGTACCCTTGGTATCTTCTTCGGTATTATCCTTATCCAGGAAAGGATCTGCCCCCTCCTTGAGCGTCCAGTCAAACTGTGCTGTGTAGGTAGCGTCTGCTGTTGCTGCCACAATCTCGGGAGACCATTTTTTGTTAAAGGTGTAGGTATAATGGTCTGTCTCCGCCTTGGTCGGATCAACGCCTCCATATGCGGGCGTCTCTCCGTAGGCTACGGACTCCGTCTTTAAGGTCTTTCCGTCTCCATCCACCCAGGTGATGGTAAACTGATTCTTCGTCTGTGAATAGGTTGCCTTGTAGGTGGCATCCCCTGTTACCTTGGCAATCGCAGGTTCCCAGCCGGTAAAGGCGCAGGTGTACTCTTTCGTGGATTCCATCGTCGGCGCTTCCGGTACGATGGAGTCATCCAGTACGGTACCGTAATCCAAAAGCTCTTCCTTGATGGTGTTTCCGTCAGCGTCCACCCAGGTGATCTTGTACTGATTCTTTACCTTTGAATAGGTTGCCTTGTAGGTGGCATCCCCCGTCACATCCGTGATGGCCGGATCCCATCCGGTAAAGGTATAGGTGTATTCAGCCGTAGGCTCTCTATCCGTATCCGGAATTACAAAATTGCCCGATACAGTGCCATACTCTTTCGTATCCTGCTTGATGGTCTTTCCATCACCGTCAACCCAGGTGATCTTGTACTGATTCTTTACCTTTGAATAGGTTGCCTTGTAGGTAGCCGGCCCCGTTACATCTGTAAGCGCAGGGGTCCAGCCGGTAAAGGTGTAGGAAAACTCTTTGGTTGCTTCCTTTACCGGTGCGGCTGGCTTGCTAAGATCTGCCGCTTTCGTTCCATACTCTACGGAATCTGTCTGTAATGTGTTTCCATTCTCATCATTCCAGGTAATAGAATATTTATTTTTCTCTCGTGTGTAAGTTGCAGTGTAAGTGGCATCCGCCGTAACATTCGTAATCTCCGGATTCCAGCTTTTAAACGTATATGTATATTCATCCGTACGCTTCGTATTCGGAATGGTGGGTTTAACAATCTCATTGGCCGGTGTATTGTAGTCATATGACTGAACCTCTTTTAGTACCGAACCATCATCATCCTTAAATATTACATTGAATTTATTAATCTCCCACACTGCCGTATAGGCTCTATTTTCAGGGGCGTCAGTCTGAATTTGAACATCCATGACCGGATCGGTTCCTTCAAGTTTCCAGCCCTTGAACTGATGTCCTGTTTTTGTAGGTGTTGGCAGATTAAAGGCAGTATCTCCTACTTGATATGTTCGCTCATAGATGCCGCTTACTTCACCTTCTGTAAAAGTAGTATCGCTGAAAGTTCCGCCCGCCGGATCAATAGTAATCCTGTAATCCTTCTTTTTCCATTGGGCCTGAAGCGTCACAGTGTTGCCACTGATGGTGGTCAAGTTCTTAACAGTTTCCTGATCCGCAAAAGTTCTATCACCATTTTTTTCCTTCCAACCGGCAAATTCATAATAATCCCTTGTCAGCGTATTAGCCGAAATCGAATACTCGCTATCGTACTTAAGATCCGTCATAGCATCCATGGAACCTGCAGCCCCATTATTCTCAAAAGCGATCGAATATTGAATTGGAATCCAGTGAGATTCCATATTGATTGAAGGCAATTGTTCCTTTGTAACAAAGCTAATAAAATAATATTTCTCATTTTTCTCATAAATGCGCCAAACTAAGCCATCATTCTCATCCGTTATAGATAATGTCTGCCACTGCCCATGCGCATCAACAGCCAACTGATCGCCTACATAGTAGCCATCAAAAATATATCCGGATCTTTGCGGTAAAATGATTTCAGCCAGAGGAATTCCTGGGATGAAGTCTCCCCCACCGACTTTATCCCCCTTAACTGAAAAAGTGAAAGGGAAACAGTAATCTGAACTAATCGCCTGAAATTCAACTACACTTCCTGACTCATAATAATCTTGATACGCCCATCCAAGAAACTTCGGATTTTCAGTTTTTAAGCCAATCATCGTGAATACGCCATTCGAGGAGATAGTATTTTTCACATAATAGGAGCCCTGAGGCCCTGATTTTGCGTTTTCTAACTCAAAGTCATTCGAATCAGCACTAAATATCACTAAACTAGCACCCGGAATTTTCACAGTATCTCCGGGCTGCAGCAAAAGACTCTCAAAATCATTCGTACCTAATGAATCACTGTCTATCTGGCCATAATAACTTTCTGCCAGAACAGTCAGCGGTGAAAGACTCTGTAGAGCAAGCAGCCACGCTAGCAAAGCCGCCATAAACTGGTGTCGCCTTTTTTTGATCATTCCGTTTTTCATCAGATTACTACCTCCATTTGATTTGAAATTAAATTAAATAATCGTTTGCTGATATTTTTCCCCTCTTTTTTTCTGGTCCCCTTTTTTTCTTGCGCTTTTTGACCGTCTTCCAATCGATCGTCTCAAACAAAACAAGACATACAATCATGATCGTTGCAATCTGTGCTCTGTAAGTAAAAAAATAATGTAGAAAAGAATGATTATATAATACAAAATAACGTACGTACGGTATGGCCGCTATAGCTAAATAAATCCCCTTGTTTTCTACATACTTCTTGTCTTGTCGATAGACAAATCCAATATATAAGGCAATGATCAGAGTTGTAATTCCTCCAACAATTCCCGGTGCCCCATATCCCCAAGGGAAGAGGCAAGAAAGGTTATTCCTTATAGATCCAAACAAAAGTGAAAAAAAGCTCAGTCCCGAAAAATCTCTGCCAATGCGCTCATTGATATGCCCACTGATATAGGGCAAAACATTTTCACCAATGATGCAAGAAGCCAGGATCCATTTCGATATCCACATTCCCACATATCCAATGCCCCAGTTTAGGCTGATGAAAACAAAATGTCGAAAACCATCGTTTCTTCTTCCTTCTTTCCATTCATATCTGTAAGCCAGCAATAGCGGAATCGTAAGCGTGATCGTCTCTGTTGAGAAAAAATCCAGGTAGGCCGTAATGATCCCTGTTATAAAAAACAGAAAAGAAAGCCATTCTTTTTTTCTTTTCGCCAACAATACGATCACAAGAATCGATGTGGTCAGCATACAAAGAAAGGTCCAATAGTACTCCAGAGATAGCGGCACAAACCATACATTGATAACAATCAACCCGATGATAAATGAAACCGCTTCGGCATACATTTTTTTCAAGGCCAGCAAAGTGATCAGAACGATCGTCAAAAGCGCCAGCAAAAAACCGTGCAGCCGATAAATCCCACGGATATTCAAAAACAGATGCAGAATTCGCACTATACCGGCTGAACCATGCCAGTATCTGACATATTCTTTCATCGTTTCCTGAGAACTGTTTTCCTTTCCACCGTGAACGGCATCATAGAGATTATCATTCTCGTTCTGCAATTCGATGCTGTAATATGGTGTCCACATCAGCGCCGGCAGGTTGCTTTTCAAATTCCACGCTATGTTCAGCAAAATAGAATCTGCATATCTGTCAATCATACTTAAACTATAATTCTTCTGTTCACAGAAAAATACTTCCTTTTCACAAAGTATATCTGCGGACTCGGTAAACCTTTCCTGTACCATGTCATCCGGAATCAGAGATGACATATATAGCAGTAAGATTGCAATAACCAGCGCTGACGCAAACCCCATTATCAAAAGGCTGATTTTTCTCATGAGGTCTCCATCAACTTCTTCATCCCCTGATTCAGCCCGCTGACGGTCAGCTTATACATGGGTAAAAGCTCTCCGATAGCGGTCTCCGCCTCTCTCCAGGGTGCGCGCCTGGGCGCCATCTTGGGATTCATCCAGATGATCTTTTTATAGTGGGATTTAAGGAGCGTTAGCCAATCCCATCCGGAAAGCCCGCCGTTGGGGCCTCTGTAATTCCCGGTGGTGGAAAAAAGCTCTTCCGGCGCCATGGCCGCATCTCCCACAATGATCACCTTATAATCGGAGCTGAGGTTTCTAAACATCCAGTCCGTATCCACCCAGTCTCC
>JAIKWF010000094.1 GCA_024685005.1 Lachnospiraceae bacterium
GACGTAATACACACAATCAAAATGATTTGCCAAAGTTATACCCATCTGACTAAGCGCTTCCCGGTTATCTATCATAGCAAGTCTCCTTTGATCTGATGAAATAATCTGGTTTGCATGTTTTGTTGTCACATTGAAACTAAATAGATATGGCATTATTATAGCACCAAAAATTCGTTATTTCTATCGTTATTCATACTTTGGATTTGGGCATTTTCGAATCCGATATTATGTTTATTTGACTTAAGCAAAAGAACAGACCGCAGCATCGCTGCGGTCTGTTCTTTTCACCCTCCCACTTCTTATTTCAGCTTCCAAATGTCTTCATTGTACTGGGCGATGGTACGGTCGGAGGAGAAGAATCCGGCCTTGGCAATGTTGATCACTGCTTTTTTGTTCCATGCCTTCCTGTCGTTGTAATCAGCATAAACTTTTTCTTTTACATCGATGTACTCATGAAGATCCAGAAGAGTCATAAACCAGTCTTTACTGATCAGTTCATGATGCAGTCTTTCCAGATGCTCCTTCGATCCGATGGCCATGAGCTGATCGCCTACGATAAAGTCCACAAGCTTATGGATCAGTTCATCCTCCTCATAAATCCGTTTTGCGTTATAGCTTTCCTCTGCATACAGTTTGATCACGTCATCCGATTTCCTGCCGAAGATATAGATGTTCTCTTCTCCCACAAGATCCCCGATCTCCACATTGGCGCCATCTTCTGTTCCCAGTGTTACGGCTCCGTTTAACATAAACTTCATGTTGGAGGTTCCGGATGCTTCCTTGGATGCAAGGGAGATCTGCTCTGAGATCTCTGCCGCAGGAATGATCTTTGCAGCATACTCTACGTTGTAATTTTCTGCCATCACTACTCTGAAATACGGTGCCACCTCAGGATCGTTTTCAGTTAGCTGCTGCAAACAAAGTATGAGATGTATGATGTCTTTTGCAATGATATAAGCAGGTGCTGCCTTGGCGCCGAAGATCATGGTGATGGGTCTTACCGGCTTGTTGCCTGCCTTGATCTCCAGGTATTTGTAGATGGCATACAGTGCGTTCATCTGCTGGCGTTTGTACTCATGAAGCCGTTTTACTTGTACATCAAAGATGGAATCCGGATCAATCTCGATGCCCTGGCGTGACTTCATAAACTGTGCCAGTTTCTCTTTGTTCTCATGCTTGATCTGCTCAAGCTGTTTCAGTATTTCCGTATCATCTTGAAAGGCCGCGAACTCTTCCAGTTTCATGGCATCCTTCTTGTAACCGGAACCGATCTTTTCCGTAAGAAGCTCCGCCAGTTTGGGATTGCAGTGCAAAAGCCATCTGCGGAAGGTGATGCCGTTTGTTTTGTTGTTGAATTTTTCGGGATAGAGTTTATAAAAAGGATGCAGTTCGCTGTCCTTTAAGATCTCTGTATGCAGGGCTGCAACGCCGTTAATGGAAAAGCCGTAATGGATGTCCATATGGGCCATATGCACTCTGCCTGTTTCATCGATGATATAGGTGCTTTCATCTGTTACGCTCTTGCGGATCCTGTTATCCAGCTCTCTGATAATAGGCAAAAGATGGGGCACCACTTCCTCCAGATAGTCCATGGGCCATTTTTCCAGTGCTTCCGCAAGGATCGTGTGGTTGGTATACGCACAGGTCTTACGAACCACTTCGATGGCTTCATCCATGGTAAAGCCTTCCATCTGCAGCAGACGGATCAGCTCGGGGATCACCATGGAAGGATGGGTATCGTTGATCTGGATCACTACGTGATCATAGAGTTTGTGCAGATCATATCCTTTTTCTTTGCATTCTGCCAGGATATACTGGGCGCCATTGCTTACCATGAAGTACTGCTGGTAGATGCGAAGAAGCTGTCCTTTTCTGTCGCTGTCGTCGGGATATAAAAACAGGGTCAGATTTTTCTCAATGACGTCCTTATCAAAGTCAATGGAATCCTCCGGAACAATGGTCTCATCAACACTGTCTATATCAAAAAGATGCAGCATATTGACGGATCCTGTTTTATAGCCGGGAACTGCGATATCATAGAGCACAGATTGCACCGTATGTCTTCTGAAGGGCACGCTGAAGCTCTGCTCTCTTTTGATCAGCCAGCTTTCTTTTTCGATCCAGGGATTTTTTACTTCCTTCTGGAGCTTATTCTCAAATTCCTGTTTAAAAAGTCCGTAATGGTAATTCAGTCCGATACCGTCACCGGGCAGTTCCAATGTTGCGATGGAGTCCAAAAAGCAGGCAGCCAGTCGGCCCAGTCCGCCGTTTCCGAGGGAAGGCTCGCTTTCGAATTCTTCCACTTCTGCCATGCTTTTTCCATGGGCCCGAAGCAGGGCATCCGCTTCATCATACAATCCTAAGTTGATCAGGTTATTGGATAAGAGTTTTCCGATAAGAAACTCTGCTGAAATGTAATAGACTTTTTTGTCCCCGGATACTTTTTTCATGTTCTCCATTGCCTCCCGGGTAAAGACAAGAAGTGCGCCGGCTGCTTCCGCATTCGTTGCGGTATTCAGATTTTTGCCGTATGTTTTTTCCAGTATTTCATTGATCGTAGTCTCGTTTAATACCATCATCTTCTCCTATATTTTTTTAACACTCTCCCCGATTCTAAGCTGTGCTTCCACGATTTCATGGGTCCCTTCACCGGGCTCTTCGATGGCACCTATCAAAATCTCCACCGCCCGCTGGGCGATCACATCCCGAGGCTGTACCAGTGTGGTTAGCGTAGGGATAAAATAGGATGTCATATCAATTCCGTCGATGCCGATCACGGAGCATTTTCCGGGGATCTTGTAGCCGGCATCCGACAATGCTTTCATGGATGCCAGAGCGATCAGATCCGATATACCGAAGATCGCCGTGAATTTTGCTTTTCTTTCAAGAGCTGCCTTCACTCCTGCATAGGCTTCTTCCATGGAATAATCACCGGTAGCGATGATAAGATCATCTGTTACCGCAAGGCCTGCTTCTTTCATGGCTTTGCAATATCCCATATACCGAAGCTCCGAAATGGATTTGTCATCTACGGAGGGCAGCACTACGGCGATCTTTTTGTGCCCTTCGGAGATCAGGTAGCTGACTGCTTTATAGGCAGCTGCTTCATCATCGATACTCACCGATGAAAAGATTTCCTTGGGCACAACGCCGAATTTGTTGGTAAAAGTACAACATACAATGGGGACATCGATCTGTCTGATCTCTTCCTCTGTTCTGTCAAAATTTCCACCCAGGAGGATCACTCCCTTAAGCTTGCGGCTTTTTGCAAGAGATGCCGCTTCTCCGATCTCATCATCACAGGAACGGATCTGATGCAGATACGTGCTGTATCCCATTTCATGACCCCGCTGCAAAATGACGGTTACCATCTCGCTGAAGAAGGGGTTGTTGATACCTCTGATGATCACGCCAAAGGAGTCTTCCTGAGTCTTTGCTAAAGAAACCGCGCCTTCGTGGGGCACAAAATGTTCTTCCTCTATCACCTTCATAACCTTGTCCCTTACATCCTGCTTTACGTAGGGCTGGTTATTCAGTACTCTTGATACAGTTGAAACTGACACACCGCATTTTGCGGCAATATCTTTGATGGTCATTTTGTGCTCCTCTCTTACAACGGATTTCTTTGGATTTCCTTTTTATCGGTTATTCTTTTCTGTGACAGTTCGGATCTTTGCGGCAAGCTTACCAAGGTCTGTATCTTTTCTCATTCTCCATCTCCAGTTCCCCTGGGGGATACCCGGAGTGTTGATCCTTGCCCAGCCTTCCAGCTCCAGAAAATCCTGCATCTGTGCCACAAAAAGCTTTGCTCTGGTTGCCATACCGCCGTCAATGGCCTTCCAATTGAAATTATCCCAGAAGTGGATGTGAAAGAATTTTTTCATCTTCTTTACATCCCCCGCAAAGGCCTCATTCTTCCAGCCTGCCAGCGTGGTATTGTCATGGGTACCCGTATAGCAAACGGAATTTTCCGCAAAATCGTTGGGCGATGCATCACTGTCATCTCTGGCATCAAAGGAAAACTGAAGCACGTTCATTCCCGGGAATCCGGAATCTGCAAGGAATTTTCTTACATCCTCCGTAAGGTATCCCAGATCTTCTGCAATAAACTCCGTTCCGGGGCAACCTTCTTTTAATGCATTCACCAGTTTCATGCCCGGTCCTTTGATCCACTCGCCGTTCTTTGCGGTTTTCTCTCCGTAAGGTACTGCCCAATAGCTTTCCAGTCCTCTGAAGTGATCGATCCTGATCACATCATACAGCTGCAGGGCGCCCCTGATCCGTCTGACCCACCAGTCAAAACCATCTTTTTCCATTTTGTCCCATCTGTACAGAGGGTTTCCCCAAAGTTGTCCGTCTGCGGTAAAAGCATCCGGCGGAACTCCCGAAACCTTAACGGGAATATTTTTTTCATCCAGCCAGAACCAGTGGGGCTTTGCCCATACATCCGCAGAATCCAGTGACATATAGATGGGAATATCACCGATAATCTTGATTTCTTTTTTTGCAGCATACGCTCTCAGTTTATCCCATTGCCTGAAAAAGAGATACTGGATATATTTGTAGATCTCCATTTCCTCTGCAAGCTCTGCTGCTTTTGCTTCCAGCGCTTCCGGTTTCCGAAGTTTTATATCCTCCGGCCACTCGAGCCACGACTTCATATCGTTCTCTTTTTTCAGCGCCATATAAAGTGCGAAGTCATCCAGCCACTCGCTTTTCTGCTTTTTGAACGCGGCAAAATTTTCTTCCTCTCTTTTTATACCACGTTTTGCTGCAATAGCAAGTACTGTCATTCGATTTTCGTATATTTTGCCGTAATCGATCTTCTCGGGATCCTGTCCCCAGTCGATCTTCTGGTACTCATCCTTCTCAAGCAACCCGTCCTCTGTCAGCATTTCGAAATCCACAAAGTAGGGATTTCCCGCATACACAGACAGCCCGGAGTAGGGCGAATCCCCATAGCTTAAGGGAACCACAGGCAGCATCTGCCAATAAGTCTGCTTCGCCTCCTTTAAAAAATCCAGGAAGTCATAAGCGGCCTGTCCTATGGTGCCTATTCCGTAAGGGGATGGAAGAGATGCGATGGGCATGAGCACGCCGCTGCTTCTTTCCATACTATCCTATCCTTTCACTGCTCCCGCTGCAACACCCTTGATGATATATTTCTGGCAACTCATATAGAATACGATGATGGGGATGATACTCAGTACGATCAGTGCCATAATAGCGCCCAGATCCACTGAACCGTAACTTCCCTGCAGGTATTGAATATGGATGGGGATCGTCATGTATTTCTTGCGATCCAGCACCAGATAAGGAAGCAGATAATCGTTCCAGATCCACATCAGTTCCAGGATTCCCACGGAGATCAGTGTGGGTTTCAGCATGGGAAGCACCACAAAGAAAAATGTGCGGATGGGGCCGGCGCCGTCAATGGCTGCAGCCTCTTCAATCTCCAGGGGCAGACTTTTTACAAATCCCACAAACATAAAGGTGGCAAGTCCCGCGCCGAATCCCAGATATATGATAGGGATCGTAAAGGGTGTATCCAGATCCAGAGAATCCGCTGTCTTGGACAAGGTGTACATTACCATCTGGAAGGGAACCACCATGGAAAAAATGAACAGGTAATAGCAGAGCTTACAAAACAGGCTGTTTACTCTTGCGATGTACCATGCTGCCATGGAAGTGCAAAGCAGGATCAAAAATGTGGAAACCAGTGTGATCACCAGTGAATATCCTGCAGACTTCATAAAGGGATAATCTCCGAAGGTCATACCCTTGGTGTAGTTGGCAAACCCTGCGAACATGTTTCCCTGGGGAAGTGCAAATGCGTTTGTCTTGATATACTTGTTATTCTTAAATGAATTCACTACCACCATTACAAGGGGCATAACATAGATGATGGACACGATGGTCAGACAAAGTGTCACGATCATTTTTTTCCGGTTGGTAGATGCCTTAGTCTGGATTTTTTTCGGTTTTACTTCCGGCTTTGTTTCCGTTTTTACTTCAGGTTTCTTTTCCTGTTCCATTACTGTTGCACCTCCTTTGATTTTGTTGCCCGAAGCTGGATCAGTGAAATTCCCGCTACCAGGATAAAGAACAATACTGCTTTGGCCTGTGCCACACCTTTCGCGCTGGACGCCTGTCCGTAGAAAGTGTTAAAAATGTTCAGCGCCAGCATTTCCGTGGTCTTTACCTGAGTTCCGTCCGCCATAAATGCGAAGGGCTGGCCTCCCGTCAATGCCAGGTTCTGATCAAAGAGCTTGAAGCCGTTGGTCAGTGACAGAAATGTACAAATGGTGATGGAGGGCATCACGTTGGGCAGGATCACATGCCGCAAACACTGCCATGAGGTTGCTCCGTCAATGACCGCTGCCTCCGTCAGATCTCCCGGAACAGCCTGCAGCCCCGCTATGTAAATGATCATCATATAACCGATCTGCTGCCAGCACATCAGTATGATCAATCCCCAAAATCCGTATTTTGTTTCCAATAAGATCGAAGTGTTGTATCTGCTTAATATACCGTTAAAGATCATACTCCAGATGTAACCGAGTACGATACCGCCGATCAGGTTCGGCATGAAAAATACCGTTCTGAAGATGTTTGTTCCTCTGATCCCCTGGGTCAGAAAATATGCCAGCATAAAGGCAAACAGGTTGATAAAAACCAGGGATACTACGGCGTACAGTGCCGTATACCAGAATGCATGTCTGAAACTTGCATCCGCGAAAGCCTTGGAATAGTTGCTCACGCCGATAAATTTGGCATTACTTGTCGTTACGAATTTACAGAATGATAAGTAAATACCTTTTATGAAGGGATAAATAAATCCTATAAAAAAGGCAGCAAGCGTCGGCAAAAGAAATATGGGGAAACAACGACGGATCGGTCTTGTGACCATACTCGAGTTTGTGACTTTGACGTCTTCTTTCTTCTTCTTTTTCATAGTTTTTGCCTCGTTTTTATATGCTTCGAGCGGCCACAGTCGTGTGACCGCCCGAGTAAGTTACATGTATGTTCTTTGTACCCCTGTCATTAATCCTGAGAAGCTTTGTACTGAGTAGCCCATCCGTCAACGAATGCGGATACTACGTTATCCCAGCTGCCGCCTGCATCGTACTGGTTGATTGCGGAAACCACACCTGCTCTCCAGTCATCTACGTTGGGAGTAAGGTTGAAGGTCCAGTCAACGGTGTACTTGCCTGCGTTACGCATCTCATCACCCTGCTTGATGAAGAGGTTGGTGTTCTCCTGTGCTCCCTTGTAAGGGATCACGCCAAACTGCTCTGCCATGCAGGTAGTTCCTTCTTCGCTGGTAACCATCCACTTCATGAAGTCAAGTGTTGCCTGAATGTCATCTTCGGAAGCGTTGGCGTTAACTGCCCAGCAGTTCTCGGTACCGGAGCAAAGTCCCTGATTCTCTTCGCCGTCAACACCGGTGTAGATGGGGATCATAGCCAGCTCATCATCGGAGTATTTCTCGGAAAGTGCTGCATACTCCCAGGAACCGTTCTGATAGAATACTGCTTCGCCGTCAAGGAACTCGGTCTCTGCATTGTAACCTGCATCAGCAAGTGTTGCTTTGTCGTTCTTAGCATCTGTGGTGTAAAGATCCCAAATGTTCTTGTAGTTATCAAGGTAGGTACCCTTGATGGTCTCAGGACAGATACCATTCCAGCCATCTGCTTCGCCTTCATAGTACAGAGGCATGTTTGCCAGATGTCCGGAGAATCTCCAGGAGGAAGAATCATCCATACCTGAGGAAGTGAATGCATCAAAGCCAAGCTTGTCAGCGTTTGCATGAATGTCATCTGCAACGGTCTTTAAGGATGCAAAGTCTTTGATCTCGCTCAGATCATGTCCTGCTTCTTTCAGAAGAGTCTTGTTTACGATGATTCCGAAGGACTCGTAGCAATATCCGATGGATGCTACCTGATCTCCGTTGTAAAGTGTAAAGTCATCAGTTGTCAGCTCGTTGTAAACATCGGTGCCTTTCAGGTCGTAGCAGAAATCGCCCCAGCTCTGAACTGCTGCCTGGTTACCTACTACGAAAAGTGTAGGAGCTTCGTCCTTATCCATCTCAGCGGTCAGTGTGGAATTGTAAGTTCCGGATGCTGCGGTTACAACCGTAACGGGAACTCCGGTCTGCTCGGTGTAAGTCTTAGCGATGCCCTGCAGAGCTTCGTCTGCTTCAGGCTTGAAGTTCAGCCAGTAAACCTGTCCGTCTGCACTGCTTGCAGCGGGTGCTTCTGCATCAGTCTCTGCATCTGCTTCTGCGTCGCCGTCTGTCTCTGCATCGGTCTCTGTAGCATTATCAGATCCTGCATCGGATCCTGCGTTTGAAGCTTCGCTTCCACATCCGGTAAAGCAAGCTGCTACCATGGTTGCTGTCAAAATCGCAGCCAACATTTTCTTTTTCATTTGAAAACCTCCCTTTTCTCCTCTAGTTAAACTGTGTCCTCATTTCTCTGAAACCGTTATCTGATATCGTTTTCTGAAAACGCTTTCAGAACTGACCATAATCTACACCCGCCCGGGATCATCTGTCAACAGTTTTGTTTTCGTTTTGATGCATTTTGTGAAAAATCTCCAAGAGATTATTCTCTGATTTGTGCAATATTGAAAACGTTATCAGAACCGCGTCAGGATACAAAAAAGGCCCCGGAACAAGGAAGAGACCGGCGCTTGGCCGGCCTCTGTTTCTGCCTTTTTCAGGCATATCCTTCTATCGGAGAGGTTTACTTAGGGGGCATTTTCATTGCTGCTTTCGATCTTTTTACAGAACCTCTGCAGCGACTGTCACATCCTCTGTCAGTTCCTTTGAAATCCCTGTTACGTTGATGTTTTTATTCACCTTCGCATCATAGGTTTCAGCTCTCATCACGTCCTTGAGATCCACACCGGTGGTCTCTTTTACGGATTCGAAAAGCTTGGTCATCACAAGAGGTACATTATCGGCTACCTGATTCACACCGTTACCACCTTCGCCCCCACCAATGATGGTGATCTTATCGATCTGGGATAAAGGAGCGGCGATCTGACTTGCGATCTCAGGAAGAACATTGATGATCATTTCAGTCATGGCAACCTTATTGTATTTCTGATATGCTTCTGCTTTCTTTTCCATGGCCTCTGCCTCTGCAAGGCCCTTTGCCCTGATGGCTTCCGCTTCGGCGATACCTTTTGCGGATACACCGGCAGCTTCTGCATCATATTTGGCTTTGATACCTGCTGCTTCCTGCTCGGCAGCGAATTTCTCAGCTTCGGCTTTGGCTTTTTTTGCCTCTGCCTGCTTTTCCTGCTCGAACTTTTCAGCTTCCGCATTTTTCTGACGTCTGATCAGATCAGCTTCCGCTACTCTTTCTGCAGCATATTTTTCAGCATCTGCTGTTTTTTCGATCTGCGCAGCCAGCTCCTGCTCCTTAACCTGCACCTCTTTCTGCTTCAGTTCTGCCTCGCGTTCTGCTTTGGCGATCTGTGCATTTACGGTTGCGGTCTGGATGCTTCTTTGCTGTTCCTGACTCTGGATCTCATAAGCTGCATCGGCTTCCGCACGTTTGATATCCGATTCTTTTTTCAGTTCCGCCTGCTTGATGGCAAGCTGGTTCTGACGCTGTGCGATCTGGGTGTCGGCTGCAACTCTGGCATCATTGGAAATCTGGTCCGCTTCTGCCTCGGCAACCTTGATGTCGCGTTCAGCCTGTGCTTTCGCAATGGCTGCGTCTTTCTTGATCTTAGCGGTGTTATCCATACCAAGATCGGCGATCAGTCCGTTCTCATCCGTAACGTTCTGGATGTTGCAGGAGATGATCTCGATACCCAGCTTAGCCATGTCCTTGGATGCTTTTTCCATCACCTGATCGGAAAAAGAATCTCTGTCGGTATTGATCTCTTTCAGAGAAAGAGTACCGATGATCTCACGCATGTTACCCTGAAGAGAATCCTGCAGGTCAGCAGTGATCTGGGTGGATGACTTGTTCAAAAAGTTTTTAGCTGCTAACTGAATTCCGCTGGATGTGGGTTGTATCCTCACCTTTGCAACCGCATCAACATTGACGTTAATAAAGTCATTTGTGGGAACCGATTGCTCGGTTTTGATATCCACGGACATCTGGCCCAGATACAGTCTGTCAAGTCTTTCAAAGAAGGGCAACTTCAATCCGGCACGACCCGTTAAGATCCTGGGCTCTTTTTTCAAACCGGAAATAATGTATGCTCTGTCGGGGGGAGACTTTACGTAACTCGTCAGCAAAACGACGATCAAAAAAACGACGATCAATACGATGATACCGATCTGAATCATTGTTGCGTTTAACATTTTGGCTACCTGCCTTTCTTAAGGTGGCTTCCTTTTCGGGAGCCGGTTGTTTATTTGATGATCTGATGATATCAAACCCCGCTTTTCCCATCCATGACGATCTTCGAAAAAAGATTTTTGCTATTTTGTATTTTCCGCAAATTAGAAGGGTTTTTTTCTCCCTCACGCTTGCAGGCCGGCAGGAAGTGTACTATTATGATAGAAGCAGGCTGCAAAAGCCTGCATTTAGGGAGACGTCATGGGTAGAAAATCAGTGAAAGAGAATAAATCCGTCTATCAGATCACAAGAGAGGAACTGGGCCTTACCAGAGAGAAGGCCAGTGAGCTGATGGAGTATATTTCTCCGGAGCGCATTGAAAAGATCGAGAACGAAAAGGTGCGGATCTTGCCGGATGATATTCTGGCCATGGCAAAGTGTTACAAGGCCCCCCATTTATGCAATTACTATTGCTCCCATGATTGCAGCATCGGGCAAAAGTACGTGCAGCCCGTGGAGATGAAAACCCTGTCCCAGATCGCGGTGGAAACCTTAAACGGACTCCATCATCTGGAATCCGAAAAAAACAGGCTGCTGGAGATCGTGGAAGACGGAAAGATCAATGACTATGAGCGGGACGATTTTATCCGGATCAAAAACCGGCTGGACAAGCTGGCTCTTTCCATCAGTTCGCTGCAGCTTTGGCTGGATGAAAAGATCGCCGAGGGACAACTTCGGGAGGAAGATTTCAGTCAGGACAGATGAGTTTCAAAAAGTTAGCATAGGATAACAATTTTACAGGAAGACGAGGAACAGACATGAACGGAAGAATTCACTCTCTTGAAAGCTTCGGTACCGTAGACGGACCGGGAACCAGATTTGTTGTATTTGTACAGGGCTGCCCCATGCGTTGTGCTTACTGCCACAATCCGGACACCTGGCCCATGAACGGCGGCACGGAAATGACACCGGAATACATCATTGAACAATACGAGCGCAACAAGCCCTTTTACCAGAACGGCGGTGGTCTGACCGTTACCGGCGGCGAGCCTCTGATGCAGCCGGATTTTATGATCGATCTGTTCACACTGGCCAAGGAAAAAGGGATCCATACCTGTATCGATACCTCCGGTATCGCTTATAAAAAGGACAATCCGGCCATCATTGAAAAGCTGGACCGGCTGATGCCCTTGACTGACCTTGTCATGCTGGATATCAAACATATCGATCCCGAAAAGCACAAGGATCTGACGCAGCAGCCCAATGACGGCATTCTGGCTTTTTGCTCTTATCTGCAGGAGAAAAATGTCGATATGTGGATCCGTCACGTAGTGGTTCCCGGAATTACAGACGATGACAAATACCTTTACGATCTCGGATATTTTATCGGCCAGTTCACCAATCTGAAAGCACTGGATGTTCTGCCCTATCACGATATGGCCAAGCCCAAATATGAAAAGCTGGGAATGGAGTACAAGCTGAAAGATACACCTCCCATGGATAAGAAAAAAGTTGTGGATAAAAAGAAGGTGATCCTGAATGGTATCAGGGACAGAAGGAAAGCCATGCCGGACGTATTCCCCCCCAAATGATAGCCGTCAGGACTTGTAATTTGGACAAAATATGTATATACTGTGTTATATGCGGATGGTTTCATCCGATAGTCAGTTTTGAAAACAACATAGGAGGTAGACAAAAATGGCAAGAGTAATCAGTGATGCTTGTGTAGCATGTGGCGCATGCGAGAGCACCTGCCCTGTAGGAGCTATCAGCATGGGAGACGGCAAATTCGAGATTGATGCAGATAAGTGCATCGATTGCGGAGCCTGTGAAGGCGGATGCCCTGTCGGCGCTATTGCAGAAGGCTGATAAAAGCAGAAAATCAAAAAAGACTGTTATAGAGCGAAATGCTTCTATAACAGTCTTTTTTCTATGTATCCGTTTTGTCTCTAAACAGCCGTTCGAATGCGTTTCAGCGGACTGTCACTTTGATTCAGTTTTATACGATTCCGGTCTGCTGATACTGGCTCCAGGCTTTTTGCATCTCGAATGCAAGGGTTACCATATAACCTGCCACCAAAAGTGGCCAGACACCCTCAATCCTGCGGAAAACGTAATATTTGTACAGGCAGTCTACTGCCGTATAAGCAAACAATAATGAGCATGCAATCCTGCTCTTGGTCAGCTGGATCGCCAGCGCAAGGCCTACCACCAGAATATAATCGATCCATTCATTGGAAAACAGATTCAAAAACTTCTGAACGCCCAGAAGATATGTGAACATATTGGTGATATGTCCGGGCAGAAAAACCGACATCAATACGATAAAGTAAAATGCGGCGCAACAAAAATGTAAATGCGTCAGCTGTTTTCTGTGTTGCTTTTGCGTGAAGAATTCATGTCTGTTCATCAATTCTCCGTAATAGCCTCCGGACTGAGGCATATTCCGCGGTTGTGACCCTCTCATACTTCCCATGTAACCCCCTAAGTCTCTTGAAAACCACAGTTTGACTACAACCTTTACACCGAAACTATTCAATTATCTAATTTTTTATCACAAATTTAAACAATTGTACCACAATATGTACAATCCCGCAAGACCTAACCGACAGTCTTTTGACGGCTCAGATTGACAAATCTCGTATATTCGGGAAGCCATACAAGCTCCACCGTTCCCACGGGGCCGTTACGTTGTTTACCGATGATGATCTCGGCGATGCCCTTTTTCTCGCTGTTTTCCTTGTTATAATAATCGTCTCTGTATATGAACATGACCATATCCGCATCCTGCTCGATGGCTCCTGATTCACGCAGATCCGAAAGCATGGGTCTTTTGTCGGGACGTCCCTCCACCGCACGGGACAGCTGGGACAGCGCAATGACCGGCACCTCCAGCTCTCTGGCAATAGCCTTTAAGGACCGGGAGATCTCAGAAATCTCCTGCTGGTGGGAATCGCTTTTTCCGCTGCCGCTCATCAGCTGCAGGTAGTCAATGATCACCAGATTCAGATCATGTTCCATTTTGTATTTCCGGCACCGGCTCCGCAGTTCCGAAACCGTGATACCGGGAGTATCGTCTATGATCAGATGGGAGCCGCCGATCTTTCCGGCGCTGTTAATAAGCTCCGTCCAGTCTTCGTCCGTAAGATCACCGCTTCGGATCTTCTGGGCATCCACCTTGGAATCCATGGACAAAAGACGGTTTACAAGCTGCTCCTTTGACATCTCAAGAGAAAAGATGGCTACCGTGTTTTTTTCTTTCAGGCAGGCATGCTCTGCCACGTTCAAAACGAAGGCCGTTTTCCCCATGGAAGGTCTTGCCGCGATGATGATCAGATCGGATTTCTGCAGTCCTGCCGTCATATAATCAAGCTCATAAAAACCCGTGGGAATACCCGTAAGGCTGCCGTCCATTTTGCTGGCTTTCTCGATCTGATTGATGGCATTGGCCACCACTTTCCGGATGGGGACAAAATCGCCGGTATTGCGCTTTTGCACCAGCTCAAAGATCCGTTTCTCCGCATCCTCAAGGAGGGTATCCGTATCGGTTTTCCCCTCGTAGCACTCGTTTGCGATATGCATATTGGTGTTGATCAGCTTCCGCAAAAGGGCCTTCTGGGCAATGATCTTGCAATACTGCTCCACATGGTATGCCGAATAAGCATCCCCGGACAGATCGCGCAAAAAAGAAAGCCCCGTTGCTTCCGGCGGCATTCCGATCTCACGCAGTCTGTTCTGCAGCATCACAATGTCGATCTCAGGATTGTCCTCCGCAAGATCGCAGATGGCCTGAAAGATCATGCCGTTTTGTTTGCTGTAAAAATCGGAGTCCTGAAGCAGCTCCTGGGCTTTTAAAATGGCGTCATGATCCATCAGCATGGATGCGATGACTGCCTGCTCAGCCTCAATATGACGGGGCATTTCCCTTTTTATGATCAATTCGTTTTCGTCGGCCATGGTTTGTTACATCTCTCCTACATGAACCCGCAGCGTCGCTGTTACCTGAGGGTGGAGTTTTACTTTTACTTCATAGGTACCGAAGTTTTTCAGTGCATCGGGAAGGATCAGCTTTTTCTTATCGATCTCTTTTCCGAACTGGTCCTGATATGCCTTGGCGATCTCCTTTGCGGAAATGCTTCCGAATGCCGCACCGCCGGCGCCTGCTTTCAGCTTTACTTCTACCAGCTGGTCTTCCAGCACTTTGGCAAATTCCTTTGCCGACTGGAGATTCTCCGCAGCTACTTTTTCCTCATGCTGCTTAGCCAGCTTTACGTCATTTACATTGGCGGCATTGGCGGGAGCTGCCAGTTTTTTCTTCAGCAGAAAATTTTTGGCATATCCTTCGCTTACTTCCACCACGTCGTTTTTCTTTCCCACGTTCTTCACGTCACTGAGTAATATTACTTTCATCATTCTCCTTCCGGGCCCTGTCCGGCCCAACCGAATCAGATCTCTTTGTCTTCACACATCTGATCCAGGGTTTCTTTCAGTTTTTCAATGGCATCTTCCAAAGTGATGTCCTCAAGCTGAGCACCCGCCATATTCATGTGTCCGCCGCCTCCCAGTTTTTCCATAATGATCTGAACGTTTACTTCGTCAATGGAACGGGCGGAAATATAGATCATATTGTTATAGCTTGTCAAAACAAAGCTGGCCTTGATCCCCGTAATATCCAAAAGTTCGTTTGCCGCCTGGGCACCAATGACCGTAGGAGAACTGGTCTTGTCGGCCTGACAGACGGAAATGGCAAATTCCTTGCGGTAGATGCTGGCCTGTCCCACTGCCTCGGCGCGGGCTCTGTAATCGTCTGCATTTTCCCGGAACATCTTCCGCACTCTGGTAACATCGGCACCGTTTCTTCTAAGGAATGCAGCTGCTTCAAAGGTACGGACGCCTGCTTTGTTGATAAAGTTGCCGGTATCCACCACGATACCTGCATAGATACAATCTGCTTCCAAAGAACGGATCTTCACGCCGTCACCGATATACTGCAGGATCTCCGCAACCATTTCGCAAGCGGAGGAAGCATAAGGCTCCACATAGGAGAGAGTTGCGTTTTCGATCACTTCTTCTCCCTGTCTGTGGTGATCCAGAACCACCGTTGTCCGGCAGATCTTCAAAAGTTCCGGACACTGAGTGCGGCTGGGTTTGTTTACATCAACCACGATCAGCACCGTATTGTTATCGGCGATCTCCAATGCCTGAGAATTGCCGATCACCGTCACCTCATCCGGATCCAGACCGTCAAAAGCATCAACCCAGGGTCTGGTGGAAGCATTCACATTGTCGATGACGATATAAACACTTCTTCCCAAAGATTTGGCCATCCGGAAGATTCCCACAGCAGCACCGAAGGAATCCACATCCGCATCCTGGTGACCCATGACCATAACCTTGTCTTTGGTGGATACGATCTCCTTGAGGGCCAGTGCCTTTACTCTGGCCTTCACACGGGTGTTTTTCTCAACGGAAAGGCTCTTGCCGCCGTAGTAGTTAACTCCCTCCGGGGTCTTGATCACGGCCTGGTCACCGCCACGGCCCAGTGCCAGATCTATGGATGTTCTGGCAAATTCATAATTCTGTCCGTAGCTTAATCCGTCGGAGCCGATACCGATACTCAACGTTACCGACATATCGTTTCCGATATTTACGGTCTTTACGTCCTCCAATACGTCAAAGCGGTTTTCCTGGAGCTGCCGCAGGGACTGCTTGCGGAGGATCACAAAAAACTTATCCTTCTCTAACTTTTTCACAACCCCGTCATAAGAAGCAAAGTACTTGTTCAGCTTTCTCTCGATCAGAGCCGTCAGCAAAGATCTGCGGACTTCTTCGATGCTTTCCAGGGCTTCTTCGTAATTGTCGATATACAAAAGTCCGATGCAAAGGGACTGGTTGTCATTTTCGCGCAGGGCCAGTTTCAAAGCCGTTTCATCGAACAGGTACAGGGCGATGAGACATCCTTCGTATTTCTCATCGGTCCGGAAGACTTCGCTGTTTTCCACCATCTGCGTTAAAGGAATGCGGCGCATTTTTGCCGTAAATTCCATCTCGTCCTTGGAAAAGCTTACTTCCGTCAGCTCATCCGCCTCCTTGGGAAACCGTTCCCTTGTAATGGCCGGGAACATATTCCTGACGTCCTTGCCAAAGCCCTTGGGCTTTCCGCAAAGATTGTCAAACTCTCTGTTGGTCCAGATGATCTTGCCGTTCTCGTCAAGGAGCGCACTGGCTACTTCAAAATCCTTCAAAAGCTGTTTCTGGATCTGACCGTATTTGGTGGCAAAGCTGATCAGTTCGTTCATCAGCACCGATTTACTGAAGTTTACGATCACCAGGGTCAGGATCAGATACAGTACCACAAAACCGGACAGGACGAGTCCCGCTCTGACATTTATGGTATAGATCCAGACATCCGCTATGGCAAGCAGCACACCCAAAAGCAGGTTTGCCTGCATAAACAGCTGAAGACGGCCGGTAAGCCGCAATCTTTGATTCATCTCATTTCCTCACTTTGTGACTTCAGATGCAAAAACAGGTTCTTACAGACCAACGATCTCATCCAGCTTTTCAACCAGCTTTCCGATCTCGGGTTTCGTAAGCTGTGCATCAGCTCCCAGGGATTCTCCCTTTCTCCTCATTTCCTCATTGATGGTGGAGGAAAAGATCACCACGGGAGTTTCTTTGATCAAAGGATCGGTCTTGATCAGTTTGGTAAGTCTGTGACCGTCCATCTGAGGCATCTCAATATCGGTGATCACAAGCTGTGCTTTCTCTAATATGGTGCCGTTGTCCCGCCACTGACAGAGCAGATTCCAGGCCTTTTCTCCGTTTTCCACACAGGTCAGTCTCTCATATCCGGCTGTTTTCAGGGATTCAACGATGAGCTTGCGAAGCAGCTCGGAATCCTCAGCAAGAAGGATGGGAACATCTACCCTGTCTCTTCCTGCAAGATGGGCTACTTCTTCTACCTGCAAACCGGAAGCAGCGTTGATATCCGTTACGATCTTCTCGAAATCCAGGATCACGATCAGCTTTTCATTCAGCTTAATGATACCCGTGGAGATTCCGCTGTCTGTACCGGAAAGGGTCAGATCCGGCGGAAGGACCTGGGTCCATCCCACTCTGTGGATCCCTTTTACAGCATCTACGTGAAATGCCATATCCAGTCCGTTAAAGGTGGTGATGATAAAAAAGCCCTTCTGATCCATGGGCCCCAGCTGCAGGCAGTTGCGAAGATCCACAGCTGTGATCATGGTATCACGGGGCATAAAAATACCCTCAATGCTGGGGTGGGAATTCGGCACGGGAGTTACATCCTGATATTGGATGATCTCCTTCACCTTTGCCACATTGATGCCATAGGAATTCTCATCTAATGTAAATTCCAGTACCTCCAGTTCGTTGGTTCCGCTTTCCAATAAGATGTTTGTGTCCATGCTGCCCTCCCTTACCGATCGATCAAACCAGTGTATTTGTAGAATGCGTAAACGGGTTCATGGGAAATCGGTGTATTAAAATGCAATGGTTCCGCTTTCCTTCGGACAAACCCGGATCCGGATCTTGCAATCAGCCAGCCGTTCATAGTTGGCATCCAGTTCATAATCAACATCAAGTACGATCTGATCTTCCTGTTCACTGATGCTTACAGAGGTGGTGGTGATCCCCAGCATCACATCTCCGAAGGGAGTTGTATAGCAGCTGGTGTTTTTCCTGTTTTCCTCAAATTGCATATCCACATTGATAATGCCTTTTTTCTGCAGATAAGCAGCACCGTCTTTAAACCGGATCAGATTTTCCGTTACCTGATCAAAGCCTTCCATGGCTTCTTCATACATGACACAATGATAATCGTCTTCTTTATAATAATTTCCGGCATTGATGACTTCTACCTTGCCCGGAACTTCTTCCGAGGAAAAGTGCAGTCCTTCCACCGATATCAATACATCTTTCGTCATAAAGCTCATTCCTGTCGCTCAAAAAAGTTAGCATATGCTAATCTTGTTGTGTCGGAAAATTCAAATGCTCCATAATGGTCTGGAGCTGATTCTCGATATGATTGGTGATCTCTTTTTCCGCCATATCGGGATCTCTTTTGGCAATGCTTTCGTAAATGCGCTCATGTTCTTCGATGAGCAGCGTATGATAGCTGGTTTCTTTGATATACTCAAACCTGTAACGGTACATCTGCTCGGAAAGGTTGCTGATCATCTGTTCCAGCTTCCTGTTTCCGGTAGACCGGATGATCACATCATGAAGCGCCACATCAGCCCGGGTGATCTCTGCCATATCCTTATTGGCGGTCACCTTTGCAAAATGATCACAGGCCTGACGAAGCTCTCCCAGCGCCTGCTGGTCCATTCTCTGGCAGGCAAGCCGCACTGCCAGTGTTTCCAGCGCAAGCCGCACTTCCAGAACATCCTTCAGGTTTTTCTCGGAGATCTGTGCTACTTCCGCACCGCGCCTGGGGATCATGGTCACCAGACCCTCCAGTTCCAGCTTTCGGATCGCTTCCCGGATCGGCGTTCTGGAAACTCCCAGTCTCTGAGCCAGATGGATCTCCATCAGTCGTTCGCCGGGTTTCAGCTTACCGAGCAATATCTCAGCCCGCAGTTTTTTGAAAACCACATCACGAAGCGGTAAAAATGCATCATCCATTTCATTTAAATCCTGCATCGTTATACCTCTTTT
The DNA here is from genome assembly GCA_024685005.1 of Lachnospiraceae bacterium. Taxonomy (GTDB): domain Bacteria; phylum Bacillota; class Clostridia; order Lachnospirales; family Lachnospiraceae; genus RGIG7926. The sequence goes on from JAIKWF010000094.1 coordinate 18,990, forward strand.
TCTTCCCGGATCAGTTCACGGCACCGATCAGCTGCCCTATATCCTCAACACCCTGCGACTTCATGAAGGCTTCGATCCCTTCTATGGTTTCAACGGTAGCATAAGGATTTACAAAATTCATGGCGCCGATGGCCACTGCAGTTGCACCTGCCATGATAAATTCCAGCGCATCTTCCGCATTCCCGATACCTCCCATTCCGATCACGGGAATGGAAACGGCATGGGCTGCCTGATATACCATTCTGACTGCGACGGGCTTGATGGCAGGTCCGCTCAAGCCGCCGGTTTTGTTAGCCAATGCAAACTTTTTACGATAAATATCGATCTTCATTCCGGTGATGGTGTTGATCAGTGAGATCGCATCCGCACCGGCTTCCTCTGCGGTTTTCGCCATAAGCGCAATATCCGTCACGTTGGGTGACAGCTTCATGATCACAGGCTGCACGGCTTTTTTCTTAATCTCTTTTGTAATATGTGAAAGAGCCTTCGGGTCCTGACCAAAAGCAATGGCACCTTCCTTTACATTGGGACAGGATACATTGATCTCCAGAAGATCCACCCGCTTTTCATGACCCAGGCGTTCAACTACTTCCAGATATTCTTCCACCGTCTTGCCGCAGACATTTACGATCACTTTCGTATCATAGTCTTTCAAAAAAGCAAGATCTCTTTCAATGAAGGTATCTATTCCCGGATTCTGCAGTCCGATGGCATTCAGCATGCCGCCGTAGGTTTCTGCGATCCTGGGGGTATCATTTCCGGCCCAGGGTTTGGCGGCAACGCCCTTTGTTACCACTGCGCCCAGCTTGGAAAGATCTACAAAGTCACTGTATTCCATTCCGGATCCGAAGGTTCCGGAGGCTGTCATAACGGGATTTTTAAACTCCACTCCCGCAATCTTAACCTTAGTGTTCATTCTTTACTCCTGTATCTTTTTCGTTATGCAGCTCCCGTTTTCCGCTGCCTTCCGGGGCTGTCGCATAACGCAGATTTATGATCGATAGTCCACTCAGATCTCCACATCCGGCGCATAGTAAACCGGTCCGTCGGTACAGATCCTGCTGTTGTTCACTTTGGAATGGGCATCGATCTCTTTTGTTTTGCAGACACATCCCAGGCAGGCACCTACGCCGCAGGCCATCCGCTCTTCCAGAGAAATATAGGCCTCAATGCCGTTCTGGGCCGAAAACTCCTTAATAGCCCGAAGCATGGGCATGGGACCGCAGGCAAAGATCACATCCGCCCGCAGGGAATGCTCCCGAAGGACGTCCATTACATTTCCTTTTGTACCGTAGCTGCCGTCCTCGGTAGCTGCATAGGCCAGACAATGCATGGAAAACTCGTCCATCAAAAACCGCTCGTTTCGATATCCCAAAACCGCATTGATATTTTTGGCTTTGCTTCGCTCCTGCAGGGAGATCACCGTCTGCAGCATAGGCGGGATACCAATGCCGCCGCCCATAACAAAGACGCTTTTTTCATCGGCCTTTTCAATGGGGAAACCATTTCCCAAAACACCCAGGATCTCCAGTTTATGTCCTGAATGCATGCCGGAGAAGATTCTGGTTCCGTTTCCCACCGCCCGGTATACAAGGCGGATCAGTCCGGCATTTTTATCGATCTTGCAGATGCTGATGGGTCTTGGCAAAAGCAATGCTCCGTCCGGCGGATACACGCTGACAAACTGTCCTGCCTTTGCTTCCATGCAAAGATCCGTTTCCAGCCAGAGATCATAAATATCCTCAGCGATCTGCTCCTGCCTTCTGATGATGGCAGTTACTTTCTTTTTTTCCATAATACTATTTTCACCGGCCTTGCCGGTCATCCTTTCTTCTTGTAAACGATCTGTCCGCCGCAGATGGTATATTCCACGCTGCCGAACAGCTTCTCTCCTATAAAGGGAGAGTTCTGGGATTTGGATGCAAATTCCCGGTAGCTGACCTCTTTTGTCTCGTCAAAGATCACCAGATCCGCGGCTGCTCCCTCTGCGATCCGTCCGCAGGGCAGGCTGTACATTGCTGCCGGAGACATGCTCATTCTGTCAAAAAGGGTCTTCAGGCTCAAATGCCCCGGTCTGACCAGGTTGGTGATGGCCAGGGAAAAGGCTGTCTCCAGACCGATGATGCCGCTTGGCGCCTCTGTCAGAGGCTTTGCTTTCTCTTCCGCACTATGGGGTGCATGGTCTGTGGCGATCAGATCGATGGTGCCGTCTGCCAGACCCTGTATAATGGCCATTCTGTCTTCTTCCCTGCGAAGGGGCGGATTCATTTTCGCCAGGCTCCCGTGAGCAAGGACCGCTTCCTGTGTCAGGGAAAAGTGATGGGGGGTTGCTTCCGCATGGATCCTTCCCCGGCCGGTTTCCAAGGCCTTTTTCTTGGCACTCCTGATCAGATCCACTCCTTCCCGGGTGCTGATATGCTGGCAGTCGTAGATGGCATCCGTTTCAAGGGCCAGAGCTGCGTCTCTTCCGATCAGGGAGATCTCTGCCATGGCATCGCTTCCTCCGATGCCGAAGTGCTGTGCCACCTCTCCTGCGTTAATCCCGTTATTTTCGATATAAGCCGGGTCTTCTTCATGAAAGCTTAACACCGCATGCAGACCGGCTGCTTTTTGCATAGCTTCTCTTACCAGCTCTTCCGAAAGAAGGGGGATTCCGTCATCGGTAAAACCGACGGCTCCCAGCTTCATAAGCCCTTCCATATCCACAAGCTTCTTGCCCTGCAGCCCTTCCGTTATGCTGGCGCAGGTGTAAACCCGGATGGGCGCTTTTTTCGCCTTTTCCAAAACATAGGACAAGGTTTCGGGATTGTCCACCACAGGCTTTGTGTTGGCCATCAGCACAACGCTGGTATAGCCTCCCGCTGCCGCTGCCGCGCTGCCGGTTTCGATGTCTTCTTTGTAGGTAAATCCCGGATCACGGAAATGCACATGTACGTCCACAAGCCCGGGGCCCACCTTCAGTCCTTCTATATCCAGCACGGTGAGCTCTTCATCCCGGGAGCCTTCGCCGTAACTGCCGGCCTGTGCCTCGGATATGTCCGGCGCGATCCGCAGGATACGGCCGTCTTTTATCAAAATGTCGCTCCGGTACATTCCGTCGCCATGTTCGGCCCTGTCCGAAGCCGGATCCACTAGGATTCCGTTCTTTATCAAAATCATTTTTCTCTCCCCGAATAATCCCATATCTTCTCAAGGCTTATTCCGTTAAATCATATCATAAAATCCGATAATCCGCAAATCCGGCGGATCCCGATGCGATTCATGTAAGCTCTTATACCTGCAGAAGATGGAGCCTGCCAAAACCCATCACTCAAGTACCACCGACATGGCCCAAACAGGCAGCTTCGGCCTGTGCTCATCCTCGTTCATAAACGCAAACAGGGTTTTAAATGCGGGCATCTTTTCCGGATAGATCCCATAGCCATCGGTAAAGTAGATCAGCCCCTTCATGTTTTCCAGCTTTTTTTCATCCATCAGCTGCTGCACATAGTCAAAAGCAGGACGAAAATCCGTTGATCCCAGCCCCTCCATCTTTACCTTGGAAGCGTAGTCCCCCAAAGCGCCAAGATCCGTGATCACCGTGTCTTTCCGCACCTGATTGTCGCACTGCAGGATATGGATGTTGACTTTGTTAAAAAAGCTCTCGCTGTTTTGCAAAATCTCCACCGTCTGCTTTAAAAAGGACGCAATGAGCCCCTCCCGGCAGGAAGCGGAGGTGTCAATGACGATGACAAAGTCCCTGATCTTGCGGATCTCCCGGTATTCCAGGGGCTCCACCAGAGGCATGTTCCCATAATGGGAGAGTCCGTAGGTATAGTATATATAATCGAATTCATCATCGTTTACGGCAATGTCCTCCGACAGGGCACTGAATCTGGCCAGGATCTGCCTGTAATCATACCGCTCTCTGGTAGCCTCGGAAAGGTTAACCTCAAGGGATCCGGATCCGGCTTTGGCTTTCGAAAAGCTCTTCAGATCTGCCTTCACCCGCTGTGCAATCTTCCGAAAAGCCTCTATGGAAGGCTCGATCTCGGTCTTTTGGATCCAGGTTACATGCTCATCCATATGGGCCAGGGCGCTCCACTCCTTCATCTGCGTCGGAGAGGGTCTGTGCTCCTGCAAAAAATGATAGATATGTTCTGCCGTAAAGGGGATCTTTTTCTTTTTCTCCATCCGGCTCATTCCCATCTGATTCCACAGCACCGAATGGTGGTAGATCTCCTCCGTTTCCGGATTCATATCCCGCTTCAGCCGGGCGATAAGGGATTGGAGCCCGGGGTCTTTTAACAGACCGGATGCGGGAATCTGAAGACTTGCGATGGTGTCTTCGCAGGCCAGGTCACAGGCCAGATCCCACAAAGGCTGCTCCAGAGAATCATATCCGTAAAAATGCAGAAAAATGCAGTGAAACAGGCAGTGCAGGCAAAGCCTGATGGCAAAAGGGGATTCCTCCTTTGCCATAACAAGAAGCCACAGGGGATCGTAATAAAGGTGCTTACCGTCCGTGGAAGCCCCCAACAGATTCTCCTTCGGCACCGGTGTCAGGGCAAAAACAGCAATATCCAGAAAGCGCATGTTTACCACAATGGTGTCCATGGCCAGCTGCATCAGTTCCGCTGCGATCTGCCGGATCTTCAGTTGTTGCTCGCTTAAACTCTTGTCCTGTTTTGTCATATGTCTTCCCGTATTTTAAGTCCCTGAGAAGGAACAAGGCTTACTGCAGCCAATGCAATAAGCCTATGCTAATTTTTCGTTTATAAAAGTTCCATGTTCTTTTTGTAGGTGGTCTTTAAGATCTCCTGTACCTGTCCGCTGACAGCCTTTTTCTCTTCCCGGCTCAGACCTTCCATGGAGATGGGTTTTCCGTACTCAATGATCACCTTTGTCTTTTTCAGCTTCGGAAAATGCGCTTCAAAGATCTGCTCCGTGTTGCACAGGGTAATCGGCAAAATGGGAGCACCGGATTTTTCCGCCATCTTCAGGCTTCCGTCATGGAAGGGCAAAAGAGGCTCCTCTGTTTTGTTTCTCGTCCCTTCCGGGAATACGAAAACGGAAATGCCCTGTTTCAGGTATTCGATATTCTGCTTGATCAGCGCCATGCCCTGCTTCAGATCCTTCCGGTCCAGAAAGCTGCAGTACAGATTTTTCATCCAGTCCCGAAACAGCGGATATTTCAGCATCTCTTTTTTGGCGATAAAGCCCGTAGGACCGGGTACCCGCACATAGGTCAGGATGATATCAAACACGCTCCGGTGGTTTGCCACATACAAAACCGCCTTATCCTTCGGCACGTTTTCCTCTCCGATGACGGTAACATCCACGCCGGCGATACGGATCAGAATGCCGAAGCCCCAGGCGATCAGCGCAAGGGAACTTTTGGCTTTCAGCTTTGGATTCACAAGACCGATGATCCACTCTGCCAGCAAAATGGGCAGGGTCAGGATCAAAAAAATGATGATGGTGGCAATTGCAATGATAAAGCGAAACATAGAGTTATTCCTCCCAGGCAAGGTGATGCAGGGCGCCTTCCTGTGAAAAGCCCGCAAACCCCTGCTGCCGCAGCGCTTCATATAACACAATGGCTACGGAATTGGACAGATTCAGGGAACGGATGGTGGGGAGCATGGGAATCCTGATGCAGTCCTCTTTATGATCTACCAGGATCTGTTCGGGAATGCCCGCCGTCTCTTTTCCGAACATGATAAAATCATCCGGTCCGAAGGTTACATCCGTATAGGCCTTCGGTGCTTTTGTGGTGGCGAGCCACACCTTTGCCCCGGGATGTTTCTCACAAAACTCTTCATAGTCGATGTATCTGGTAACATCCAGTTTTTCCCAATAATCCATGCCTGCCCGGCGAAGATCCTTCTCCCTTAAGGTAAAGCCCAGGGGCTCGATCAGATGAAGGCTTGTTCCCGTTGCCACACAGGTTCTGCCGATGTTACCGGTATTGGCCGGAATCTCCGGCTCATGTAAAACAATATGCATCTTCTGGTCTTCCTTTGTTATTTTGCTCGTTTTTGAATAAACCGGCTGATGCGTTCCATGGCGATCTTCAGATTCTCCAGAGAATATGCATAAGAGATGCGAAGGAAACCTTCGCCGCAGTCACCAAAAGCGGTACCCGGTACGACGGCCACTTCCTCTTCCTTCAGAAGCTCCATGGCAAACTCTTCGCTGGTCATGCCGAATTTTCGGATGCTGGGGAACACATAAAAAGCACCAAAGGGTTCAAAGCATTCCATTCCCATTTCGGAAAAGGCATGCATCAGATATCTGCGTCTCTGATTATAGGCTTCTCTCATTTCGGCCACATCTCCGTCGCCGTTACGAAGCGCATCCACTGCAGCATACTGGCTGGTGGTAGGCGCGCACATGATGGCAAACTGATGGATCTTTGTCATCTGGCCGATGATCTGCTTCGGACCGCAGGCATATCCCAAACGCCAGCCCGTCATGGCATAGGCTTTGGAAAAACCGTTGATGAGAATGGTCCGCTCCCGCATCCCCGGTAAAGATGCAATGGATACGTGATCTCCCTTATAGGTCAGCTCACTGTAGATCTCGTCGGAGATCACATAAAGGTCGTGTTTCTCGATCAGGGGTGCAATTGCCTCCAGATCTTCTTTTTCCATAATGGCACCGGTGGGATTGTTGGGGAAAGGCAGCACCAGGATCTTGGTTTTATCCGTAATGGCCTCTTCCAGTTCAGCTGCTGTCAGACGGAATTCGTTTTCCGCTTTCAGCTCAATGATCACCGGCTTGGCACCTGCCAAAATAGCGCAAGGTTCATAAGATACATAGGAGGGCTGGGGGATCAGAACCTCTTCCCCTTCTCCCGGATTGATCATGGCGCGAAGGGCCAGATCGATGGCTTCCGAACCGCCCACCGTAACAAGCATTTCTTCTCGGGGATTGTAGTCGATCCCCAGTCTTCTTTTGCAATAGTTGCTGATCTCGGTGCGAAGCTCGATCAGACCGGAATTGGACGTATAAAAAGTCCGTCCCTTTTCCAGAGAATAAATACCCTCATCCCGGATATGCCAGGGGGTATCAAAATCAGGCTCGCCCACGCCCAGGGAAATGGCATCCGGCATTTCTGCCACAAGATCAAAAAACTTGCGGATTCCCGAAGGCTTTAAACCTACAACCTGTCTAGCTAAAGGATCTCTCATGGCGTCACCTTCATCCTTTCGTCTACTTCATCGTTTTTCAGGATCGTTCCGTGATCTTTGTATTTCTTCAGTATAAAGTGCGTAGCCGTACTCATAACCGTTTCAAGAGTGGAAAGCTTATCCGTAACAAAGCCGGACACTTCCTTTAAGGTCTTGCCTTCCAGGGTAACAAGCAGATCATAACCGCCGGAGATCAGATACACGGAGTTTACTTCCGGATACTTGTAGATCCGTTCCGCGATGTTATCAAAACCCTGTCCTCTTTGGGGTGTCACCCTTACTTCGATCAGTGCGGTCACTTTTTCGATGTTGGTCTTTTCCCAGTCGATCAGCGTATGATATCCGCAGATGATCCCCTCTTCTTCCATGGCTTTGAGTTCGTTGGCCACTTCGATTTCGGGCTCTCCCATAATGATGGCCAGTTCCTTTAATTCAATCCGGCTGTTCTTTTCGATGATGGCTAAAATCCTCTCTCTCATGTTCTGCCTCCTTCTGAGATCTTTATTTCTCTATGCTACTCTATTCCTTTTTTACTGATTTTGCAAATCGCGGTAATCCTGCAGGTCCTCCGGCCTTGGAATATTCAGATGTCTGGTTTCTCCTCTGTTTAAGACTACCCGTCCCGGCGGCGGTGTGATCTGTCCGATAACGCAGGCCGGGATATCCGCCTGCCCCAAAAGCTCCGCTGCCCGAAAAGGATCGCTGCACACCAGCAGATAACATCCTTCAGAGGGAAGCTGATAGGGATTGATGTCAAAAAAGTTGCAGATCTCCACGATGCTTTGCTTCATGGCGATCTTCTCCAGATATACCGAAAGCCCGCAAAAAAGCGTCTCTCCCACATCCCACAGAGTGCCGAAAATACCGTATTCACCCAAAGGGAACAAAAGCGGGGGCACATTTTCGTCCTGCAAAGATACGGTCTCTTCCAGCGCCTCCCATATCATTTCCGGTGATGCCGAAAAAGGATTGCCTGCTTCTTCCACAAGGAAGGGCGGAAAAACAGTTAGCAGCTGCTTACTATTTTCCTTTGCCAGAAAAGCTGCTGCCTGCGCTGCCGGATAACCGGTCATCACAAGACCCGGCCGGCTGTTTTTCAGAAGGGCCTTGTAAGCAGCCCGCTCGCCGGCAGATACTTCCTTTTTCTCAATACCGCTTTTTCGTAAAAAAAGGGCGCAATGACTCTTTTTGTCCGCGCCCTTGCCAACCAATCTGTTCTGCATATTACTGTCCCGCTGCCGCTGCCGCAGCCGCCGCTGCCGCTTCCTGCTGTGCCTTCTGCGCCGCAATGGCTTCCGCCTGCATTTTGGCTGTCTGTGCTGCTGCATCTGCCGCCGCCTGTGCTGCTGCCTGAGCCGCTGCCTGCTGGGAAGCCGGCACACCTCCGGGAGCTGCTACCGCACCTGCGTTAATGGATGCCGCCGTGGCCCGGCACTGATCGATGGATCCTGTGGCAAGCGCCGCGCTGATGGCACTGGCGGCCGCCGGATCGGAAGTGGCGGTTCCCACGGAAGCTGTTCTGGGAACAGCATTGTATTTACTGGAATTGATCTGGGTACGGCTTTCTTCTTTTCCGTCCACTGTTACGATCTTCCAAAGCTCTGCGGTGTATCCGGTATGCGCAGACTGAACACTGACATAACCGGCTCTCTGGGAGGGATCTCCCACTACCTTTTCACCGGTGGGCTCCGTTTTGGAGATCACCTTGCTCTCAAAGGTTACCTTCCGGTTGGCCGGACGATCTTCGTGTCCGTATATGGTAAATGTAATGTGCTTGTCCGAAGTGGTGGACCCCTCAATATAAATGGGATAATCCGTATTGTTGATAAAACGCATATCCTTCTGGGTTCCGGAGATCGCCGCATCCTCACTGGGATCCACGTAATTTACGATCATGGAGTGGTTGGACCGCTGTGTCACCTCCAGCTCCGCTCGCAGTACTGCATTATAAAGGGTGGTGGATACCTGACAGATACCGCCCCCAAGAGACTCTACCACCAGGCCGCCGCTATAGGAACCTGCCAGAAAATATCCGTTGGCCTCCGTAAAGGGGCTCACCGCCTCGTAGGTGGAAAACTCTTCTCCGGGATAAAGGAGGGTTCCGTTGATCTTGGATGCTCCGTTTTTCAGATTGCCGCTTCTGTTGGCGCCGGAGGAAGAAAAGCTGGTGGTAAAGGTCCCCAGCACGTCTCTGACAGCCGTAAGCTGCTCCTCGCTTCCCCTGGGCTCTGCTGTTTTCGCCACAAGATCCACTGCTGTTTCCGCTTCCGCCTCCGGGGCTTTATTGCCCAGGGCATCCATAACAGCCTTCACGGATTCTTCCACATTGATCTCCACACCGGTCTGACCCGGGGTGTAAACGAACTCGCCGTTTTCCCGTTTCAGGGAACCGTCCACGGGCTCTACATTATACACAAGGCACTGGTCTTCAATGACTTTGCGGATGGCCGCTTCGTCATAGGTGTATTCTGTCTCAAATACTACATTCTTATGCTCTAAATCTTTCAGGGCTTTGTAACGCTGTACGATGTTGCCGGATTTACCCAGCTCTCCCGCCTCATTTACGATCTTGTGATTGGACCATTTAAAGCCAAGATCTTTGGCAGTCACCGTCACGTGATTGTCGTTTAAGGCATTCAGGGTGACCTTGCTTTCTCCCAGGGTTGCCACATAGGCGTTTACCTCTGCTTCCGCCTCTAAAGGCGTCATGCCGGAAACATCTATGGTATCCACAAAGATCCCTTTTTCGATCTTATCCAGATCTCCAGCTTTGACGGATACCGGCAGCGCTAAGGAAGCAAAAAACAGGGCCAATGCCAGCGCTTGTTTCTGTATCCTTTTTTTCATAAAACTAACTCATCTCCTCTTAGAAATAACCGATGGCTGCAATGGCAAGAGGTACCACCATGGCTAAAACAAGTACCACTGCGATCACTGCTGCTGCAATTCTTCTGCTTTTATTGTTGTTGAACATATGAACCTCTTTTCCGCACTGGCGCCGTCGCAAGTTGACAGACGCTGTAAATTATGCTTTATTGGTTAGGGGAAACAGCTGTTCCCACATTTTGACGCATAGGAAGATTATACAATGAAGTTCCCTATTTTGACAAGTTTAATCGTTTTCATCGTCTGGCTTACCGTAAAGCTTTCCCAAAGCAAATCCAAGCAGCAGGAGAACACAAAAGCCTACTGGGAAAAAGAGATGGCGGCCAACGCCGTTCCAAAAAAGAGCCTGGATGATCTGAGCTATATCAATTTCCCCTTCTATCTTCTCCCCACGGAGGAGTCTTTTTCCGCGGAAGGAGAAAATATTCCCTCTTCCCTTTTGATGATGCTCTCATTAAAGGGCAAAAAGATCGTCAATCTGAACAATATATCCAATACCGACTTAAAACTTTCCTACGGCACCACCAATATCACGGTTCTGACAGAGTATGACGAAAACTTCATCACTTTGTGCCGGGAAGGCTATCTTTTCACGGAATATCTTTCCGACATCGGCAGAAAAGAGGAGGCGATCCCCATCGCCCGGGCCCTCATTGATGCCGGCTCCGATGTGAGCAACCAGTTCACCCTTCTCTACAAGCTTTACCACGAAGCAGGAGATGGTGAAAATTGCCGGCAGCTGACAGAAAAAGCATCCTCTCTGGAGTCCACCAGAAAAGATGCTATCGTAAAAGCACTGTCGCAGCTGCAGGAAGAGTTAGCAGCGGATAACGATTCTTCAGGTCCAGAAGTCGTCCTGTCCGGATCTGAGCTTGTCGATGATCCGTGAAGCCCGGCTTCTTGTCAGCTGCTCTAACGGATAAGGTGCCGTCAGATTTTTTTCTTTTAACAGATCGTTCAGTATTTCTATCTGTCTTGCCCGAACCGGCGAATCTTTCTTGACCGCAAACACCAGGGGTCGGGGCAAAAATGCCTCCGGCGACTTCCCGGCAAACTCTCCGCAAAGCTTTTGATACAGAAAAAAGGTAGCTCTGGCATCATCCAGGGCTCTGTGGGGATGAAAATCATAGCCGAAATAGCTGCATGCCGCCGACAGGGTTTTCTTTTGCTCCGCCGGCAAAAAGGCTCTGGCGATCTTCAACGTATCGATCCCCTCTCTGTCGAAGGTAAAGCCCTTAGGATAAGCATCCACAAAGGCTTTTTTCAGGAAAGCATAGTCGTCTGCAATGCTGTGTCCCAAAAGCACATCCTCTTCCAAAAAAGCCAGCAGCTCATCTGCTGCCTGGGAAAAGGACCTTTTTCCACGCAGCATATCGTCAGTGATACCCGTGATCTGCACCGTTTCTTCCCGAAGAGGAAATCCGGGATACAAAAGGGTCTGATAGGTATCGACCACTTCTCCTTCCCGGATCTTCAGGGCACCGATCTCTATGATTCGGTCTGTTTTTTTCATTAGTCCCGTTGTCTCCAAGTCGATGACAACGGCATTTATTTTTTCAGGATTCATTTTTTCACATACTTACAATAGTCCCGCAAAAAACATTCTCCGCAGGCCGGATTCCTGGCGGTGCAGATCTGTCTTCCGAAGGTAATGATATGGATGTTCCACAGGATCCAGTGATCCCTGGGCAGGGCTTTTTCAAGGTCGTGTTCGATCTTTTCAGGATCGGTTTCCTTCGTCAGTCCCAGCTTTGCGGAAATCCGCTTTACATGGGTGTCCACAACAATGCTGGGCTCATCGTAGATGTTCCCCCGGATCACATTGGCTGTCTTTCTGCCTACCCCGGGCAGGGAAGTCAGCTGCTCAATGCCCCGGGGCACCTGCCCGTCGTAATCCTCCAGCAGGCGCCGCGCACAGGCAATGATGTTTTTTGCTTTGTTGTGATAAAACCCGGTACTGTGGATGTCCTGCTCCAGCTCCGAAAGGTCTGCGGATGCAAAGGACTGAAGGTCCGGGTATTTTACAAAAAGATCCTTTGTGACCATGTTCACCCGCTCATCGGTACACTGGGCGCTCATGATGGTGGCAAACAAAAGCTGCCAGGGCGTCTCATGATGCAGATAGCACACCTTTTGGGTCCCGTAATACCGGTCCAAAAGAGCCAGGATCTCTTTGACGCGCTTCGTAGCCATTCTTACAGCGTGGAGTAGCCGAAGCCGTTACAGATGGCATCCACCGGCGTTCCTGCCTTGCAAAGGGGGCAGTCCTCGGGAAGGGTACCTGCGTAATCAGGAAGATCCCTGGTGGTATACAGCGCGCGAATGGGGAAGCCTTCGATTTTGTCTGCCAGAGAAAAGATAGCTGAAACTCCCACTACCTGTCCGCCGTAGAAACGGATGGAACCCAGGGCACTTTTCAGCGTTGCACCTGTGGTAGCCGTATCGATCAGCACAAGCACTCTCTTGCCCTTGATCATATGCTGGTTATTTTCACGGAACATCATCTGTCCGCTGGCATTATACTCCGGACTGGTGATGTAGATGGTCTGATGGGCATTGGCAGAAAGGAAACCGGCCTTGGTCAGTTTGTTGGCCAGATAAGAGCCTACCACTTCCATTCCGTTCAAGCACAGGATCGTATCGATCTCATCGGAGGAAAGATAAAACTCCGCGATCTCTTCACCCGTAGCTCTTGCCTCACGCTGGCGGGATTTCATGTCCGTCAGATCCATGTAATAGTTTACATGGGAGTTGGGCGTGATAAAATGGCCCGGAATGTAACGAAGTACCACATCTTTGTTTCTCGCATAATCGATTTTCTTATAAGCCTGCATAACAATAACCCCCTTGTTTTTGCTTTTGATGTCTCTCATTATATCACACTTTCGGCCTCTTATGCATCAGTTTTCGCATGCTCACGCGCAATTTCATCACCGAAATCCCACAGTTTTTCATCATTATATGCGCATTTTGTGATATACTTAGCCAAGAGGTGAATCATTTGACAGAGCACATCCTTCGGGAAAAGGAAAAAAAGATCGGCGCCATGCCCGATGCGCTCAAAGACCTGTTGGATCAGACAGATCTTCTCTATCGTAATATCACGGGCAGCGCCGGGCAGGCAAAAGGGTCCCTGACAGATCTGCAAAAGATGCAGATCACCTATCAGATCCACCGGTATGAGGCCTTTGAACAGGAACTTGCAGCCTGTGAAAATGATCTAAAAGAAAACATGCCCGATGCGGCAGATGATCCCGCCGCAGAACGCCGCAGGATCCTGCTGGCGCTCCTTGGGCAGATGCGACCCGTGACAGGCGAGCAGATCAGACGGCTTTCATCCCTGAAGGGCAGCCTGCAGCTGGAAGCGGATGCCCTCAGGCAGCAAAAAGAGTTTGAAAGCCAGGCCCTTCACCGTAAACTTCAGCTTGCACTGCAAAATGATCTGCATCATGATCAATAATAAAAAATACAGATACACCATAGGAAAGAGGTAACGTCTTTGAAAAAGAAACTGATGACACTTCTGATCCTGATCCTTGCCTTCGGTGCTGCTTTTGGCATCGTCCTGGCAGCAAAAGACAGTATTGTGATCTATCTGGGAATCCGTATGTTCCGGGTGATCGAGTTTGGTCTTTGCGGCATAGGGATCGCAGTGATCGGAGGCAGTGCGATCTCCTCTGCGGTTACCGTCAGCAAACTGCAGGATCAGATCGAAACCGAAAAACAGGAACAGCTGGCTTTGGAAGAGCAGCATAAAAAGCAGACTGCCAGGCTGTCCATGCAAAACAAGCTGGATAATGCCACCCTTCGCAGGATCCTGAACCAGAAGGCGCAGGATAGCTGGAGCATCTGCGCCGGCTCCATTGAGCAGTGTACCGGTCAGCTGGCATCCATGGATAGTTTACAGGAACGGCTTTCCAAGCTGTTGGAGCAAAACGGTGCAGACACCCTGTATGATACGGAGGATGTCCTGGATCAGGCAGAGCAGGGCATGTGTGCCAACGTCCGCAAGGTCTTAAATTACATGGAAGTTGCGGATAACAACAAGCAGGAAGACATGGAGATGATCCGGGAAAAAGCGGATCTGTGCGTGACGCAAAACAAGGAGATCCTGGATCAGTCCCAGGAATTCGTCTTTGCCCTCACCGAGTATCTGAACAGGCAGGGGGATTCCGGCGCGGATCTGTCCATGCTGGAAATTTACAAAAAAACCATTCTCGAATCCATCGGTCAGCAATGATAAACCGGCATAAAAGGAGGCAACCCATGAAACGAATAACAGCTAAAAAGCTGACGGCCCTTGTGCTGTCGGCAACCCTCTTATCCCTGTCCCTGACAGGCTGCAGCGGTGTCAGGACCCAAAACGACGACCGGGCGGACGCTTTGTCCTACGATGATGCCATAACGGAAATGAACACCCTTTTGAAAAAAGTTACCGTTAAGGAAGTCACTGATCCCGTCCTTGATATTTATGCGGAAGAAGTATCCGAGGCGGATGCTCTGGCAGATATCGATACCTTCCCCATCATGGTCCAGGGCCAGGGGGATATCAATATCGAAGTAGCTGCCGCAACGGAAATGAGTGCGGATGCACCGGATGACTGGATGAACGAAGTTGCCAAGCGTTTCAACAAGGAAAACTACACCATCCGCGGTAAATCCATATCCGTAACCATCCGAAAAATCACCTCCGGTGAGGCTGTAACCTACATTAATGCCGGCGCTTACGAGCCTGCAGTGTTTGCACCCTCTAACTTTGCCTGGGGTGAAATGCTCAAGGCCTCCGGCGTGGGGATCACCAAGATCGAAGACCGTATCGCCGGCAACACCGCAGGAATCCTCATCAAGAAAAATGTATACGATACCTTTATCAGCAAATACAACGATGCTACAGTGGGTAATGTTCTGAAGGCCTCCAATGCCGGGGATCTGACCTTTGCCTACACCAACCCTTATACCTCCAGTACGGGACTGAATATCTTAACCGCCATGCTCAAGTCCTTTGATCCGGACAACCCGCTTTCCGACAAGGCCAGCGAAGAGCTTTTGGCTTATCAGAAAAATTCCCCGCCGGTTGCCTATACCACCGCGGTGCTGCGCAACTCCGCCAAGAAGGGCATCATCAATGCCATGGTCATGGAGGAACAGGCTTATGCCAACACACCGGAGCTGAAGGATTTTGTTTATATTCCTGCCGGCATCCGTCACGATCATCCGGTTTACACCTTCGATTGGAATTCGGCTGATGAAAACGAAGCCGCACAGATGTTTACGGATTACTGCAAAGAAGAGAAATCCCAGAAACTGGCCACGGAGAAAGGCTTTAACCGTCATGATGACTATCAGCCCCAGGATCCGGGACTGGACGGTGCAGGTTATCTGGCAGCCCAGAAGCTGTGGAAGCAGAATAAGAGCGGCGGCCGTCCCATCATCGCCGTATTCGTGGCGGACGTTTCCGGCTCCATGGACGGAGAACCTTTAAATGCCCTGAAAAAATCCCTGATCAACGCTTCTTCCTATATCGGTTCCGATCATTACGTGGGACTGATAAGTTATGCTTCCAATGTTACCGTCAATCTGCCCATCCAGCAGTTTGACGCCACCCAGAGAGCATATTTTGCAGGAGAAGTAAAGAACCTGTCCGCTGTGGGCGGAACCGCTACCTATGATGCGGTCCTCACCGGTCTGAACATGCTGGAAGAAAAAGCGAAGGAAGTACCCGATGCCAAAAAGATGCTCTTCGTCCTCACCGACGGTGATCAGAACGAAGGCTGGAGCTTAAACCGCGTTACCGGAATCGTGGGCGGTCTGCAGATTCCCATTTATTCCATCGCATATAATTACAGCAATACCGATGACTTAGAGCGCCTTTCCAGCATTAACGAGGCCGCCATCATCAAAGCCGACAGCGATGATATCGCAAACCAGATCCGTAACCTGTTCAACGTACAGCTGTAAAAGAGACACGTTATGAATGCAAAGACCATTGAAAAACATAACCGAAGAGAACGTTTTTGGGACACCTTTCTGACCATGCGGGATGATCCCCTGGTTCAGTCTTTGCAAGAATACCCGAACCACCGGTTTTCCAATCTCTATGATCACAGTTCCCGGGTTGCCCTTTGCGCCTATGATCTGTCGAGAAGACTGCACTGGGAAGTTGACGGACAGGCTCTGGCAAGAGGGGCCATGCTCCACGATTTCTATCTCTACCACGCCCGTACCAACAAGGAGATCTCCTATAAAGATCATTTATTCGGGCATCCGGCCATTGCATTGCAAAATGCCAGAGAGCATTTCGCCCTGAGTCGAAAGGAAGAAAACATCATCACCAGCCACATGTGGCCTCTGACTTTCTTCCACGTACCAAAGTCCAGGGAAGCCTTTTTGGTACAGACTGCAGACAAGATCTGTGCATTCGGAGAAGGTGTTCTGCACCAGACCCGGGTCAGACAGCAGCATTACATCAAAAAAGCGGAGTACAAAAATGAAAAGCTTCTGGCCAGGCTGGTAAAGAGTGAGCTTCGTCAGGAGAAAAAAAGAAGGAGAAAGAAATACATCACTTTGCAGTGATGACGGTGCATCCGCATCCGTGACGGTCACCGGAAAAAGCAGATAAAAAAGGCAGATAAAAAAACAGGCAGCCGAAGCGCTGCCTGTTTTCATATTCTGATGTAATGATCTTTTGATCATCCCTGAATGTCCTTATCATCAAAAGGATCGCCGCACTGCGGGCAGAACTTCGGGGGATGATGAGGATCTTCCGGTTCCCATCCGCACTTGTCGCACTTGTAAAGAGGCTCACCTGCGGGCTTGGGGCTTCCGCACTGGCTGCAGAATTTACCCTTATTCTGGGTCTGGCAGGAAGGACAGATCCAGCCGTCTGCTGTCTGCTCCTCCGGCTTTCTGGCGCCGCACTCTGCACAGAAGTTTCCGGTATTGCCTGCATGTCCACAGGAACAGGTCCAGCCGCCTGCTGCGGGAGCAGGTGCTGCCGGAGCGGGCTGCGACTGCTGCATCTGCTGCTGTTGCATTGCAAACAGGTTGCCTGCGTTGATGCCGCCTGCCTGGGTTGCCATATTCATTCCGGCAAATGCCATCATAGGGCCGGTAGCGGTATTGGAAGCTGCTGCTTTCATAGCCTCTGCCTGTGCTAAGGACAGGTTGGCTGCAGCCATTCCCGGGTTGGTAAATACAGCCGTCTGGGAAAGCTCTTCCAGTTTCTTCTCGATCTCGGTAGGAAGCTTTAAGGTATCCACGCCGAAGGAAACGATCTCGATACCGCGTCCTTCCGTCCAGTCTGTGGAAAGCTCCTCTTTCATAGCCTGGGTCAGCTCTTTGGTATGCGCAGGTACTTCAGAGTAGCGAACACCCATGGCAGAAATCTTTGCCAGCGCAGGAGCCAGAGCGGTATTGATCTCTGTCTTCATCTGATCCAGCAGATTTTCTTTGGTAAACTCATCCGGTACATTGGCACAAACATTGGTATAGAAAATGATGGGGTCGCTGATCCGGAAAGAGTACTGTCCATGGCACTGTACACGGGTATCCATATCCAGTCCCAGTTTCTCATTTACAACACGGAAGGGAACCGGTGTGGGTGTACCGTATTTGTTACGCATGATCTCTTTGATATTGATAAAGTATACTCTCTGATCCTTGGCAGGGTCTCCGCCGAAGGTAAAACGTCTTCCGATATTGGCAAGGGTGGCTTTCAGATTCTCACCCAGCTTTCCGTAAAGGATGGAGGGCTCGGTGGAAGCATCGTATACAAATTCGCCGGGCTCTGCACAGATATCCACAACTTTACCCTGATCTACGATCAGCATACACTGTCCTTCATTGACCGCAATCACGGATCCGTTGGAAATGATATTGTTCTCGCCCTTTGTATTAGCGGATTTACGCTTCTCACTGTGTTTCGGTGACCCCTTTTTCATCAAAACGTTCTCGGGAAGAGCGTCGCAGTAGAAATACTCTCTCCACTGATCCCCCATGACACCGCCTGCTGCATTAAGTGCTGCACTGATTAATCCCATGACTTTTCTCCTTTTCTATCGAAATTTTATATCAAATGATCGCTGTGACCTTGATATCTCTGTGCATGGACAGATCCAGGAATTTCTGTCCGCATTGGATGGTGGGATGAGCCAGATCATCCTGGTGGATGAAGACCACTTCTCCCTCGATGCCGTTGGAAAGACGTACCCTGTTTCCGATGAAACTGTTGGATACATTTTTCAAAAAGGTCAGCATCATATCCGGATCGTATTGTGAAAACTCTTTGGACTGCATATCCTCCACAACAGCGAAGGGGCAGATGGCCCGTCTGTAAACTCGCTTACTGGTCATGGCATTGTACACATCCACAATGGCTACCAGCTTGGTAAACCGAGAGATCTTCTCCGCGGTAAAACCGTAAGGATATCCGGTTCCGTCACACCGTTCGTGGTGCATCAGGGCCGAGTTCTTTACCTCGGGATGCAGATTCTGGGAGGATAAAATGGAATAGCCTTCCAGTGTGTGACGCTTCACCACTTCATATTCTCTGAAATTCAAACTGCCGGGTTTTTTGAGGATTTCCTCTGAGATCCGCAGATTTCCGATATCGTGGAACAGGCCGCAGGTAGTAGCCAGGATCCTCTCATCCTGCTCCATGCGAAGCCAGCCCGCAAAAATATTACACAAAATGGAACAGTTGACCATATGCGCATAGGTGGAATCATCGTAATCACGCATATTGAGCAGCATGTCCATCATGCTGATGGAAGATTTTTCCGATTTTCCGATAAGGGAAAGGGTCTGAGAGATCACATTTTCCGCGTCGAAATTGGAATTGGCCGTAACAACCTGATTCAAAGTCGTTTTGAGGGTTTCAACATTCTCCTCAAAGCTGGCTTTGAATGCCACGAAATCAGGATTGGCACGCACTCTTTCCTTGGCGGAAGGACCCTGATTGATGATCTCCTGAAGCGGTGTGGATACCCGGTCGGAGATCCGAATGGAATAAATTGCAAAGGATTCGAGACGTTCAATACTCTCGGGTGTCAGAATATAGTTTCTGGACAGGATCAGCTGGCCGTTGATGGAGTAGATATCCTCCGCAGTGATCATACCGGGTTTCAGGTCCCGAACAAGGATCTTTTTCATGACGTCCCCCCCTTTCATTTTTAATGTTAGAACATAATCATATTAAGTATAAAATAATCTCAAAACACTGTCAATTAAAAGCGTTTGATTCCCGTATCCTTTTTCGAAGGGGCAAGATCATGGAAGGGGTAACGGACAATTCATCGATGCCGGCCTTCAGGAAAAACTCCGTCATCTGCGGATCTCCGCCCAGCTCACCGCAGATCCCAACGCTGCAGCCTTCTGCATGCGCGTTTTCGATCACCATGCGGATCAGTCGCAGGACCGCCTCATGATGAGGATCGTAAAAGGCATCCAGGTGTGTGCTCTGACGGTCAATGGCCAGGGTATACTGGGTCAGATCATTGGTCCCGATGGAGAAAAAGTCCACCTCTTTTGCCAGCTTATCTGAGATCATGGCCGCAGCAGGGGTTTCGATCATGATCCCCAGCTTCGGTTTCTGATATGCTATGCCTTTTTGCTGCAGATCCTCTTCTATAGATTGACAGGTCCTGCGGATCCATGCCACTTCCTCTGCAGAAATGATCATGGGAAAAAGAACGGAAAGCTGCCCGCTGACGGACGCCCGGTACAGGGCAGTCATCTGGGTAACAAACACTTCTTCATGGGCCCGGCAAAAACGGATTCCCCGAAGTCCCATGGCAGCATTTTCTTCTTTTTCCGCCTCAAAATAAGAAGGCATCTTGTCGGCGCCGATATCCAGGGTGCGGATCACCACTTCCCTGCCCTTCATTTTTTCCAGAACGTTTCGGTATACCGTAAGCTGCTCTTCCAGAGTAGGGGGCTTTTCAGCTCCCAGAAACAAAAACTCCGTCCGAAACAGGCCGATGCCTTCCGCATCATTCAAAAGCGCCGTCTCTGTCTGCTCTTCGTCGCTGATATTAGCATACAGCCGGATCTTTTTTCCGTCTTTTGTAACAGTCTCTATGCCCTTGAAATCGGAAAGCAGGCGCTTTTCTTCCCTCTCCCGATCCTGTTTTTCTCCCATGCTCTTTAAGGTGGACGCATCCGGATCCGTAAGAAGCCGGGAGGATTCTCCGTCTAAAATGGCCATGACCCCGTCCAGAGACGGCATCAGATCAATGCCCGTCAGATAGGGAAGATCCATGGATTTTGCGATGATGGCCGTATGGGAATTGGCACTGCCCTTCCCTGTTATAAGGCCCAGTAAATGCTTACTGCCCAGCTGCATCATATCGGAAGGAGAAAGCTCCTCTGCAAACAGGATCACCGGCTCTTTTAAACTGTTTTCCGCAGGTGCCTGCTTCACTTTTCCGCACAGGATCCCGATAAGCCGGTCCGAAATATCCGTCACATCCGAAGCCCTTGCTTTGATATAGGGATCATCAATGGATAAAAAACGCTTTTCCAGGGCAGCCGATGTTCTGGAAATGGCATACTCCGCTGTGACACTGTTTTCGCAGATATTCTGATAGACATCATTGATGTATTCCTCATCGGAAAGAAGCACCTGATAGGCTTCGAAGACAGCACAAGCAGCCTTGCCCGCTTCGGACATGGCTTTTTCCTGCAGCCTGTTAAGCTCCCTGGCTGCGATCTGTCTGGCCTCATCAAAGCGCCTGATCTGCTCTGCCGTATTCAGAACAGACTGCTTCTCTACCAGCGCACGTTTTTTAAAATATGCTTTTAAGGGACCGATGGCGACTCCGCCACAGATTGTCTTACCCTGAAACTGATCCATTATCCACCCCTGTATCTGCGCCGCGCAGTCAGGACGCTCTTTCATCGTCCCGGCTGTATTCCTGCAAAAAAGGAACTATCGGCGCGCGTGTTTTATCCCTTCTATACTACCACAAAAAGGGGGATCCTGTCAGCAGTCGCGGGGCAAAAACCCCGACCGAAAAACAGGATCAGACACAGGGCCGGATCATCAACTTAACGGAATCTCAATGAGAAATGTTTTCTGATAGGTTGCCGGCAGTTTATATGCAGGCGGAAGGGGTTTTTGCAAAAGGGAAATGGAAAAACCATGGAGCTCCATGATCTTTTTGGCAATGGAAAGACCCAAACCGCTGCCGCCTTTGCTGCTGCGGGATTCATCTCCCATAACGAAGGGCTCAAAAAGATGCTTTGCAACACTTTCCTCAATCCTTTGGCCGGAATCGGCGATCATGAAAAGAAGACGCCGGTCCTCCCGAAGAAGAAAGACGCCGATGCAGGTACCGGCTTCATTATGCCGGATGGCATTATTGATCAGATTGGTAACGGTACGGGAAAACTGCAGGTTGTCTATGCTAACTTCAATGCTCTCCTCCGGGATCTCCACCTCCAGCTCCATCCCGGCATCTTCAATATCCTGATAGGACAGGGCCACACATTCTCTGATGGTTTCGCAAAGATCCTGTTTTTCCTTTTGCAGGGCAAAGCCTTCGCTGTCGGTTTTTACATACTCAAACAGCAGCGTGATCAGTTCATTCATCCGCTTTGATTTGGACTGGATCGCATCCAGATATTCCTCTTTTTTCTCAGCAGGCACCATACCGTCGGAGAGAGCTTTTGTATACCCCGCGATGGTGGTGATGGGAGTTCGCAGATCATGGGCAATATCCGAAAGCATCAGGTTTCTCTTTTTTTCATACTCCCGCTGCCGCTCTCTTTGCTGTTCTTCGATAATGCGAAACTGCTTCGTCACAAGGCTTACATATGCCATACCACCGAAAAATATGGGTAAAAGAAGGAGACAGACAATGACCAGGAGGAGCAGGAGCAAAAAGAGCTCCTGGATTCCGGAAAGGCGGTAGGAAAAGCCTCCCTGCCATTGCATATCGGCTTTTTTCTCCCAGATGGAAATAAAAGCTTCCAACACCGGTCTTCCAAAGCGATCCGGCAAAAACTTCGATACAAGATGCAGCAGTAAAAGGCCCAGGATGGTTCCCAGCAGGGTGAGGATCTCCATGGCCCCGATCCCGTCCGTTGACAGCCCCGGGAAAAACACGTCGCTGATAAATTGCATCAGAAATCCCACGGGAAAAACCAGCATAAAAAACTCCGCTGCCAATACCATCAGCAGCGTAGTAAAAAACCTCCGGATCAAAAATCCCTGCAATTGTTTCAGTTTTTTTCTGTCTTCCATTCTTTCACCGTGTTGTTTTTATGCTTAATTTTGTAAGCAGTCGCTAACTTTCCATTCTGTATCCCAGCCCCCGAAGGGTTTTAATATATTCCGATGCATCTTCGGAAAGCTTGCTGCGAAGCTTGGAAATGCAGACCATGATATTGTTATCCGCAATGATAAAGTCTTCACCCCAGGCATATTCATAGAGCTGCTGCTTTGTAAATACCTTACCGGGATGCGTCATAAAAAGCTCCATGATCTTGTATTCCACGCCGGTAAGATCGATGGTCTTTCCATCCTTTTCCAGACGGCAGGCCTCCTGATCCAGCACCAGATCCTTTACCCTGAGGGTTTCTTTTTTAACATCGGCAGCACCCAGATTGTAAAACCTGCGGATCGCCGCATTGACTCTGGCCACGGCTTCCAGGGGATTAAAGGGCTTTGCCAGATAATCATCCGCTCCCAGGTTCAATCCCAGCACCTTTTCCGAATCCGCATCCTTGGCGGATAAAAAGATCACGGGGATATTGCTGCTTTTTCGAAGCTGTCTTAAAACCTGATAGCCGTCCACTCCCGGCATCATAATATCCAAAAGACAAAGGTCCGGTGAAACAGAGCTGATCAGACGGAGCGCCTCCGCCCCGTCTGATGCTTCGGTCACGTTGTAACCTTCATTTTCGAGATACAGTTTTAATAAGTCTCTGATCTGTGGTTCATCATCTGCGATCAAGATCTTATAATTCATTTACATTACCCTCCTCGATCACTTCGTAATGATCTGCGTTTCCGTTTTTCAGGGTATCATACAGTGCAGCTAAGGTAGCATCGCGGTACGGATTTACGTAGAAGATGGAAAGCAGACCGCAGGTAAAGATGGAAAGGATTTCCCAGCCAAGGAAGGAAAGGTTCAGCACGAAGGCTTTCCACTTCTGTCCCTGCATCATGCTCTTGCTCATTGCAAAGGCCTCTTCCTTAGACATTTCCGGGTTCTCGGAAAGCAGGTAAGGGATCATCATGTACTCATAGCTCTTAACAATACCGGGGATGATAAACAAAAGGGTCCAAAGGAAGATGTAAAGGTCACGGAAGAACAGTGTCTTTACAACGTTCATGTAATGATGATCAAAACTGAACAGCACTTCCGATACGGTGGCATCTTCCGTCAGGTTCCTGTGGAAGAAACGCTTGCATCCGGTCTCTATGGGGTTCAGCAAAAAGGCTGAAATGGCGAATCCTACGATTGCGGCTACCAGAACGATCACTGCAAAGATGATCATAAGTACGATGGCAAATGCTCCTAAGGCACCTTTTACTTCCTGTGAGTTTCCGTTTTCATCGATCTCGCCGATGATCTTTCCGGCTTCCTCGGCAACATCATCAAAATCATCGATCTCAACGTCTACGTTGTACTCCCCGTCTTCACTTTGAATTTTATGATCCGGCTTTTCTTCACTGCCGATCTCTCTGCTTTTTTCGAGCTGATTGTTAAACCGGTTATAGCTCTGTGGAAAACTGGTTCCCGCCGAGAAGCTTCCGGTGATCACCGAAAGCAGCAAGGCTACGATCACGGCCTTCCAATAGTTTTTCTTAAAACTTGCTTTTCCTCTCTCTTTTACTTCAGCTCTTGTCCACATAGTGTTTCCTCCTTATGATCTGTTGACTTTCTGCAGCTCTTTGGCTGCCTGTTTGTTTTGTTGTTATCTGTATCATAACGGAGGAATCTTTCCGTAAAAACCGATTATCCTTAACAAAACCTTAACGGTTACATTTTTTGTGATAAGGTTACCTTACAGGGAAAAGCTGTCAAAAGGGTCCTCATCCGGCAAATGGTCGGTCTTCCAGGACAAAAGATACGCCATCATCTGGGCGTGTTCCCCGGAAAGATCCGCTATGCATGCATCAAAATTATCTCTGCCCACGCAGCCAAGCTCCGTAAAAAGCTTCAGATACTCCATATCCTGACTGCGTTCGTTTTTGAGAAACAACCAGGTCTCCTGACTTTCACAGCCCTTTGTATGACTTCGCAGATAATCCTGCAGTCTGATCTTATTAGCATCTGCTAACTTTTTATCATAAAGAAGCCGCAAAAAACAAAGCCTGACCTTTCGCCATCGTTTCTTCTGTCTGTATTCATCAGGCCGGTTTTCACTGCTTCCGTAATCCTCTTCTCCGCAAAGGACCACTTCCGTATACCCTTCCATATCATCGCTGTCAAGAATGGTCAGCATTCTCTGATCCCAGCGCGCAAGCCATTCCGTATCATTTTCCCTGGTGGTCTGCAAAAGATAAGGAGCATCCAAAACCGTAGCACAGGCGGCCAGCAGTCCTCCGTAGCCTTCCCTGTCCGCATCTTCTGTATCTTTCCTCTCTCCGCCGTCCCCCTCAGGACTGCCCAGATAAAAGATCCGGAATTTCCGATCCTGATCAAAAAGGTTTTTCCCAAGAGCGCAGGGGCCTTCTTCCATATTGATCCGGGAAAGCTGCGGGCAGTGGGAAAATGCCCAGTCACCAACAGACTTCACACCGGCCGGAATGGTCACGGCCTTAAGATAGCGGTTATCAAAAAACGCTTTCGGGCCGATCTTTTCCACGGGAAACCTGTCAGATCCGTCCTCTAAAACAGCCGGGATCTGCAGGTGCATATCCCGGCCTTCATAGCCTTGTAAAATTGCCTTTCCCTCCGCCACTGAAAATACAAGGTGGCCGGAGATGGTCTGAAAGCTGATCTGACGCTCCGGTGTCAACATGATCTCATCTCTCTTTTCTGCTTATAACACACGATCATAGTGTAAGGTCTCCCAAAGCGGCGATCTTGTCTGCGATCTTACCGCTTCTTTGGTAGATCATCAGCTGTTTGTTGTACTCCGTATAGGAGGGGCATCCGAAGGAAGCAATATATCTTGCCGCATCCCGGGAGGCTGTAAGCTCCGTCACCAGGATCAGCATTTCGTTGCCCTGATCAAACGCATCCGCAATAAAGCCAAATACATTTTCCGTCTGGGTGCCGGTGTGAGCCACATGCTTTTTCAGTGCATCCGTCTGCTCATCAAACAGTTCCCTGATATCATCAAAGGAGGCAAATCCTCCCGTTCGCTCCAAAAACCGAAGGATCTTTTTAAACTTCCGCTGCTCTCTTTCATCCAGTGCACCGGCGTTTTTCAGACTCTCCATCTTCTTTTTCGTTTGCTGATAGGCAAGACCTACGGCATCCTTGGGGGGATCCCCTGCTTCCTTTACAGGCTGCAGGATCCGGATCAGTTCCTTCAGGTAATCCGCCTGAGCCATGCATTCCCTCATATCATTTATGGTCACATCCACCAGCATACCTGTCAGTGCCAGACGCTCGTCAAAAGGCGCCTGTCCGGCTTTTTCTGCTGTTTTCTCATCAATATTGCCCTTCAGGATCTCGTCCACATGATAATCCTTCCTGTATTTGCAATACAGATCATAATATGCGGCAAACTCTTTTACGATCTGGGGGCTTCTGATGTACTGACCCACAAGCGTTTCATCCACGGTAAGCCCTTCCTCTTCATACAGCAAAAGAATACGGGACAGATCTTCCCATCCGCGGGCTGTTACATAGAGTCTTCCCTTCACCGTGGTCTCAATATGATAGAAGAACTCCTTTTTCAGCTCCAAAAAGCTCTGTACCGCCGGGTGTACTCCTTTTTCCGCAGCATACCGCTTCCAGGTGGGATAGTCCTCCTCCACCTCCAGGATCTTCAGGCGGTCTAAGGTTACCACATCAAATTCCCGCACAGAGCGGTTATACTCCGGCGGATTACCTGCCGTTACAATGATCCACCCTTCCGGCACTCTGTGCCGTCCGAAGGTCTTGTACTGCAAAAACTGCAGCATAGAGGGGGACAGGGTCTCCGAAACACAGTTGATCTCGTCCAAAAACAGGATCCCTTCCCGGATCCCGGATTTTTCCATGGTTTCATATACGGAAGCAATGATCTCACTCATGGTATATTCCGAAACGGAAAAAGATTCTCCCTCATATTCCTTTTCTACAATATAGGGAAGTCCCAGGGCCGACTGTCTGGTATGATGGGTCATGGAGTAACTGACTAAAGCGATCCCCAGTTCCGAAGCGATCTGTTCCATAATGGCAGTCTTTCCGATGCCGGGAGCTCCCAAAAGAAAAATGGGACGCTGGGAAGGAAGGGGAATCCTGTACTCTCCCAGCTCGTCTTTTTTTAAGTAGATTCGAACGGAGTCTTTGATATAGTCTTTTGCCTGTTGGATATTCATGTTGTTTCCTTTCAAGTCATAACCCGGTTTGTATGCAACCGTTTTATATTGTACCAAATATCCGCATCCCTGTGCAACTTTGAGTCGCCGGCAATTTTCTTTTTAAATGTGAAAAACCGGCTGGGGATCAGCCGGTTCTTCTGAGAAGGTATTTCTTCTTATGGGGTATAGCAAAAACTATGTAATGTATTGGGGGGTTACAAGTGTATAATAGCAGAGCCCCTCCTATATGTCTATTTTCATTTTTCACAAATTTCACAACAAACCACTAATTCTTTTGGTAAAGTTGCACAACGCTCATCGGATGTATCCAAGAGTTTTTCATTTTACCGGTCGGTTGTATAAAATCTGCACAACACATTACAGGTTTTTGCCGCTTTTCAGACCTTTGCCTGTTCAAACAGAGCTTCAAATTCATCTCTGGAAATTCGCTCTTTTTCCAATAATAGTTTTGCACAGGCATGGAGCACATCGATATGTTCCTCAATAATGCTCTTTGCTTTATCATAGCATTCCGTTATGATCCGCTTTACTTCCGCATCGATCTGGCCCGTTACTGCTTCACTGGTGGTCTTCGCATGGGCAAGGTCGCGACCGATGAATACCTCATCGCTGTCATCATCGTAATTCACGGTACCGATGAGTTCGGACATACCAAACCGGGTAACCATGCTGCGGGCTACCTGAGTAGCCTTCTTGATATCGCTGGAAGCACCGGTGGTGATATCGTCAAAAATGATCTCCTCCGCAATACGGCCTCCCAGGTCAACCATGATATCCTGAAGCATATGACCCTTTGTCATAAACATCTCATCTTTTTCCGGCAGGGGCATGGTATAACCTGCAGCGCCCACACCGGTAGGGATAATGGAAATGGTATAAACAGGATCCATCTCCGGCAGAACATGGAACAGGATCGCATGGCCTGCTTCGTGATAAGCTGTGATCTTCTTTTCTTTATCGGAGATCACCCGGCTCTTTTTCTCCGAGCCAATACCCACTTTGATAAAGGCTTTCTTCACATCCTCATAGATCACAAAGGGTCTGTTTTCCTTTGCCGCCAGAATAGCGGATTCATTCATCAGATTCTCCAGATCGGCCCCCGTAAAGCCTGCCGTAGTCTGGGCGATCTGCTTGATGTCAACATCCTCCGCCAAAGGCTTATTCTTGGCATGGATCCGCAGGATGTCTTCTCTGCCTTTGACATCCGGCCTTCCCACGCCGATCTTTCTGTCAAAACGTCCGGGACGCATAATGGCGGGATCCAGAATATCCACGCGGTTTGTAGCCGCCAGCACGATGATGCCTTCGTTGATACCAAATCCGTCCATCTCCACCAGAAGCTGGTTTAAGGTCTGCTCTCTTTCGTCGTGGCCGCCGCCCATGCCGGTTCCTCTCCGGCGGGCCACAGCATCGATCTCATCAATAAATACAATACAGGGATGATGTTTCTTGGCTTCTTCAAACAGATCCCTGACACGGGAAGCACCCACACCTACGAACATTTCCACAAAGTCCGAACCCGAAATGGAAAAGAAGGGAACATTTGCTTCTCCCGCAATGGCCTTTGCCAAAAGGGTCTTTCCTGTACCGGGAGGTCCCTCCAAAAGAACGCCCTTGGGAATCCTGGCACCAACCTTCGTATATTTGCCGGGGTCTCTGAGAAAATCCACGATCTCTTCCAGATCTTCCTTTTCTTCTTTCAGTCCGGCCACATCCGCAAAGGTGATCTTACTTTCTCCGGCGCCTGTCATTTTGGCCTTTGACTTACCGAAGTTCATCATTCTTCCCGCAGCACCGCCGCCGCTTTGCTGGGTATTCATCATGGAGAAGAAGAACACGAAAATGATGAACACAAGAAGCATGGGAAATACATAATACAGAAACCAGTTTTCACTGGGCATATCCTTCATCACATAGGTAATGGAAGCTGTCTGCAGCATTCCTTCCACCTTGGTGATGTCGGAGGTAAAAAGCATGGCCGTCATGCCGTTTTTCATGGTGAAGGTAACAACACCTGTCGGTACTTCGGCGTTAGGTGCGATCACCGCATTCTGAATACTCTCTTCTTTCAGGTCCCTTTCAAAATCGGACCAGTTATAACCGGTTTCGGAGTGGCGCATGGTACCGATCCAAATGGCGATTCCCAGCAGGATCAGGATCAGGATAAAACTGCCGCCCAGCCCCCTTTGTTTCTTGTTCGTGTTCATTTTTCTGCCTTTCCCAAATATGTTCTCTTAGTTATTATCTTCCGGTACGATCTCCCCGATAAAAGGAAGATTTCTGTATTTCTGTGCATAATCCAGTCCGAAGCCTACCACAAATTTATCGGGAATGGTAAAGCCGATATAATCCGTTTTCACCTCAACGACCCGGCGGGAAGGCTTGTCCAGAAGACTGCATAGCTTCAGGCTCTTCGGCTGTCTGTCTTTTAACATCTTCAGAAGGTAGCTTAAGGTTCTTCCGGTATCCACCACATCCTCGATCACGATCACGTTTTTATCCACGATGGAATCACTCAGATCCTTTACGATCCGTACCACACCGCTGGATTTGGTGTCATTGCCGTAGCTGGAGCAGGAAATAAAGTCCATGGTCACAGGAAGTGTGATATGCTTTGCCAGCTCACAGGTAAAAAAGCTGCCGCCCCGAAGCACGCAGATCAGGTGGATCTCTTCTCCTTTATAATCTTCATTGATCTGGTTTGCGATCTCACAAGTCCTTTTCACGATCTCTTCTTCCGAGATCATCTCAGTAATCTTGTCTGCCATTTCTCATCCTCCGTTTATTCTTTCTCATTTATTAAGCGTATCTCCAAAATGCGTTTTGTATCTCCGCTGATCTTCACTTTGTTGCTGATCCTCCCGGGTAAAAAGGCAAGCACATGGTCCGAAACGGCACATACAAGCTGCCTGTTTCTTTGAACCGCCGGAATCTTTTGATCCTTAAAGTAAGCATATGCTAACTTCTTTCGGGTATCATCAAAGTAAAAATAATCCTCCCGTGCTGCCTGTCTGAATTCAACAGGCCCATCTATTTTATCATAATCCAGCCATTTCGTATACGATTTTTCGGGAATCGATGCCAATGCTTTTCCCCCATCAACTGACATTAGGTGCAGTTGGAGTCTGCTTCCCGAAACGCTGATCTCTTTTCCCTTTTGAAATTCGTCCGCTATAAGCTGTTCTTTCGTCAGCACAAGCACTTCATTCCGGCCGGCATCATGGCCGGGTCCACCCGGCGTTCCATCTCCGCTTCCATCCTGTATCCCATCGCTGCTTCTTTTCGACGACCCGCCGAGGGAACCTTCCAACTGATCATTCTTTTCAAAGATCAGCAGGTCATAGCTTCTGCGCACTTTGATACCGTAGGGCAATGCTATCCTTCTTCCGCTCTGTTTTTCCAAAAGGGACTGCACGTCTCTGATATGGACAGCGGCGATGTCTTTCTTTTGCCCCGAGATCTCATAAACCGCTTTTTGCAATACACGCATCCTAAGGTAGGGATGCATGTTTCTGATGGTATCAATGGAAAGAGAAATACTGCTTTCCGTCTGCGCGGCAAGGCACTTCCCAAAGGCCTCCAGCGTCTGCTGCTGCAGATAATCATCCGCAGATCTGGCAAATTCCGCCGCCGCTGCAATGTGCTGCGGTGTCTGATCGTTCACCTTTTCCGTAAGCGCAGGGAGAATGGTTTTCCGGATCAGATTCCTTTTGTAGGTTTCATCTGCGTTAGTCTCATCCTCCATAAAGGAAAGCTTCTGTTCCGACAGATATGTTTCGATCTGACATCGATCCAGGCACAACAAAGGACGGATCACATGCTCTGTGACAGGATGCATCCCTCCAAGCCCCGCAAGGCCGCTGCCCCTGCAAAGGGAAAAGAGGACCGTCTCTGCCTGATCACCTATATGGTGTGCCACTGCTAACTTTTTGGCGCCAATACGCTCTGCCGTTTCAAGCAGCGCTTCATAGCGCAGATTCCTGGCTGTCTCCTCAATGCCGGTCCCATCCCTTTTGGCCGCTTCTTCCACGGCAACGGACCGGCTGTAAAAGGGGAGATCCCTTTCCGCGCAAAGCTTTTTTACAAATTCCTCGTCCCTTTCTGCCGTATCCCGCAGCATGTGATTGATATGCATCACAGACAGGGTGATCCCAAGCTTCTGTTGCAGCTGATATAAAAGCTGCAGCAGGCAGACAGAATCCGCTCCGCCGGATACGGCAGCAAGGATGTGATCCCCGGGTCTTACCATATCCTGCCGGATCATGTATTGATATACTGTGCTGCGGATCTGCTCCGCCTTTCCTTCCTTCATGGTGATGTTCCTTTTCCTGTAACTGTCAGATTCCGGCGGCTGCAGTATCGCCGAAACGAACAAAAACCTGCAATGATCTGCAGGTTTTCATTTCTTTTCTATTTCAAATACGATCTCGCCCTCATGTACCAGGCCCAGCTTATCCTGCGCAATCTCCTGCGCGTAAGAGTCGGTCTTAACATACTTACGAAGCTGTGAAAGCTCTTCCGTCCTTTTCTGCTCTGCTTCGATCTGTGCTGCCAGCTGCTCTCGCTGCTCAGTAAGTGCCGTCTGCTTCTTCCAAAGTCCAAAGGAATGAATACCGACGATCAAAAGCATCAGAGCCAGGATCAACAGAACGCTTCCCCCTCCGCGGCTGTTATTCTTTTTGTACTCTACTCGATTTCGGGCCATCTATTATCCGTCTCATTTCTACAAAGGGAATATTGCTCCACCTTGTTTCGTTAACATAAAATTATTTTACTTGATTTTATGTTGCCCGTCAACCGTTTTTTCCAAGTCCCAGAAGACGTCAGACCCCCTGCAAAGCCTTATATTATCTCATTTTTCAACCATTGGTGTCTGGCCAATCTTCAAACACAAGATGTAGTGGGGGAACAAATGTTTGTTAACATAAATTATTTTTCTTCACCGCTTTCGGTTGCACCGTTCTCCTCAGAAAGATAGCGATACATTTCCTTCGCTTCTTCCTTCCTTACCGTTTCCGCCACAGTCAGCACCTCTACGGTAACGTTGCGGTTTCCGAAGCCGATGGTGATCACATCTCCCTGTTTTACTTCCGCCGATGCCTTTGCGACTTTTCCGTTCAGTGAGATCCTGCCGGCATCACAGGCTTCATTGGCCACGCTGCGGCGCTTGATCAGCCTTGATACTTTCAGATATTTATCCAGTCTCATAGTATTTCTCCTTACTCTTGTTTCATCCGGAGGCAACTGATTTTCATTTACCGTTCATGAAACGAGCCGGAGGCATTCACCCCCGGCTCATAAAGTACAGTGTTATTATCTGCGTAAACGCGATCTTTACTTGTTAACAAGCTCCTTTAATGCCTTACCTGCTTTAAACTTGGGAGCCTTGGAAGCTTTGATCTTCATAACCTGCTTTGTCTGGGGATTGATACCCTCTCTGGCTGCTCTCTTGGATACTTCAAAGCTGCCGAAGCCTACCAGGGAAACCTTCTCACCTTTCTTAAGCTCAGCTGCTACAACATCTGTAAAAGCCTTCAGAGCTGCTTCAGCGTCCTTCTTTGTCAATCCGGCATTGTCAGCGATCGCTGCTACAAGTTCTGCCTTGTTCATGTGTAAATTCCTCCTCTGATGATAAATCATTTTTATGGAGCCTTGCGAAAAAACTCCTTTTCCTGTTATACCTTTTTTCAGGTCGAATGTCAAGAAAATTCGGGGGTTTGCGCCTCTTACATCATGGAATTGATCAAAGCAAGAACTTCCTGACCAAAGGCTGCGGATTTCTGATCCGCATCAGCAAGATCCGTTCCCTTCACGCCGTAGTAGAATTTCACCTTAGGCTCTGTTCCGGAAGGACGAACGCACATCCACTCACCGTCTGCAAAATCATAATACAGCACGTTGGATGCGGGAAGGCCTGTGGAAGTAACCTCTCCCGTAGCTGTATCCGTTACGGTGTCAGCCTGATAATCTCTGCGGGAAAGCACCTTTTTGCCACCGATCTCTGCCGGCGGGTTCTTGCGAAGATTCTCTAAGATCTCTGCGATCTTGGCAAGGCCTTCTTTCCCCTTTAAGGTGATGGACTTCACATCATCCTTGTAATAGCCGTATTTTTCATACATAGCCAGCATAGCATCCCAAAGGGTCATGCCTTTTTCTTTGTAGAAAGCAGCGCACTCAGCCAGTGCCATAACAGCTACGATGGCATCTTTATCCCTTGCATGGGTTCCGATGAGGCAGCCGTAGCTTTCCTCGAAGCCGAAAAGATAAGTGCCCTTGCCGCTTTTCTCAAAGCCCAGGATCTGCTGTCCGATATACTTAAAGCCGGTCAGAACCTCGATGAGCTTTACGCCGTAATGTTTTGCGATGGCATCTGCCATGTTGCTGGTAACGATGGTCTTGATCAGCGCGCCGTCCTCAGGAAGGCCTTTTAATTCCTTGGTCTGACCGATCTCATAGTCTGCCAGCAGACAGCCGGACATATTTCCCGTAAGGGTGTGGAACTCTCCTGTTTTGGAATCCTTTACATATACACCGAGACGGTCTGCATCGGGATCCGTAGCGAGCACCAGCTCCGCTCCTTTTTCCTTTGCCAGCTTCAGGCCCAGCTCAAATGCTTCTGCAGCTTCCGGATTGGGATAGGAAACCGTAGGGAAATTGCCGTCGGGTTTTTCCTGCTCGGGTACCACATAAACGTTGGTAAAGCCCATCTCCTGCAGGATCCGGCGGGCCGGGATATTACCGGTGCCGTGCAGGGGAGAATATACAATGGAAATCTGATCTTTCATGCGGTCAATGGAATCCTGATGAAGGATCCGGCTTCTTAAAGCCTCATCATAAGGATCATCCACATCCGCGCCGATGGTCTGGTAAAGACCCGCTACCTTAGCTTCCTCCTTCGCCATGGTTTTTACCATACTGAAATCGGTCACTTCGGAAACCTTCTGCATGATGCCTTTATCATGAGGCGGTGTGATCTGGGCACCGTCCTCCCAATATACCTTATATCCGTTATATTCCGGCGGATTGTGGCTGGCAGTGATGTTAATGCCGGCGATGCATCCAAGATGTCTTACCGCGAAAGAAAGCTCCGGGGTAGGACGAAGGGACTCGAAAACATAAGCCTTGATGCCGTTTGCTGCAAGGCAAAGAGCTGCTTCATCCGCAAATTCGGGGCTGAAGTTACGACAGTCATATGCGATGGCTACGCCTTTTTCGCTGCCTCCCTGCTCCTTAATGTAATTGGCAAGGCCCTGGGTGGCTTTGCGTACAGTATAAAAATTCATACGGTTGGTACCGGCACCGATGACGCCTCGAAGTCCGGCGGTACCGAACTCAAGCTCTCTGTAAAAACGATCTTCGATCTCTTTTTCATCTCCGGCGATGGCCTGTAATTCCTTCTTAGTATCCTCGTCAAAGTAAGGGTCTGCTAACCATTTTTGATAAATCTCTTTATAGTCCATAACAATCCTTCCTTTCTTTTACTCTGTGGTTGCCGCTTTTTCTGCGGCGCCTATGCTCCTACTATAACACAGATTAAAGGGAAAAAACACCAAAAAAAGCACAAAAAACGGGCACCATCCGCAGACGGAACCCGTTTTTTCAAGTCATTTTATGTTATTGTAAATATTCTGCCTATTATTGCAAAATTTGCCGGGTCTGTCTTATCACAACCCGGCATTTTTCTTAAGTTATCTCACATTTTTCCCGCAGCATATTCAAAACTCTTTTCTTATCCAGACTCCAGAGGGGCGCGATCAGATCCCGTCTGGCACCGTCGCCTGTCATCCGGTGGACCACAACCTGCTCCGGCAGCAGAGCGATGCAGTCTCTTACAAGATCCGTGTATTCCTCCATAGACATACATGTAAAGAGGCCGTTTCTGTAATCTTTTGCCAGATCCGTTCCCTCCAGCACATGCAAAAGCTGCAATTTGATGCCGGATATGGGACCCGCTGCCACGTATGATACGGTCTGCAGCATTTCCTCCCGGCTTTCTCCCGGAAGACCCAGTATCACATGAGTGATCACTTCAATGCCCCGCTCTGTCAGCTTTTTGATGGCATCATCATAAACAGATAAAGGATATCCCCTACGGATATAGGACGCGGTTTTTTCATGCATGGTCTGCAGTCCCAGTTCCACCCATACCGGTTTGATCCGGTTTAATTCTTCCAGAAGGTCCAGTACGTCCTCCGGCAGGCAATCCGGCCTGGTGGCAATATCCAGTGCCACGATATCCGGGTGCTCCAGGGCTGCCATATACTTTTCCTTCAGCTGCGTAAGCGGTGCGTAGGTTCCGGTAAAAGCCTGAAAATAGGCGATATACTTACCCTCTCCGTCAGGCATTTTCTTTTGAATCAGTGCTTTTCCCTGTTCGATCTGCTCCGTAATACTAAGAAAGCGATTCGCTGCGAAATCACCCGAACCCTGTCCGGAGCAGAAGATGCATCCTCTGGATTCCAGCGTTCCGTCTCTATTCGGGCAGGTAAAGCCACCGTCCAACGCAATCCTGTACACTTTTTGTCCGAACCGCTCCTTAAAATATTGTCCCGCAGTTTTATTCTTCAAGCATTCTTCCTCAAATCTTTCCGAATCAGTCCGAAAATCCCTTTCTTTGCTTGGCTTTATCGATCAGAGCGGCGGCCTCCTCCATGGCATCCCGCAGGTATTCCTCCTGCCACTCCCGGCCCGCTTTTTCTTCTTTTTTGATGGCTTCCCAGGCTGCATGACGCTCCTCTTCGGTTGCATAGACCGCCCCGGAAAACACATGGGGGTGACGTCTGATCATCTTTTCGGAGATCCCCCGGACCACGTCATCATAGGTAAAAAGCCCTTCCTCCTCAGCGATCACCGCATGGAACATCACCTGCAAAAGGAGGTCTCCCAGCTCCTCCTTCAGATTCTCGGGATCGCCTTTCTGATCCAGAATATTGATACCGCAGACCACCTCTGCAGCCTCCTCGATACAGGCTGCCTTCAGGCTCATATGGGTCTGGACCCTGTCCCAGGGGCAGCCGTCTTCGGCCCGCAGCTTTTGTACGATTTCCTTAAGCGATAATTGTTCCATATTTTTCTCTCTTTACTTTACTGTCACTTTCACTTTGGCACAAACACCGTTTTGTGCATAGGCATAGACAGAGCATGTGCCTCTGGAAACGGCTTTGATCCTGCCTTTAGTCACCGTTGCCACACTCTCATCATCGGACTCCCAGGCAACCTTCCTGTGATTCTTCACCTTTTTCTCAAATTTCAGCTTCGCTTTGATCTTCTTCTGCTTTCCTGCCTTGAGTGCCAGCTTTTTCCGGGACAGGTTTACTTACAATCCGGACAAAGCGTCCGTTACCATCTGGGACAACCCGGAGAGGCTGGTTGCATCCGCAGCCGTTGTGGCAGGTTTTAATGATGAGAAAGAATAGTGATTGTCATTATCCCCGTCGTCGATCTCTAGTGTATAACTGCGGTTGATGTAGCCTTCTCTTCGAAGCGAAATGGTATGCTTGCCGCTTTTTTTGGCAAAAGAAGTAGGGATCACGCCGATATAAACATCATCCACGTACAGCTCTGCCAGAGAAGGCCCGTCGATATAAACGCGGCGGCTGCCATCCTCGGAAGCGCTGACCACTGGGGTATTCTCGCTGACGGAAGGAGCGCCCACCTGTGTCTGATCCGTCTGCTCTTCTTTTTCCTTTTCCAGTTCGATGGAAAGATTTGCAAGGGGTTCTCCCACCTTGATATACCGGGTCACCTTCTGATATCCTTCCGCCGAAACCACCACCTGGTGAATTCCGTAGGTCAGTTCTATGGGCTTGGAAAAATCCATCTGCTTATCATCCACGGTAAGGGTCGCGTCCACAGGGGTAACGGAGAAGAGGATCTGTCCCGTTCTGTCCGCATCTGTCAGCACATCGGAAACATCCACTTCCAGTTCTTCATTGGCTTTTACTTCAATATCCTTGGTACCGAAATCATGTCCTTTGGAGATCACCATCTGATAGGTGCCTTCCGGCACCACATAAAGCGAATCCTTTTCCACCTGGCGGATCACATCCTGTCCGAACTCCACCCAGCCCCCTTCAAAGGGATCGGCTCCTATCAGTCTGACATAGCCGTGGCCTCTTGTGATGGCCAAAGACAATACGGTATTGTCGCTGCAGACAACGCTTAAGGTGTCACTTTCGTTGATATCCGAAAGGGTCAGCTCTTTTCCCTGAAACAAAACAATACAGTCCTTACCGATGCTGTACTGATCCTGCCCGATCTCCATGGTGCGGGCCACTGTATTAACGGAAAAATCCGTAACGTTTTCCAGCCTTTGCACCGTATCGTCCAGCCAGATGCCCTTGGCTTCTTTTTCGTTTTTCAAAAAGGCCACATTCACGATGTCACCGCCGGTAAGCTGGGCGCTGACAAGTTCCTCTCCGAAGCGGTCGCGGATTGCTGTGGCGGAATTAAAGGCCAGAAGATAGCTTCTGTTTGCCTTCAATGAATAAAAGAGGATCTTTTGATCCTCCTGGTCCACCAGCCTGATCACGGCATGATCCAGAGAATCTGCCATCATGGGATCGGCAGCAGGCACGGCGGCAGCTGCAGGCTCGTTATCGGATATACTCTGCATATAAGCGGTATCTTCCTCATTCCCACATCCCGTCAACAGAAGGATCAGTAAAAAAAGAATACCGAACAGTGTTTTCTGTTTCATAAGTTCTCTTTCTGCTCCGCGGCAAGCTTTAAAAGCGTCTCTTTCGTATTTTGGGAAGGATCCTCTAAAACGGCAGCAAGAAGCTCTTTCAGCTCCGCTCCCAGAGCCGGTCCCTTGGGATATCCCAACTGCAAAAGGTCCTGTCCGTTCACTGCAAGATCCTTGATACTGAAGCATTCTTTGTCCGCCAGCACCAGCTCCATCTGCCGTTTTGCCTCAGCGATGCCGGCAAGTTTTTCCTCCCGCTGATAGTCACTTTGGGCAGTGGTGTCTGCAATCTGCACTTCCCAAAGCAGCCTGAGATTGTCCTCCCCCAGCCGGGAAAGAACTTTTCTGATTGCCTTTTTTTCGGGGCTGATGCGAAGATCATGATTCTCTGTCAGAATGATGATCCGCTTTCTTGTCTCATTATCAAAACGAAGGGCCCGCATCCTTTCGTCCGCTATTTTGGCGGAAACAGCGGGATGCCCCTTAAAATGATCGATGCCTTCTTCATCCGTAGTCTTGCAGGCAGGTTTTCCCAGATCATGAAAAAGCATGGTAAACCGCAGCACCTTATCTGCTCTCACAGCCTTGATGCTTTCCATGATGTGCTCTCCCACGTCATAGCAATGATGGGGGTTATTCTGGGTTGTGATCATAGCCGTATGAAACTCCGGCAAAAACACCTCTGTCAGTCCCAGTTTGTAGCAAAGAATGAACTGCTCGGGATGAGGGCTTACCAAAAGCTTTTCCAGTTCTACCCGGATCCGCTCCGCGCTGACTTTTGCCAAAGTCTTAGACAGCTTCTGTATCGCTTCCTGCGTCTCTTCATGGATCCGGTAACCAAGCTGTGCACTGAAACGGACTGCACGCATCATACGAAGAGCATCCTCGGAAAATCGCTCCATGGGATCGCCCACCGCACGGATCAGGCCGTTTTTCATATCTTCTATACCGCCAAACAGATCCACAAGGCCTTCCTTCTCGTTATAGGCCATGGCGTTTACGGTAAAATCTCTTCTTCTCAGGTCTTCAAAAAGGGAAGGGGTAAAGGTCACCTGCTTCGGATGCCTTCCGTCCTCGTATTCCCCGTCGATCCGGTAAGTAGTCACTTCATATCCCACATGATCCAGCATCACGGTAACCGTTCCGTGTTCGATCCCTGTATCAATGGTATGGCGAAACAGCTCCTTTACCTGTCCCGGGGTTGCTGATGTTGTTATGTCCCAGTCACTGGGCTTTCGTCCCAAAAGGCTGTCCCTGATGCAGCCTCCCACCGCATAGCCTTCATAACCTGCATCGGAGAGGGTGGTCAGGATCATCTTTACAGCTTCGGGAAGCAGGATCTTTTGCGCTGTTATTTCATTTTGCATATCCTTCCTCCCTTCTGCTCTTTTATCCTTTGTTTTATAATTTTTAATTGTTAGCAAACGCTAACTTTATTGTCCTGCAAAAAACGCATCGATACCGTCTGCCATGCCGGTAACCATCTTGTTCTGATATTCATCGGAGGCCATGTTGGAATCCTCGGTGGGATTGGTCATATAGCCCATCTCGATAATGGTAGTGGGCACCTGACACCAGTTGATCCCGCTCATGGTATCCGTTTCCCATACATACTGTTTCTTGCATCCCGTACTGCTGACAAAGTGATCCAGCACCGCATCGGAAAGGGCGCGGCTTTGGGAGTACATATTTCCATTGTAGGGATTGGATGCGGTCTGACAAATTGTCATGGCTCCGTTTACGGAGGTATTGTCCGATCCGTTGGCATGGATTCGGATGAATGCGCCCGCACCGGCATTGTTAGCCACCGCTGCCCGCTCGGAATTGCTGATATTTACATCATGAGAGGTTCTGGTCATCATCACCTGATAGCCTCTTTTTTCCAGCTCCGCCTTCAGTTTTTCGGAGACAGTCAGTGTCAGCTGATACTCGTAAATTCCGGAGGTATTTCCATGGGTTCCCCCGGTAACCTTTGCTTTTGTTTCGCTGGCTCCCGGGCCGATGGGCTCCTTTTCGCTGTTTCCCTTCGCCTGATGACCGGGATCGATGACCACCAGTTTTCCGCCGCCGGATGCAGCCTTTTCAAAACCCGCCTCATCCTGCTCCTGGGTTTCCGCATCATTTTCTGCGGTAAGCTCATCCTCCTGCGCATCTTCCTTCGGCAGATCTGTCGGAATCTCACCGGCCGTATCCGTCTGCGCCTGAGCAGCTTTTTGTTCCAGCAAAGCAGCGCCTTTTTCCGCGGAAGGATCCGCTTTCAAAAATTCCTGGGCAACGCCGGCGCTGACCTGTTTCTGGAAAGAAGAAAAATTCTCCGTTTCTGTTTCCAGAGAGCCGGTGCTTACACCCTGTCCGTTGTCCTGAAAATCAGATCCGATCATACCGGTATCTGCACTCTGCTCAGTCCGGGTTGCCGCTTCGATGCCTGTCCCTTCCTCAGCTGCCTCTTTTCCGCAGCCAAAAAGCATACACAAGCAGACCATCATCAATAATATTGTAACTGTTCTCCGTGGTCTTTGAGCCATTTTCTGTTCTCCTCATAACCGGGCATCAGGAAGGAAACCCATGCCCAAAACCTCTTGGAATGATTCATTTCTTTTAAGTGACAGACTTCGTGAACGATCACGTAGTCAAGCACCTGTCTGGGCGCAAACATAAGCTTCCAGTGAAAAGAAAGCGTCCCGTTTCCGGAACAGCTTCCCCATCTGGTCTTCTGCTCTGCAATACGGATGCTGTTGCAGTGCACGCCCAAAATATTCGTGTAATAGGCCACTCTGGCCGTAATATACTCCCTTGCCGCTTTTCTGTATTTCTTCTCAATCTGCTCCCGTGACTGGGGACTGAAGCGCTTTTCGCCCTCTTCAATGAGTTTCTGTCTCTCACAAAGATGCACAAGCTGGATCTTTCTTTTTTCCAGGATCCACTCCCGCCACTCCTCGGCCATTTCCAGTGCCTTCTTACGGCTGCCGCGAAGGGGCATGCGAAGCTCCACCCTTGCGTCCTTGTCAACCACAACGCCGTAGGTTTTACGACGGGTTCTCTTCAGATAGCAGGGGATTTTGCCTTCCTTCGTATCCAGATAAAAAAGTATTTCGTCCTTTGCCATAGGCTTTACTCCGGCTCTCTTTCTTCCTCCGGCAGATATCTGTAAAGATGTTCTTCCTCAAAGAAAACTTCCGTTTTGCTTCCTTCGTACAAACGTCTTTGCATCTCATCATACTGTCTGTACATGTACTGGCAGCTGTTCTCCAACAGGTAGTAATGCATGATGTAGGGGATCAGCAAAACCAGCAGCGCCAGAAAAAGGATCACCAGACCATTCTGGAAGGATACCACCATAGCGAAAAAGTCCCCGAAGGCTAGCAGCGCAAAGAGGATCATCACCGCCAGATGGACACTTCTTTCGTGCATGAAAAAATGAAGCTGGGTCAGATGACGCTGGCACATTTTTTCATAGTCCATCTTTCGGTCTGTGCGGTCCTTATACAGTTGGGTGTCGATCATTGTCATGTAAGACAGGATTCGTTTCTTCATAGGGTCTCTTCTGCAGCGATTTGCTTGTATGTATCCGCAGCGGTCGCTTCGGGCCGTATTCCGGAACCTCCGACG